>JAOAUO010000137.1:4568-7311 GCA_030157565.1 Legionellaceae bacterium
GTTGGTGATTGCTGCTGCCGGCATGAGCAAGTCATTCACTACACGCAACCGCTTGCAAACCAACAAAATGATTGAAATACGTTTGGTGGATGGTCCGTTCAGTCATCTGGAAGGATTTTGGCGCTTTGATGAGTTGCCGGATGGGTGCCAGATTTCCTTTGATTTGGAATTCGATTTTTCCGGCCGTATGTTTTCAATGTTGTTAGGACCGGTATTTGAGCAAGTCACGGATATGATGGTTGATGCCTTTTGTGACCGTGCTAAGGCATTGTATGGCACGTGTTGAGGTCATTTATAGCCCGGGCACGGGGCTACCCACGCTGCAAGCGAGCATGCCTTTTGTTGAAGGGATGACCGTGGCGGATGCCGTGAGTCAGTCTGGTTTTTTAGAACCGTTTCCGTGGCTCATGGACGGGCCTGTGGGCATTTTTTCGCGCGCGGTATCTTTTGATACATGCGTACAACCCGGAGACCGGGTTGAGCTGTATCGCGGGTTGCAGCTTGATCCCATGGAAACAAGACGCCAGCGCGCGCGCCGAAAGGTGTAACCATTCACCCCATTTGCCCGCAAGGCAAAGGGTGGTGAATGGCTAAAAATGGTTTAACATCGAGCTTTATTGCTCAATCCGACTGAGTTTTTCATGTGTAAAATACAGCGTTAAGTGCTTGATTGCCGTGGCACTGTTTCCTTTTCGCAAAGTGAATGCATAATCCCAACGATTGTCATTAAACATCGGGCTGATTAAACTGGTTCCCATTAAAATAGCCGCGTCATTTTTACTCATGCCTATTTGCAATCGCTTGATTTTTTTAACACTGAGTAAATTGCCTTGTTGCACCACTCGTCTTGAAAAATCATATGACATGCAGTTTGACAGTGAAAGTGCTAGACTAACGCCAATGATAATCGTTCTAATTCGCATTTTTGACCTCAGATGAAAAATGCGATCATAGTAACACGCCATTCATGGATTAACATCTGATAATCAGTGTATGAAAGAGGGATTAATGGAAGAAAGTCAGCAGTTAAAACACGCCGGATTAAAAATTACATTGCCTCGTTTAAAGATTTTGCAGATCATGGAGCAATCGGCTGAGCATCACTTCAGTGCCGAGGGGGTTTACAAAGCGCTTTTGGATATGGGTGAAGACGTGGGGCTTGCCACAGTCTACCGTGTTCTGACGCAATTTGAATCGGCAGGGCTCATTCATAAGCATAATTTTGAAGGCGGGCACTCGGTGTTTGAATTGAGCCAGGGCGATCATCACGATCATTTGGTTTGTGTTCAGTGTGGTCGAGTTGAGGAGTTCGTGGATGAGGTCATTGAGCAACGGCAAAAAATGGTTGCTGAGCGTGCGCAGTTTAAAATGACTGATCACGCGTTGAATATTTATGGGTTGTGTCCTGATTGTTTGGTATGAATTTTCTGTCCAAACTCAAAAAATTACAGTACCTGTAACAATTCTTGCAAACTGGATGAGAGCACGTGTGCCAATTCATCACGCGATTCCTGTTCTTGGAGTAGTGCTTGATTGCATTCTACCTCAAAGCCCAGATAATCGTGTTCAGTGTATTGTTTACGTAACGCATGAGGAAAGCCGTCGTTGTGTCCATGGTAGGGGTAATTCATGCGCACACGGTACGTGGGCGTTTGCAAGAGCAGCAGGCTTTTCCAAATTCGAGCCACTTCTTGTTCGCCGTGGCGGGTATGATCATATAATAAACCAATGCCCGCATGCCGTATCACACCATCGCACTCGGGGGCGAAGCTGTGAATCGACAGATGCAGTACTTGCGCACCTTGTTCAATGAGCCCCTTGATTTTATGCTCCGTTTCATCGCGAAAGGGTTGATAATATTGGTTGATGAGCGTTTGTTTTTCCGCGCGAGGCAATGCATGGGTGAATTCAGAAAAGCAGTGGGGGTGCGTCAGGCTGCGGTTGCAGTCAACGAGTAATCGCGTCACGCATGCTTCAGTATAACTGCAAGCGAACGTTGACTGCAAATGGTGGGCTATTTCGAATGCGCCGATGTCAATTGCTTGGTGGGAGTTTAATACGGTTTCCTGCTCAGCGAATAGTGGATCATAGGCCGGCGGGACTGTATTTACAGCGTGTTCACAGCTAATGTGCAGAGCAATGGGTTTCATTTGAGTGGTCTCTAAGGGTCGAAATGATCAGTGAGCAATTGAAGCGTGCGAGGGTGTTTCGATTATACTTGTTTTTTGGAGTTTGGACAGAAAAGCATGAAAAGGGCCTCATGCTTTTCTGTCCAAATATAATAGTCTCATCGAGACTGAGGAAGGCCTGCGTATTGAATGAAGGGTTTGCTACGGTGAGCAGGTACGCTGGACCTTCTCGCTACGGCTTCAACTGCTTTTTCTAGGCTAAAGATTGATGAGCTGATTATATTTGGACGAAATGACATGCGTGTTTTTGCATGTCATTTTGTCAAAACTCCAATAACATGCAAATTGGAAATGATCTTTTTGACGCCCCGCACGGCATTCGCGCGTTTCAATATCGCCGTAATGGATTTGTTCTGCTTGACCTCTCCTGTTAAGGTCACCATTCCATTGACGGTTGTCGCGTTGATCCCAACCAACGGAATGGACTCATCATCGAATACTTTGGCTTCTAGTATGGCCGCTTCAACTTTGGTCGTGATATAGGCAAAAGTGAAAGCGGGATTTACCCGCTTGATGTCGAGGTTGGTTGCATTGACAGCGAGCACCCCCTTGGT
>JAOAUO010000138.1 GCA_030157565.1 Legionellaceae bacterium
GAAAATATATACCTCGCTTCGCCATATTACGGTATTTTGGAACAGGTGTTCGTATTCAGAGGGCAGTCAGTTAAAAAGGGGATGTTGCTCTTTAAATTAGATCCTAATCCCCAAGCTTTGCAGATTAAACAAGCCGCTTCTGCTCTAGAGCAGGCAAAATATATCTATCATGATATGACCATGTCCAAGCGTGCGCCGGAAATTGCCGCCATCATGGCGCAAATTTCTCAAACTGAAACGCAAATCAGATTGGCGGCATTGCGCGTCAATCGGAATCAAACATTGTATTCAAAACATGTCCTTGATAAAGATACTTTCGATGCATCCGTCGAGCGTTATAAAGAATTAAGTGATGTAAAGGCACAATTTGAAGCCAACCTTGCGCTGGCTAAATTAGGCAGTCGTTCCAGTCAATTGAAAGCCCAACAAGCACAAGTATTATTTTTGTATCGAAAGAAAAAGGAAGTGGAGTGGGAAATCGCGCAGAAGAGTTTTTATGCGCCAGCAGACGGTGTCATTTTTGATACCTATTTTAAAAAGGGAGAATTCGTTGATTCGAAAAAACCTGTTGCGGCGTTATTAACGACCGACAATCGGTTCATTGAATTTTTTGTGCCGGCAGGGGTTTTGCCTCTCCTGAGTGTGGGCAAACACATTACATTTGACTGCCAAGGGTGCTCTAAAAAAAACCAGGCTCAGGTTCAATATATTTCGCCTGAAGCGGAGTATCTACCTCCATTGGTTTATAGCCGTGAGAACATGGATAAGCTGGTTTTTCGGATCAAGGCGACCATGGATAAAGCCGATCAGTTCAAACCAGGGCAACCTGTTGTTGTAACGGTGCCTACGCATGCTGGATGAACGTGTGATTGATGTGACGAATTTGCGAAAATCGTTTGATGGACGAGTGGTCGTCAATGACCTTGATTTGCATGTTAAAAAAGGCGAGGTCTTTGGGTTTTTGGGCCCCAATGGCAGCGGGAAAACGACCACCATTCGTATGTTATGTGGATTGCTGACGCCAGACAGTGGTCAGGGTGTTTGTTTAGGTCATAACATCCTCACTGAATCGTCTAAAATAAAGCAACGTGTTGGGTACATGACACAAAAGTTTAGTTTTTATACCGACTTGACCGTTGAAGAAAATCTGAATTTTGTGGCCCATGTGTATGGGCTGAATAAGCGAAAAGTACGTATAATGGACATCATGCAGCAAATGGATTTGGTTGACCGACGCACACAGCTAGCCGGTGACTTGTCGGGCGGTTGGAAGCAACGCTTGGCCTTGGCTGCTTGTCTCTTGCATGAGCCCGATTTACTATTATTGGATGAGCCCACCGCGGGCATTGACCCGATTGCCCGTCGAGATTTTTGGGATAAAATACACGCATTAAGTGAGCGTGGCGTCACCACGTTGATGAGCACGCATTATATGGATGAGGCCGAACGTTGTACGCGGTTGGCATATCT
>JAOAUO010000139.1 GCA_030157565.1 Legionellaceae bacterium
AAATGGGTGACTGCATTGCTTGCCATACGAATGTCACCAACGGGACACCTGCTTTTTCAGGCGGATTGCCGATAGCGACCCCCTTCGGAACGTTTTATAGCCCGAATATCACGCCCGATAAAGAAACTGGGATCGGAAAATGGACGGAAGCGGATTTTATTCAGGCCATGAAGCACGGACGTGACCCCCAAGGGCGTAATTACTTCCCCGTGTTCCCTTATGTGTATTTTGCCAATATTTCTGAAGATGACCTGCGCGCAATGTTCGCCTATTTCATGAGCATTCCACCGGTTGTTCAAGAAAACAAGCCCCTGCCCTTTCCATTTTCTGTGCCTGGGGCGCGGTATTCATTGTTTGGTTGGGATTTGTTGTTTTTTTACCCCAATACCTTGTTCCAAAATGACAGCAGTCAATCAGCCGAGTGGAATCGTGGAAAATACCTGGTCGATGGATTGGGCCACTGCAGCATGTGCCACACCCCTTTGAATCCATTGGGCGCGGTTAAAAATAAAAATTATTTAACGGGCGGCTTCATCGATGGATATTGGGCACCGAATATAACAAAATATGGCTTGGAATCCGCATCGGACGCCGAAGTAGGCGACGTATTTCTAAAAAATGAATTGATTAATCATGCCGGTCCCGTCGCAGGCCCTATGGCGGAAGTCAATCATAACAGCATGAAATACGTCAGCGAGGCTGACCGTCAGGCCATTGTGACGTATTTAAGAACCGTAGTCAGCGAAGAACCAAACGGCCTCCCCCCGTCCAGTGAGCCGCCAACATCCAGTCGCGGCAAACAGGTGTATTTGAGTGCCTGTATTTTATGCCATCAAAACGGTGAAATGACCGCTCCCCTTATGGGTAACGGTTCAAATTGGTCTATGCGGCTTAAGACCAGTGGTCTAGATGGACTTTATCGACGAGCCATCAACGGTTACAATAGTATGCCCGTGAAAGGCGCTTGCGTAACCTGCTCCAACAACGACATTATCGCCGCGGTTGACTATATTTTGGACCATTCATTGACCCGTTCTCAACGGCTCGACTTAGACGCCAGTAAAGTGCAACCATCGCAGGCCAGTGGTCAAGACGTTTACAAAGCACGTTGCAGTGTTTGCCATGATAAAGGACGCTCTGGCGCGCCGAAAATAGGCGATAAAAAAGCATGGAAGCCGTTGATTGCAAAAAATATCGATGTTTTAGTTGAACGCACGATCAAAGGTAGCCATCATCCTGCCAATGGGGGCTGTAAAGACTGCACAACGCGTGAAATATTGGCCGCCATTAAATACATGGTCAGTCAGTCTAAAACGGAAGGTAATTATTCATTATGGTGAGCTTAAAGAGGAATGGGATGCTAAATCGGTTAAACATTTGCAGAATGTTGATTCTGCTCTGTGCGCTAGCGACTACACAAACAGTGATGGCCGCAACAGGCGCTGATCCATGGCAAATGAATATGTTCAAAGGTGTAACGCCCATCAGCCACGACATCTATTCTTTGCACATGATTGCCATGTTGATCTGTGGAGTCATTGGTGTTCTGGTGTTTGGTGTGATGCTTTACTCCCTTATTTATCATCGTAAATCCAAAGGATACAAAGCCGCCTCGTTTCATGACAATCTTCGATTAGAAATTGTTTGGTCCATGATTCCTTTTTTAATTTTAGTAGGCCTTGCCGTGCCTGCAACACGGGTATTGATGCGCATGGACAACAGTGAGGCATCAGAAATCACGATCAAAGTGGTGGGATCTCAGTGGAAATGGCAATATCAATATTTAGATCAAGGCATTCGTTTTTACAGCCGCTTATCCACGCCTTATGCAGAAATTCATAACCAAGCACCCAAAGGAGAATGGTACTTACTCGATGTCGACAAGCCATTGGTGGTGCCCGTAAACCAGAAAATTCGATTTTTAGTCACCTCAACGGATGTGATTCATTCCTGGTGGGTTCCTGAATTGGGTGTGAAACGAGATGCTATTCCAGGTTTTATGCATGAAGCATGGGCCACCATTCAAAAGCCAGGCTTTTATAGAGGCCAATGTGCGGAGTTGTGTGGCGTGAACCATGGATTCATGCCCATTGTTGTGCAAGCGGTCAGCCAAGCTGACTTTAAGCAATGGGTTGCAGCACAGCCCGTTGTAGAAGGAAATGGGGCCCCTGCTGAATCGATTCAATCATTGACGAACGAACTTCCTATCGTACGGCCTAACATGACACGTGCCGAATTGATGCACCGCGGACAAGGCAAATACCTCGAGGTTTGTGCGGCGTGCCATGGCGCGGATGGCCTGGGGCTTCCTCCCATGTTTCCGGCTTTAAAAGGCAGTTCGGTCTCGGTGGGCCGACCCGTCTCAAGGCATATTGATATCATTTTAAAGGGCGTTCCAGGAACGGCCATGCAGGCTTACACCGATCAATTGAGTGATGAAGACATTGCGGCCATTACAACCTATGAGCGCAACGCGTGGGGAAATAACACCGGCGATACCATTCAACCCGCGGATGTTGACACGATTCGTCAAGATGAAACGCATCCCCCCATCATGGTCCAAAAAGCTCAATCTGGAGGTTTACGATGAGTCAAGTATTAACCCATTCGACAACAGCAACGCACGACGATCATGGCCCAGAGCAAGGCCGAGGCATCATCGGATTCATGAAGCGCTGGTTGTTTACCACCAATCACAAAGACATTGGTACATTGTATCTATGCCTGGCATTGGCCAGTTTTTTTGTGGCCGGCGCCATGGCTTTGGTGATTCGCGCTGAATTATTTCAGCCAGGCCACCGTTTTGTTGATCCTAACTTTTTTAATCAGATGACCACGATGCATGGTCTGATCATGTTATTTGGTGTGGTCATGCCCGCGTTCACGGGCATGGCCAACTGGCAGATTCCTCTGATGATAGGCGCGCCAGACATGGCGTTGCCACGTCTGAATAACTGGAGTTTTTGGCTGTTGCCATTCGCATTTGTTCTGCTTGGCTCAACCATGTTTCATGCCGGCGGTGGCCCTAATTTCGGCTGGACCATGTATGTTCCGCTGTCAACGAGATACGCCCCACCCAGTACGGACTTCATGATTTTTTCCATTCATATGATGGGTCTATCCTCGATCATGGGCTCGATTAATATCATTGCCACCATCCTGAACATGCGCGCACCGGGCATGACCATGATGAAAATGCCGATGTTTGTCTGGACTTGGTTGATTACCGCCTTTTTATTGATTGCTATCATGCCTGTACTCGCCGGCGCTGTGACCATGATGCTAGCCGACCGACATTTTGGCACGAGCTTTTTTGAAGCGGCAGGCGGTGGCGACCCCGTCTTGTTCCAGCATATTTTTTGGTTTTTTGGCCATCCCGAAGTATATGTTTTAGTGCTGCCCGCATTTGGGGTTATTTCTGAAGTCATCCCAACCTTTAGTCGCAAGCCATTATTCGGGTATCATTTCATGGTGTACGCCACCATGAGTATCGCATTGCTGTCTTTTATCGTGTGGGTTCACCACATGTTCACAACGGGCGTTCCCTTGGGAGCGGAGTTGTTTTTCATGTACACCACCATGCTCATCTCGGTGCCCACAGGGATTAAAGTGTTTAATTGGGTGAGCACCATGTTTAAAGGATCAATTACCTTTGAAACGCCCATGTTATTTGCAGTCGCATTCGTGTTTTTATTCACCATTGGCGGGTTTACGGGGCTCATGCTGGCTTTGGTTCCGGCTGATTATCAATACCAAGACACCTACTTTGTGGTGGGACATTTTCATTACGTTTTAGTGCCGGGCGTTATTTTTGCGCTGTTTTCGGCCACTTACTATTGGATACCCAAATGGACCGGTCACATGTACAACGAATGCCTAGGCAAATGGCACTTTTGGTTGTCTGTTATCTCTGTGAATATCGCATTTTTCCCCATGCATTTCCTTGGGCTAGCCGGTATGCCACGCCGAATCCCTGATTATGCATTGCAATTCACCAATTTTAATATGATCTCATCCATTGGCGCATTTATATTCGGTTTCTCGCAATTGTTATTTTTATACAATGTCATTCGAACCATGCGACGCGGCAAAAAAGCAACCGGACAGGTTTGGGAAGGCGCGCACGGGCTGGAGTGGACGCTGTCCTCGCCCCCGCCTTACCATAGCTTCACAACGCCTCCCGTGATTCAGTAAGCGAGCCGATGGTTTTGAAAAATCATGTGAAATTGGTCAGCATACTGGCGGTGATCGTGTTAGGCATGTTTGCGTTTGGATTTGCATTGGTGCCTATTTACAACAGCCTTTGCCAAGCGTTAGGCATTAATGGGAAAACCAACGCCCAAGCCATCGCCTTTGACCCAGCTAGCGCGATTGTAGCGCACGACAGGACCGTGGTGGTTGAATTTGTGGCCACCAATAACAGCAGCGTGCCGTGGGCGTTTTATCCCAAAACAGATAAATTGGCGGTGCATCCGGGAGAAATTGCCCGACTGGCCTTTTATGCGGAGAATAAAACCGATCACCCCATGACGGTTCAAGCCATTCCTAGCGTCACGCCCGGCATTGCTGCTAAATTTTTAAAAAAAACCGAATGTTTTTGTTTTACCCAACAAACATTGAATGGGCATGAAGCCATGGAGATGCCATTGCTGTTCCATTTGGATGCGGATTTACCCGCCAACGTGAAAACAATCACCTTGGCCTACACATTATTTGATGTAACGAACCGTGTTGCATCACACGTTAGGAGACCCTTATGAGCGCGCATGGTACTTATTATGTTCCAAAGCCTAGCCACTGGCCTTTGCTGGGCTCTGTCGGCTTAACAACCTTCTTGGTGGGTGCGGCCTCCTGGATGCACGAGGATTGGTATGGCCCCTACTTGTTTACACTCGGACTCCTGATGTTAGTCTTCATGATGTTGGGTTGGTTTGGACAGGTTGTGTATGAAAATCAAAAAGGCCTATTCGATTTGCAAGTGGATCGATCGTTTCGATGGGGCATGTGTTGGTTTATTTTCTCCGAAGTCTGCTTTTTTGGTGCTTTTTTCGGAGCCTTGTTTTTTTCACGTTATTGGACGCAGCCCTTGATGGCCGGTGAGATGCATCCCATCACCCACATCACGATGTGGCCCAACGTAAAAGCCATGTGGCCGATGCTCAGTAACCCCAATAACCAAACATTTGTGGGTGCGTACGAAGCCATGGGCGCATGGGGGCTGGCCGCCATCAATACGGTTATTTTATTAACGTCCGGCGTGACCATCACGTGGGCACATTGGGCTTTGAAGCTGAATAAACGCCGCCAATTGGAAATCGGCTTGCTATTCACCGTGCTATTGGGCGTATTCTTCTTGTGTTTGCAAGCATATGAATACCATGAAGCCTATACCGAGTTGAATTTAACCTTGAACTCCGGCATTTATGGGACCACTTTTTTTATGCTAACCGGCTTTCACGGGTTGCACGTGACCATTGGCACCATCATGTTAATCATTATTTTAATCCGTTCCATGCGGGGTCATTTCACGCCTGAACGGCATTTTGCCTTTGAGGGTGTTGCCTGGTACTGGCATTTTGTTGACGTGGTATGGTTATTCTTGTTTATTTTCGTATATTGGCTGTAAGTTTTTTGAGCAAGACTGTTTCATGCCGTCTTGCTCAAATCATCGCCTTTCTCTTAGCTTATACTACAACAATGGTTTGATGTGAGTTCCGGCGCATCATTCTGCTGACTAAAAAAACGCAATCCTGCGGCATTGGTTTTAGAGGGTTGATTGAGCCATGACAAATCATTGGATGATTCTATCGCGGCGTCTGCAAAGTTGTTAGATTTCAACGCATGACCCAATCCGTAGTGTTGATATGAATGGGTCATCATATCGTGTATCTTCTCAAGAGAATAAAATATATCCCCACATACTTCGAGTGCCAATGGCCCTGCCCCCGATGTGTAGATCACAGAGTATTTGAGATATTCGGTTCGAAACGCAAGGCGACGGCGACCCAGATCATCGATAGAAATATGAACAGGTTCCGTATTTGTAATCATGGGCATACACTCAATAAATATAGCATCATTTTTTGTGGCGTTGATAATGAGCTGACGTGTTTCACGTGCTGAGAACTCGAGATTTAAACGGGTTAAATTGACCCGTATTTCATGTTGTTCTGGATCATCCATTATCGTGCAACAAAGGCCTAGCTTTTTTAACGTGTTTTCCCCTGCCCGGCTGTAACGTAAATAAGGAGAATATGAACGCCGCTCAGCGGGAGGGGAGCATCCGAAATAGATTGCCATTTGGATGTTTTTGATCATCGGCAATGCGTTCTCTTTGTTCACAACCGATATGAGGTCGTTATTGACATCAACACAATAGAGGGGGGTATTGCTGCTATCAGATGGCTCGATTTGACTAAGATATCTGCTGGCATCGTATGCGTGCAGATTGAATAACAATGGTTTTTCAACCGTAACGGTGTCTGGAACACCTGTTGTGTCAATCAGGATATCAAAGTCGCTATACGTACCTAATGAATAAATGGGTTCTAACCAACGTAAAATATCACTGGCTGTACCCAAATTGCCACCCTGACCCAAAAATCGTAGCTCATCGTGATAAATCGTTAAAAGCCGCTGTTCTACTGAATCATTGCAATTCTTCTCAAGCACTCGCATATCATGCTTAGTGAGGCTATAACGTGAACAAAATTCGGTTAGCGCATCGATCGTTTCGTTAAATAACAAGCGACTATCATAAACAAAATGTATGAGATCTCGAGGGTTTGTTTCGCGGCAAGCAATCAATCGTTCTTTATTTATTTCAGATAAAAATAAAGCAGGATCTACGCTCAACCATATTTTGACATGATGATGTGGATTGAAAACATAAGTCATAGAAATATCCCTTGGACGTCATTTGCCGCTGGCGCCGCACCGTATTTTAATTGTACATCGCATATAAATAATACCATAAGTCGTGTGATTTCATTGTGTCTTATTTTTATTACTAAATGAGGCGGACGGATGCCGTACATCGCCCAATGCATCGAATCGCTATATTTAAACGAAATGACATGCGTGTTTTTGCATGTCATTTCGTCCCAAGCACTCATTCCCTCCAAAAATAAAGCATACACACCACCTGCGGTTATCCTGCTTGATTCTCCATTAATTGTAAGCGACGGCGCCCTGCCAGAGGCCTCCAATGGGG
>JAOAUO010000140.1 GCA_030157565.1 Legionellaceae bacterium
CAGTTATTTCTCACAAGACCATCATGAATTATTAAATAAATCCATGAGTGTTTTAAGTTGGCTTAATGATTTAGCCACCGGTAGCACGGAACAACAGGTTCGAAAAGTGTTAGGTCAAATGTTATTTGTCAAAGACGAAGTAGACAAAGATATTTTATCGCTCAGTGGGGGAGAGTCTGCGCGGTTGTTGTTGGCAAAAGTCATTCTAGAATCACCGAATGTGTTGATTTTAGATGAGCCCACCAATCACATGGACATTGAAACCATTGAGGTACTGGCCAAGGCGTTGGCGGCATACACCGGCACGCTTATTTTTGTGAGCCATAATCGATATTTTATTGAAAAAATAGCGACTCGCATTTTATATTTCGCCGAGGGCACTCGAATCAGAGATTTCAAAGGACGGTACGCTGATTTTTCTTTAGAGGGCTAGAAAATTGGAGTTTGGACAAGATGACATGCGTTTAGTGCATATCATCTTGTCCAAACTTCAAAGTCATGCCGAAAGACATGCGCTTTTCGCAGCGCTATAAATGCGCTGGTTTTATCGATAGCGATTTTCAATTGTTCTGTCTCGTCCATTGGGTTGTATCTGGACAAGACCCAGTCTTGCCAATGAGACTGCGGTAAAACAGGGTGGATAGGTGTGGAACGCTCTAAATATGGGCTGGTTAATCCATAGTGCCGATGAATTTTTTGGCTCAATTGAACCACTGCCGCCTGTTTGGCCTCTATGCTATGGCCTGCAATGTGTGGCGTGCACAAGGTCGCGAAGTCAATGATGTGTGGATTGATTTCCGGTTCTCTGCTGTATACGTCCGTACAATAAATGATGGGCTTCTCGGATGCCAACAGTGCGGCTTCATCAACAATGTCGCCACGAGAGGCATTCATGATGACGACCCCTGATTTTAATTGATTTAAAAATGAAGCGTTGACGAAGTGTTTGCTAGGGAACGGTTGTGATTCATGGAGATTAGGGTGAAGACAGAGCAGATCGCAATCGGCTAAACGGGCGAGTGTGCT
The DNA here is from genome assembly GCA_030157565.1 of Legionellaceae bacterium. GTDB lineage: Bacteria > Pseudomonadota > Gammaproteobacteria > Legionellales > Legionellaceae > DDPF01. Next base: position 1,027 of record JAOAUO010000140.1, read on the forward strand.
GTAACGATAACGGGTATCGTTGGGGTCTTTGAATGGGTCGTAACAGATAACCTTAAATCCTGCGGCCTCCAAACGTACCACTACACGCGAGCCCACTTCCCCAACCCCTATCACGCCGGCCAATGGTCCGATGGGTTTGTTTAAGCGATGAAGTGCTGAAAGCGTTGCGACCACATAGTCCGCCACCGCAGGGGCATTTGATCCTTTTGCATCAAATAAGGCAATATCCTGCTGGTTTAAATAAGCCTCGTCTATGTGGTCCACGCCACTGCTTGCAGTCGCTACACACTCAACGGTGCTCTTAGACAGGAGAGTCGCATTCACACGGAGTGTTGATCGACAAAGTAGCACCGTGTGGTCAGTCAGCAAAGATGGGATTTGTTCGTGTGAATCATATCGCGTGAGTGCAAAGGGTTTTGGAAACGAATCCGTTAAGCATGGCAGGGTTGCATCGGCTAGAATTTTAATGGTTTGATGGGTCTGTGAGATCACGGCGGCTCGTCTCGAAAAAATAGTTTAAGGATTGTTGTTGGGTATGGGTGACACGCATGAGGTTTTTTTCACACGGTTCTGTCATAATCCGGTAATTGTGATTCTATACCATAAGGGAAAAAATACCATGAAACCTTTTGATAGATTTTTAACCATCATGTTGCGGCCTTGGATTGCGGTTGCTTATTTAGCCTTTGCAATGCTTTCTTTTGTGTATTTTGATAAGCCATTGGCAGAATACTTTCATGGTTTAAGCTTGACCACGCGATTTCCAGCATTGCATTGGCTGACCGTGATTGGCGTGGGATTTATATACATGGTGTTTTTCTTTTTGTTGGCCTTGTTTTTTCGTTTTGTTTCGCGTAACAAAATAGCGGAGATGCGCAGTTGGTTTTTGTGGCTGTGCGTATTGCTCCCTAACTGCATCACTCTTTTTTTTAAAATCGTGTTAGGACGCGCTCGGCCTGAGTTACTGTTCGATGATAAACTGTATGGTTTTTATGGGCTGCATTTTACCCGGCAATATTGGTCTTTCCCATCAGGGCACACGACCAGCACCATGGCCCTTATATTCGGTTTGGGCATTGTTTTTCCACGTTATTTCTATTGGTTTCTTTTTTCAGGGATCGTGATCATTGCCACGCGCGTTTTGTTAACGCAACATTACTTAAGTGATGTGATGATGACCAGTTACTTGGTTTTACTGGAAATAGGGTTGCTATTGCTTTACTCCCGACGTAAAAATTATTTAATGGTTCAGTCTCTGGGTTGATTGGGTGCGTATTTTTTTAATAGGCATGACGAATGGAGTATTACTGATTTATGAGCACGAATATGAGTAAGTTATCAGACATCCCGGTTGTGGTCTTAAGTGGGAAAAAATACAAAACTACGCAAGGGTTTGTTGCTATCAAAGATGGGGTCAAAGCGGTGGATGCTGAACATGAGCGCTTGCCGAAGCCCGCTTGGTTGCGCATGGTGAATCAAACCACGCCGGCCTATGCGCAAGTGAAAGCGCAAGTGAAAGAGCATGGCCTGTCTACCGTCTGTGAAGAAGCAAAATGTCCTAATATTGCAGAATGTTGGTCACATGGTACAGCCACCATTATGTTAATGGGGGCTGTTTGTACGCGCGCTTGTCGTTTTTGTGCCGTGGATACCGGGAATCCTCAGGGGTGGCTGGATTTAGCGGAGCCTGAAAACACCGCGCGAACCGTTTCACTCATGAATCTGGATTATGTGGTTTTAACCTCGGTTAACCGGGATGATTTGCCGGATGGTGGTGCCAAACATTATGCCGACGCTATTCGAGCAATTAAAGCGTGTAGTCCGCGTACGAAAATTGAAGCCTTAACGCCCGATTTTCAAGGCGTGGAGAAAGACATTGCTTTGCTACTCGATAGCGGGGTGGATGTGTTTGCGCAAAATGTGGAAACCGTGGAACGTTTGACGCACCCCGTTCGAGATAACCGCGCAGGTTACTGGCAAACATTAAAGGTATTGGCTTACGCGAAGCGTTATCGCCCGGATGTGCTGACGAAAACCAGCTTGATGCTCGGTTTGGGCGAGACGGACGATGAAATCATTCAGGCGATGGACGACATCCGTGCACAAAACGTTGATATTTTGACTTTAGGTCAGTATTTACAGCCGACGAAACACCATTTGCCGGTTGTACGTTACGTGACCCCTGATCAGTTTTCCCGTTTTCGAGACATTGGATTGGAAAAAGGATTTTTTGAAGTGGCATCTGGGCCGCTGGTTCGTTCTAGTTATCGAGCTGATCGAATTTTTAAGCGTGATAATTTAGGATTGTGATGCGCGTCGAATAATGACCAATAAAACGTCTCGTGGACACGTTGCGAGACGTCGGATCAGCATTTAAAAGCGAGGTCATCGTACTTAACAGAGGGAACGATCCTTACTGGACAGCCTCAAACCCTCGATTAAATACACTGAGCCCTCTAAAGATTGATGAGCTCTTTATCTTTGGACGAAATGACATGCGTGTTTTTGCATGTTGTTTCGTCCAAAATCCAATTTATTTAGTAGCCAACACAATGTCAATCACATGCGTATCATGGTAGGGGAACGTAAAAATCTTGCTAAACAAACGTTTGAGCCGTTGAATCAGGAAGTTTTTAGGTAACATTCGGATGGATAAACTATTCAAAAACCAGGTGCCTTCAATGCCAAACAGGGCCAATTCGTCAATGTTGTTCAGCGTGATAGGGATTCGAATGCGTTGGTGCTCGAGGACCTTAAATTGGTGGTCTTCAAATGCCTTTAATAATTCGTTTTCACCGGCCGCCACGGTCGTGTTTTTGACAATCGCTTTATAATAATGACCGACAATGCAACCGAGCAATGATTCTTCTTTAATAAAGTCGGCCAAATGTTGCTGTGCCACAGGAAAAGAATCGTATGTGGTGGTGATCAGTGAAAAGTGACCATTTGCACGGGTTAATAGTTTGGCTTGATTGAACAAGTCGTTTATGGGGATGTAGGCGTTGATAAAATGAGCCAGCACCAAGTCTTGGCTGTGATGAGGTAGGTAATGGCTTGCTTCGGTCGCACTGGCTTCAATGGTTGTCAAAGGAAGTGCATCACGTGCCTGCTTTAGCATTTCACCGGACACATCAATTCCGGTAAATTCAGCATGCGGTATTTCACCGTGCAATTTCTGTAAAAAAGCACCATCACCCACACCAAAATCCAGCGCTTTATAATGCGAATGAGCGCCTAAATGGGCGCGTTTAATTTGAGCGATAGCACATTCGTGGCTCTCGCTAATTGACCCGAAGCAATCCGCTGTCGCATATTGACTGGCAAGGGTGTTATACATGGCCTTCAAGGTCATGCAATGTCTCAGTTGTTAAGCATTCGCAGAGTATATCGCCAAATCAATTCATTTTGTCAACTTTCTTTTTTCAAAAAATCAAAATAGGCCGTCAGTCTCTATTTGACTAATGAAAACAGGATTGATAACATCCTGCATTTTTAAGCATTATATATTATGTAAGGATTCTCCTATGCAATTCATCGATCTAAAAACGCAATCTCAACGCATTGAAGATCGCTTGTTTGCCCGATTTAAAGCCATTTTAGATCATGGTGCTTATATCATGGGGCCAGAAGTGGCCGAAGTGGAACATGCTTTAGCGGCGTTTGTAGGCGTGGACCATGCTTTGACAGTCGCCAGTGGCACCGATGCGTTGTTAATCGCCCTGATGGCTTTAGGCGTGAGTGCCGGAGATGAAGTCATTACAACGCCGTTTAGTTTTTTCGCTACAGCGGAAGTGATTGCTTTATTAGGCGCAACACCGGTTTTTGTTGATATTGACTCAGATACCTACAATATCAGTGTGGCTTCTATTGCAGCGGCCATTACTTCGAAAACAAAAGCCATCATGCCGGTCAGCCTTTATGGTCAATGTGCGGATTTTGATGAAATAAACGCTTTGGCTAAACAATTTAACTTGCCGGTGATTGAAGATGGGGCTCAAAGTTTTGGTGCAACGTACAAAGGCCGTCAATCGTGTGGGTTAACCACCATCGGCTGCACCAGCTTTTTCCCTTCTAAGCCATTGGGCTGTTATGGCGATGGCGGCGCTTGTTTTACAAACGACCCTGAGTTGGCTACTCGCATGAATGAAATTCGTTTGCATGGCCAATCAAAACGTTACCACCACACACGCTTAGGCATCAATGGGCGGTTTGACACCATTCAAGCCGGATTTTTATTGGAAAAATTAGCGATTTTCCCAGAAGAAATTCAATTGCGTCAGCAAGTAGCCGATCGATACCAACAAATGCTGCCAGCTTCCTTTCAGCCGCCTGTGATTAAACCCCATAATACCAGCGTATTTGCACAATATACGTTGAATGTCGACAATCGTGAGCAACTACAGCAAGCGCTTCAAGAACAAGGTATTCCAACGGCGGTTCATTATCCATTGGGCCTTCACGAGCAGCCCATTTTTAAAACGTTGTACCCCGGCGTTCAGCATTTCCCCCATACTGAGCGTGCGGCCCGCCGCGTATTGAGCATTCCCATGCACCCCTATTTAACTGCAGCTGATCAAGAAAAAATTGTGAGTGCATTGGTTTAGGGCGTTTGAACAGAAAAACATGAAAAGGGCCTCCTCTTGATTTTTTTTTTGCGATGGAGCGCATGGTGTTCATGAATTTCCCAACGACTGACTGTGCAGTGATGGGTAACCAGTATATAATTCTCTATATTATTGGAGTTTGGACGAAACAACATGCAAAAAAACGCATGTCATTTCGTCCAAATATGAGAAGCGCATCCATTTTTAGAGAGCTCAGTGTATTTAATGGAGGGTTTGAGCGTGCGGGTCCCTTATCGCAAACCCCTTATTCAATACACTAACCTTCCTAAGTCTCGATGAGCCTACTATATTTGGACAGAAAAGCATGAGGCCTTTTACATGCTTTTCTGTCCAAACTTCAATTCATTAAACCCATAGCATGCTGGAGTGATCGAATGTCCCATAAATTTGAAGAAGGTAAAAATGTCCTTATTGCGGCGGTAGTCGATTTGATCCGAACGCGATTGCAAGCACCTCAGTCTGATTTGTGTGCGGAATTTGCCAAACAGTTTTTCTCAACCGTGGCGTTGGATGATCTGCGTGAATGGACGATTGATGAATTGTCAGGTTGCGTGATTAATTTTTGGTCTATGATAAAGCAGCGCGCGCCAGGTGAGGTGAAAATACGCATTTACAATCCTGACCTTGAACAAGACGGATGGCACACCACGCATACGGTTGTTCAATTGATTTGTGATGACATGCCTTTTTTGGTGGACTCTTTGCGTGTTGTGATCAATCGCATGGGACTTGCGTTGCACCTGGTCATTCATATGGGGGGCGTTCGCTTGACACGAGATGCCTCAGATGAGGTCACGGCCATTTTGCCACGACAAGGGGTTGTTTCGCTTCCTTTTCTCACCGAGGCGCCTTTGTTTTTTGAAATTGACCGCCAAACGGACCCGGCTGTTTTGGATGAGTTGAACCGACAGTTTGTACAGGTTTTGAAACAAAATGCCGCGGTTGTTGAGGATTGGCCTGAAATGTGTGGACGCGTTCGCGCGATCACGGAAGAATTGGATTTTTTACCGGAAACCATTGATAAAAATGAAATAGAGGAAAGCAAAGCTTTTTTAACTTGGATTGAAGATCATCATTTTACATTTTTAGGGCTACGAGATTATGAGTTGATTAAATCCGAACAATCAACGATATTGCAAGCCATTCCTGGAACAGGTTTGGGCGTGTTGCGCGAAACATTGAGTCATCCCAATCCATTTAATTTATCCAGCATGGCACCAGAAGCCCTTAAACTTACATTATCCCCGCATATTTTATTAATGTCTAAAACGAATAAATTAAGCAATGTGCATCGGGATGCCTACACCGATTATATTGGAGTCAAACGGTTTAACAAAGCAGGAAAGGTCATTGGTGAGCGCCGTATTTTAGGCCTATATACCTCAACGGCTTACAATGCAAACCCAAAACACATTCCTTTTTTGCGGCATAAAGTGGCTTCCGTCATGCATAATTCCTCACTCAATGCTCGGAGCCATGCTGGAAAAGTACTGTTGAATATCCTTGAAACCCTTCCTCGTGATGATT
>JAOAUO010000141.1 GCA_030157565.1 Legionellaceae bacterium
ACAATGCTAAGTTAATTGTAGCATTGTTTGCAGTAATGTTGCTGTTTGCACTGATGTTGTTAGCAATAATATTAGCACTTGCGCTAACATTAGCAGCACTTACCAATGCATTTGAGTTAACATTTCCTGCTAGTACGTTGCCTGATAAGGTTACGCTTGTCCCTGTAGCAGCACCGATATTTGGTGTTGTCAGCTGGGCGCTTGTCTTAACAACAATGTTACCGGCAACAATATCAGTTGTTACACCATCAACGTTTGCACTGATAACAGTACCGTTAATTGCGATACCATTACCTGCTGAGTATGAACCAGCAGCAGCGAACTGACTGAAGCCGATATTAGTAATACCGAATGTGATTTCTCCAACTGGAGTTGTGAGAACGTATGACGAACCAGCAAATGCACTACCTGAAGTAATGAAGAAGTAGTCACCATAGCCTAACTTGCCTACGTCACTAGGAGCGTATTGATCGGCATCTGTTGCTCTTGTTAGTACCCAAGCAGTTGAACCGTTACCTACTGTAGTAACTGTGTAGACCCCGTTTTCAAAGCCATTTGTCTGACCCTGAACGAGTACTCTGTTAGTTAGCGACAATGCAACACTATCAATTGTCAATGCAGCATTTGCGCCTGAATTAGTCAATGTTGCGCCAACACCTGGGTTAGCAAGTGCAGCCTGTGTTAAGCCAGTTCCATTAGTAAATGTTGCTTCAGCACCAGTATAAGTTGCTCTTACCGTGATTTGATTGTTTGCTGGAATAGTTTCAACGAAATATGCGTTATCAGCAATGACTCCGTTGAATGAGTTGTCCCAATAAATTTCATCATCAAGGCTTAATCCGTGATCTGCACTGAAAGTGAAAATCTTACCACCACTAATAGTAGTAGTAGTTAGAGAAGTTCCACCGTTAGCATAAGTTGCAGTCAAGTTTGTTGCACTTGTTACACGAACTGCTGGGTGAATCTGTAGACCTGTTGCAACACTGTCAACATATGATTTTGTTGCTGCATCTTGTGCGTTTGTTGGATCTGCAAGTTGAACAATGTGTCTGCTTGAAACGTCAACGTTACCTGTACCAGTTGGAACAAGAACAATGTTCTCATTACCTGCAGCAGCAGTTAATGTAAGTGGTCCGCTATTTGAAGTGAGTGAAGGAGAAACGAGTGAACCGAATGTACCTGCACCATTAGCTTGAACATAACCAACTACGTTTGCGCCTGCGCCGCTTACGACTACAACGTTAGCATTACCTGTTGAAGATACGGTTACGTTAGCATTTGCTGCAATACGAATGTTGCTGTTGCCGTTTAGTAGTTCACCTGTTTGAACAAAGTTTGCAATTGCTAGGTTACCAAGATTAGCATTACCTGCTGTTAAGTTAGCAGCAATATTAGCAGCATTAGCAAATACAGTGTTTGTTGCGCTGATGT
>JAOAUO010000142.1 GCA_030157565.1 Legionellaceae bacterium
TATTTGGACGAAATGACATGCGTGTTTTTGCATGTCGTTTTGTCCAAACTCCAAGAGACATAGAACAACACGCGACCACACATCCTATGTGTAAGACTATGTTACTTTCAGCTACAGAGTTGTGGTTTCCTCTGATACGGACTTACACCGTACTGTTATTGCGCCCTCACGGGCGTACTCGTCCCCGCGAAAGCGGGGATCGATGTCTAAACGCTCCACAAATCCTAACCAGCGACGGCCTTCGGTTCCGCGTGATAGGTAGCCCGATACACCTTCAGGGCATCTTCAGCCGCACTATTCAACCCCATAGCCCGATTGGCCTCATACATCAGCGATAACGCGGATTGCGCACTCGGCGCTTGTGGGTAAGTTTTCACCAAATAGCCGGCGCGTTCAAGGGCTGCAACATACATTTTTCGATCATAATAATATTGAGCCGCATTCAGTTCACGTTGTGCGAACATGTTACGCAAGTAAATCATGCGCTGTGACGCATTGGCTTTATACCGGCTATCAGGAAATTTTTGAACCAAGGTCGCAAAATCAGAATATGCTTGTGATTGCGTGCCTGGATCACGCCATGAATCATCCATTGGAAAGAAATTCGCCAACGCACCGCGTGTTTGTTGGAAATTAGCCAATCCTTTCATGTAATAGGCGTAATCAACGCGCTTGGCTCGAGGGTATAAATGAATAAACCGTTCAGCCGTGGCTGCGGTAGACGGATAGTCTTCTTTTTTATAATAAGCATAGATCAAATCGATTTGCGCTTGTTCTGCATCATCATTAAAGGGATACATGGTATCCAATGCTTCTAGCCGTTTAATGGCCGCTGAATATTCTTTTTTGGCCATGTATTTTTTAGATTCCGCATACAACTGCGTCGCGCTCACCCCTTGAAACGGATTGTTGTCTTCGTCATCATCCCCGCCCCACCAATGTTTGCACGCCGTCAACGACAACAACATCCCAATAATCATTATCTTCGTTATATTTTTCATAAAAGCACGCACCTTCGCCTGTCCAATGTCTACGGCCGTCATTATACCGATTGCGGTTTGTATTGCGAACGGTAAATGCATAATTGCTCATAAACGCAAGCTATGTTAGCGTACCTTAAACACACACCCATCATTTTCGGAACTTTAACGATGAACGAGACTTACGAAGCCATAAAAAAAACAAAATTAGCAACCATTGATTGGCTTGCAGAACACTTTCCTGCAGCCTTTTTCAAACAGGGCAAACACATCAAACCGCTTAAAATAGGCATCTTTGATGACATCATTGATTTTTACGAGCGGCTCGACAGCCCACCGTTTAGTAAAAAAGCCCTGCGGGAAGGATTGAATTATTATAGTGCCTCGCCCGCTTATCTACTCAACCAGAAAACAAATACCGCCCGCATTGATTTATTTGGGAATGAAGTGGACGTGGTCACCGAAGATCAAGCCCGATATGCGTTTCAGCGGCATCAGCAACGTTATGTTGAGAAAAAAATCACGGTTTCTGACAAACCAGCAGGTAGTTAACATCTACCGCTTCATCTAATGCGGCCGTTGAAGTGATAGGATTGTACGCAAGACCCGATAATCCTATCGTTTCAAAACCTGCCGCTCGTGCCATGCCAGCCAGTTCACTGGGTTTGATGAATTTATCAAAATCATGCGTTTGTCGTGGCAACAATCTTAATATGTATTCGGCGGCCACAACTGCGGTGGCATACGCACGCACGGTTCGATTCAGCGTGGATAAAAATAACAAACCACCGGGCTTTAATAATCGAAAACAATGTTGGATGACGCGTTCTGGATGTTGCACATGCTCTAACATTTCCATGCACGTGATGTGATCAAATGGAGCTGCATCATAGGTTTCAATGGGCATGCAGATGTAATCAATTTCCAATCGACTGTTAAGGGCATGCGCACGGGCGCACGCAATGGCCTCCTCTTCCACATCGAGACCCGTCACAATAGCCCCGCGCCTGGCCATGCCTTCGCATAAAATACCACCACCACACCCCACATCCAACACACGAAAACCCGCAAGGGTTGTGTATTGATGGATGAAATCCAAGCGAACCGGATTGATGGCATGCAAGGTTTTGAATGCGCCTTCCAGTACCCACCACTCAGTGGCATGTTGTGCAAATTTAGCAACTTCTAGTGAATCAACCGTGCTGTTTGTTTTCATAGGAGGAACTCAGTAAATCCATCGGCTTAAAAAAGGCCACCACATCCGGGTGGGTTATAAAACTAATATTATATGGGTGCTCTGCCGTCAGGCATTTAAAACAAGCCGCTTCTTTGACTTCGGCGGCCACCCGTCCAAACAAAATCAACTCCAGTGCAGGGTTGTAATCGGCTAGCTGCAACAACAAACGATGCATAAAGGGCCGCCATTGTCGCGCATGATACGGTACCTTGCCCTCACTATAAACCAGTGAGGCATTTAAGAGCAAAACACCCTGCTGAATCAAAGCACCGAACAACTGTGATGCCGTTTGTAAATAAACGGAGTGATCCAGTTTAGAGATGGCTGCCTGTGAAAAATCATCGTTTAAATCACCCCGCGCATACAAAAGCATCTTAATAAAGTTACGCAATGAGGTCGCGCGATTAACGGATTTACTGAAGCCTGTGGGGCTCCAAATTGACTCCACGGCGCCATCCCAAAAGGCATAGCCATTGGCCGATTGCGCACGAGGATAAGGCGATTCGCCTAAAAGAATATAACGAACAGAAGACAATGGCATGCTTAATGCTGCAAACAAATGCTCTTTTCCAGGCAACCAATGGTTGTCCGTATTTAATTGATGAATATAATTTGAATCAAGCTCTAAAATGGCTTGATCTAAAATGGGGTGCCAATCCGGGTGGATTTGTTTTGAGCTATAAAAACACGGTGTCATGGCGTTTGAATCGATAGAAAGATACTAGGCAGTGTAACACCAAAACGACACACATCGCTATGCCATTAAAGCATAGAGGTCTTCAATGCTCTACAGCAAAATGGATGCGTAGTATGTTTTTTAGGACGCATCTATTCCGACGTCGGTTTGAGTAGAGCTGCTGGGGTGACCCAGCAGCTCTACTCAAACCATTTAATGTTTAGTTACACCCCAATATTTTGACCAACTCAAAATAAGTCGGCGCGGTGAAGGCAGCTAAAGGGTCTTTAGTTTTTTCACGCAATCCTTTGTCGGTGTATTTATGCTCTACGTATTTCAGGTATTGAATGATTTCCTCTAACGACTCTGGATTCAATATATCTTGAGATAATGGTTTAGATGTTTGTTTATATGCCATAACCAATGGCCCAAAAAGAAAACTGTCCAAATCTGCGTTGTTGGCTTCCTTTAGTTCTGCAATAATGGATTTTATATATATTGTTTCAATTTCTTTGGATTTGCTCGCCAATGAAATTTTCAGCATTATCGATGATTGGTGGGGCATTTTTGTTAGCAAGCTATTAATTTTATCCATGCTAGCCATCACTTCCTGAGTTGAATGCAAATCAACAAAACTGCGTACGACGTTACTCGCAACTTGGTTATTAATTTTTTCTTCCAATAGGCTAGAAAAAAATGATTTTAATAACATTTGGTCGGTAGTATTTTTAGAAAGATCTAGATGTTGTTGGTAATGAATCATCATGCCCTGAATAATCTTTGCTTTTAATTCTTTGCTATCCGTTTCATCATACAATTTAAGCATTTTAGAAACAGTATCAGGATCTTTTCCTCCGATAGTCAATCGGTCAATAAATATACCGCGTTTAATATCATTTAGCTGTGGGTCATTGGCCAAACGCATCTCAGCAGCTATATGCTGTTGTGTTTCTTGCTGCATGGGGATATCGGCGATCATTTCAAATTCCTCAAATGGCATGGTGTTAAGTTCTTCTGCAGTTACATCATCAAGCGTTCTTTTTTCTTTCAATAAGGCTGGTTGCATTTTATTTTGAATAGATTGATTATACATTGGGAATGCATTAAAAACCGTTGTTGGTAACATAATTTTGCCTTGTACAGTATCATATCCTGCACTATAGAAAGCCCACCACGTGTAGGTGTCGCATCGCCATTCCCCACATTTGAAGCGGGTTCCCCATTTTAAATCACCAGCGCCTATTACATAGGCGGTAGAGGATGTGTAAGTAGGGCACCACCAACGCTGATGGTTTGCCTCATCGATAACGTGCTGTCCGGCTTCCCCTCTGTCTGATATGCCGTATCTACTCCCCCAATATTTAGATTTGGATTTGAAATTGGCAAATGTGTTTAGCTGGCCTACCACTGGTTCGTTCAGTATTTCTAGCACATGGTCATCGGTTTGCCATATTTTATTAGCCGATGTAACGGCAACATGACCAGCCCAACCAAGACCTGCTATAAGAAGTTCTCTGGCCATAACCTCCGCAGGGTAAATTGGCTTTGCGTTTGCTAATGTTGGGAAACTTGCTATTGCAATGCTTGCACTAAATGCTATCGTTTTTTTCATGCCTTATATTCCATTTTTTGAATGTGACTTTGTTGCGCACACAGAAACAATTCGATAAATTATCGGTCAAATCAAGCAAGGAGTCTTTTATCGACCAGGAAGACATCCTGTCAAATAGCCCACATTTTCCTTGAGCGGCCAGTATAACGAATCCATATGCTTTGTCATGCCGACATTGGATGATTTTTTTGTAAGATATCTCTTGGAATTGATCGAGAAATGTCTTGTGTGTCTTTTTTGTGACGACGAGAGAGGCAATGAAATATCTGGCTCTCTTCGTTAAGAGGAATTACAATTGACCTAAAATTATATTCGAAAAACGTCTAAGTTCTGCGGCGAAGATGGGTATTTCGGGTTCGTTCAAATAAGAATATTTTTGTACAGTCAAACTCGTTTCATCTTAAAAAAATTCGTCAACATCAATGCACAATCCGGTTGTAAGAACCCTTCATCGATTTGAATGGAATGATTTAACGGAAAGCCCTGCAACAAATTATAAACCGATCCCGCAGCACCTGCGCTCAAATCCCTTGTCCCAAAGACTAGCCGCTTGACGCGCGCGTGGACTAACGCGCCGGCGCACATGCAGCAGGGCTCAAGCGTCACGTACAACGTGGTTTTTTCTAGTCGATATTGCTGTAACCGTGCAGCGGCATCTCGAATAGCCACGATTTCAGCATGCGCGGTTGGATCTTGGGATTGAATCACCTGATTCCAACCGCGTCCGAGGAATGCATTGCACTCAGAAACCAATACGGCACCCACCGGCACTTCACCCTGTTCCTGGGCTAGACGCGCAAGCGCTAGCGCTTGCTGCATCCAAAATAGGTCGCTCACTCCCATTCAATGGTCGCCGGCGGTTTACCGGATATGTCGTACGTCACTCGAGAAACACCTGCGACTTCATTGATGATTCGGTTCGACACATGGCCTAATAAATCCCATGGTAAATGCGACCAATGTGCCGTCATAAAGTCCGTGGTTTCAACCGAGCGCAAGCAAATCACATAATCATAACGCCGCCCATCCCCCATCACCCCGACACTTTTTATCGGCAAAAAAACAGCAAAGGCTTGACTGACCTTTTCATACCAACCTGATGCACGCAATTCCTCTAGAAAAATCGCATCGGCGCGACGTAAAATATCAGCGAATTCTTTCTTCACTTCCCCTAAGATTCGTACGCCTAATCCAGGTCCCGGAAATGGATGCCGATAAACCATGTCATACGGCAGGCCCAATTCAAGCCCCATTTTACGAACTTCATCTTTGAATAATTCACGTACAGGCTCTAACAATTTCAATTGCATGGTATCCGGCAAGCCGCCCACATTGTGATGTGACTTGATCACGTGAGACGCGCCGCCGTTATTGACCGTTGCCGATTCAATCACATCAGGGTAAATCGTTCCCTGCGCAAGCCAGGCCACGTTGGGCAAAGCACGTGCTTCTTCTTCAAAGACTTGGATAAACGTGCGCCCTATTATTTTTCGTTTTTCTTCAGGGCAGCTGACGCCCGTCAATGCGGATAAAAACTGATCCTCTGCATGAACATGGATAATACGAATGCCCATGTGCTCACCAAACATGGCCATGACTTGATCCGCTTCGTGAAGTCTCAATAAACCGGTGTCAACAAAGACACAAACGAGCTGCGAACCAATTGCACGATGCAACAAAGCCGCCACAACGGACGAATCCACGCCACCTGATAACCCCAACAACACATCCTGCGAGCCCACTTGCTGCTGTATTTTTTCAATGGATTGCTCAACAATATGCTCAACCGTCCAGTCGGTCGAGGCCTGGCAAATCTCCACAACAAAGCGCGTTAAAATACGCAAGCCTTGACCTGTATGCGTCACTTCCGGATGAAATTGCAGACCATACCATTGGCGCGCTTCATCCGCCATGCCGGCAATGGGCGCGTTCGGGGTTTTACAAATGATTTTAAATCCAGGCGGCAACACGGTTACTTTATCGCCATGACTCATCCAAACATCCAGCTCGGCTTCACCCTCTGGTGTGATTCGGTCTTCAATATGGTTCAGCAACAGACTATCGCCCGTTAATCGCAACGGCGCATGCCCGTATTCGCATTCATTCGAAGACTCGACCAGGCCGCCCAATTGCACAGCCATCGTTTGCATGCCATAACAAATACCGAGCAACGGAAGACCTGATTGAAAAACCCATTCTGGCGCCCGAATACTCGCGTCATCCGTCACGGACGAAGGCCCGCCTGATAAAATCAAACCACAGGGGTCTAATGCTTTTAAACGCGTGTCCGTTACATTGAACGGATGAATTTCACAATACACGCCCATTTCTCGGACACGACGGGCAATGAGTTGCGTATATTGGGAACCAAAATCAAGAATGACCAACGGTTTTTTTTGAATATTTTTCATTTAAGGGATCTCCTTTTTTGGACATTGGACAGAAGAACATGAAAAAAGACTCATGTCCTTCTGTCCATGAT
>JAOAUO010000143.1 GCA_030157565.1 Legionellaceae bacterium
TCATTGAACAAGGGTGTGCGCACTTGCAATTTAAATACTTAAATCTCATCAACGAATTAAACCAGCACATTGAAGTCGCCACGACCGATTTACAGCAAAGCCTCGAATTATTAGAAGAAAAAAACATTGACTTGACGCTTGAAAAAAAGAAATCAGACGAAAAATCACGGCAAAAATCGGAATTCATCGCCAACATGAGCCACGAGATTCGAACCCCCATGAATGGCGTCATTGGTTTCTCCAATGTCTTGCTGGAAAGTCAATTGGACGCACTCCAAGTGGATTATGTCAAAACCATTCAATCCTCGGCTCAAGATTTATTGGCCATTATTAACGACATTCTTGATTATTCAAAAATAGATGCCGGCAAACTGCATTTAGACAACATCCCGCTCAACATTCGCACCTGTATTGACGACGTTCTAGCGCTCATCGCACCCAATGCACACAGCAAGGGCGTTGATTTGCTGCCCATCACCGCCATTGACGTGCCCAACACGATACTGGGCGATCCGTTGCGCCTCAAACAAATCATCAGCAGCTTGGTGAGCAATGCCGTTAAATTCACAGATCAGGGCTACGTGCTCGTTCGCACCCGCATTGAACAAGAGACCGATACCGCTTATACCTTCTGCATCTCCATTTCAGACACCGGCATTGGTATTTCACCGGAAGACCAAACCCAACTGTTCAATGCGTTCAATCAGGCCAACACCAGCATTACGCGTCGCTACGGCGGCACGGGATTGGGTTTGGTCATTTGCAAACAATTGGCCGAACACATGCGGGGGCGCATCGTGATCCGCAGTGAGCCTCAAAAAGGCTCTACTTTTTCAGTCTACCTCACGTTGGAAAAACTAGCGGCTTATGAAGTGGACAAACATCAAACCCATCGGTTTTCGAACATCAAAGCCCTTTGTTTTGATGACAATCCATTGCACTTAGAAGCACTGTGCAATGGATTGAGTTATTGGGGAGTCCAGTGCGTTCAAGTGCAAAACTTCCATCAATTAAAAGAGGCCTTTACCAACCACACGGATTGCCAGCTGGCGTTTATCAATGTCAATCAAGGCTGTGAGGCACAAATTGCGCCAATCCTCCATCAGCAATCCATGCCCTGCTGGCTGATATCCAAATGGTTCATTCAAGATCATACAGCCCTGGGTGCACAAGGCTTGTTATTCAAGCCGCCCAACATCAAAAAATTACATGATGCGATTGAAGCGGCACTCAATCAATCCTCAAGCATCAAAATCCAACAGGAAGAAATAACCACCTTGCGTGCAACATTCCTCCGTGCCAATCCGCATTTACTCATCGCCGAAGACAACCCCGTGAACCGGTTATTACTCAATGCGTTGTTGGGCAAAAGTGCGCGAATAGACACGGTGGATGACGGCCAACAAGCGGTCGATGCTTGCAACAAAACACGTTTTTCAGCCATTTTATTAGACCTGCAGATGCCTAAATTAAATGGTTTGGATGCCGCACGAATGATTCGTCAATCATCCCTACTGAACAAAGACACCCCGATCATTTTAATCAGTGCCAATGGGAAAGATATCGCGCAAGAACGGTTACAAAAAGCAGGCATTGACTTGTGTTTACAAAAACCGGTCGAGGAAAAGCAACTGCTCCAGCATCT
This sequence comes from Legionellaceae bacterium, assembly GCA_030157565.1. Classification (GTDB taxonomy): domain Bacteria; phylum Pseudomonadota; class Gammaproteobacteria; order Legionellales; family Legionellaceae; genus DDPF01. Next base: position 1,646 of record JAOAUO010000143.1, read on the forward strand.
ATTGCGACTCATCACCCAGTCCAATACAAATGCCATCAATTGGTCTTTATGCGTCAAAAAATCCTCTGGGAATCGTGCGTTGGCCATTGAATTCTTGGCCGAATTTGTGGTGGAATTACGTCATAATCGCGAGGAATTTATCTTGTTAGTGCAAGAGAACAATCGAGAAGGATTGGAATATCTCGCGCATAAATTACATGGCGCATGTTGCTTTTGCGGTGTCACCCAATTGCAACAACACGTAGCACATATAGAGGAACGGGCGCGAGAAGTCCATCATGTGAGTGCCATGCAGTCGGAATTTTTACAATTGATAGAACACATTGATGCGGTTCTTCATGAATATGAACACGCATCCACAACCTATGGGTAGGAAACGAACATGACGATAAAAAATGCCATCTACGCTCAATCAGGCGGTGTGACCGCGGTGATCAATGCCTCGGCTTGCGGCGTGATTCAAACCGCACGCAAACACCCGCAACAAATCGGTCGCGTCTTTGCCGCTAAAAATGGTATTTTAGGCGCGTTAGAAGACGTCCTGATTGACACATCACTCGAAAGCGACGAGAACATTGCCAAGCTCATGCATACGCCATCGGGTGCATTTGGCTCTTGTCGATACAAACTGTCCGGTGATCCGGTTGAGTTTGCACGGCTGTTAGACGTCTTTAAAGCCCATGATATCGGGTATTTTTTCTACAATGGTGGCGGCGACTCACAAGACACCGCCAATAAAATAGCCATCATGACCGCCGAAGCCGGCTATCCGGTCACCTGCATTGGTATCCCGAAAACAGTCGACAATGATTTGCCCTTCACCGACACCTGCCCAGGATTTGGCTCGGTGGCCAAATACGTGGCCATTTCAACGCGTGAAGCCAGCTTTGATGTGGCCTCTATGGCGGCCACATCCACCAAAGTATTTATTCTTGAAGTCATGGGACGGCATGCCGGCTGGATTGCTGCCGCCAGCGGTTTGGCAGGAACCGGTTCGCATGAGACCCCACATATTATCTTGTTTCCAGAAGTGCCGTTTATAGAGGCCCGTGTTTTGAGCCGTGTGGCGGAGTGCGTCAAAGCTTACGGCTACTGCGTCATCGTCGTATCGGAAGGCATTCGCAATGAACAAGGGCAATTTTTAAGTGATGCCGGTGTGCGAGATGCGTTTGGTCATGCACAACTGGGCGGTGTTGCGCCGGTCATTGCGCAGTTAATCAAGCGCGAACTCAAACTAAAATACCATTGGGCCGTTGCGGATTACCTCCAACGCGCAGCCCGCCACATTGCGTCTGGCGTTGATGTGGAACAAGCCTACGCCCTTGGGAAGGCTGCAGTGGAATTGGCGCTCAATGGTCACAATGCGGTCATGCCAACCATCGTGCGCGAACAAGACTCCCCTTACCAATGGTCAATCGGTCAAGTCCCTTTGGCGGCCGTCGCAAACCAAGAAAAAGCCATGCCCGCCCACTTTATCCGTGAAGACGGCATGGGCATCACCGACGCTTGCCGTCGATATTTAGAACCCCTGATACAAGGAGAAGCATACCCTCCCTATGTGAACGGGTTGCCTGATTATGTCCATCTTGAGAACCATCTTGTGGATAAACCGTTGTAATATGAGGGCATTCAAACATCGTGTGATAATGGGCGTGCTGAGTGGCGCGCCCTTGAGTGGACAACCCGTTGCAGCCCTCATTGTTGATCTATAATTTAGGCGTGCCCGCTCTTTCATTGATTTCATTGGGCTCGTCTTCGTCGCGAGATATCGCACCACTGCGGGTTTGCTTTCCATCCCAAAACGCAATGGATGTTTTTGTGGAACTATCGGAGGCGGATATCCCGTCATCAACAAGCGGCATGTCTGCCTTGCTTTGCTGAACAAGGGGCTTTTGCTCTGCGGCTAAAAATAAGTCGATCAGTTTAGCGTTCTCTGCGACTCGCTTGATGCTCGTTAACGAGCCTTCTTTTATTAAGTTAGCGCTGATTCTATCTATTTTCACGCGTGTAATTGAATCGAGCCCCTCAATTTCGGGAATGGAGAGCTTCACGTAAAAAGACGGTTCCGAGGTGGCTAACGTCACCATTTTGCCTGTGATTTCTCCGAATATACGATTAAAGTCACGAACGATCTCCCAAGTTGCAAGTCCAGGATTCGTTTCATTCGTGTCAACTTCGCAATCAAAATACAACGTGCTCATATTAAACCCCTTATATTTTATGGCAGTGTGTTTTAAAAAGTCATGTTAATTTAAAAGAAGCTTGCGTATCTGAATATAGTACAAACGCCATTATTGTCCAATATTTAGTTTATTCACTTTTTAATTAATCATACTTGAGTGATCGGCAAGACAAGCCTATGCTTTTTTCAAAAAAACAATCAATAAGGATATTCATTGCAACGGAAGACGATGCTTCAATGCAGTGCTGGCTTAAAGGACGCGGGTAGTCTGTCTTATTTCTAGTCGGATTTTTTTTGACAAAACAAACATATGCATATATTGTTAATATTGTACGGAACTCGATCACATCTGAGGTGGGAAATGGATACGATACAATTAGTGGAGATTAAAAATATTCTTAATCAGCAGTTAGACAATGAGGCGTTCATTAACACAATCGATTGCCTGAATCAATCGGACATTCCTAAGGTGTTCGATACGAAGATCAGTGAGGAATCGGAGCAAACGATTGGCGAGACGCTATTGGCTTTTTTGAAAAACAACAACATCTATAAAACCCTCGGCTCAGATCTTGATGTAGAAGACGAAACGAAATCGCGACGCTTTCAAACCCTGATGCAACTATTATCCTGCGTCTCTTCCGAAAAACGTCAGGACTATATAGCCAAGGTGATGGCGGAACAAGCATTCCAATTAGATGCGATTTCATATAAACCCGCTTTTCTGATTGACAGTAGCACCATCCCCGCGCTTCAGGAAGAGATCAGGCCTGCGCTCCTTGAAACCTGGGCGGAACTCTTTTCGGGTATTGAGTTAACATATCCTAATGCTACCAAATCACTCCTGAAATCAACACAAAAATTCCTGGAACAATATACTATCTATGAAAAAATCAAACCCGAGCTAGCCTGGTTTCAAGATAATATGCCGAGCCTTTTTAAATCAATCAATCCTGCTTTGCCAGGATTTGAAACGGACATTGAAACGTCATTCCAGGCATTGCTAAAGTATGGGTTGGAAGAGGCGGAAAAGAAAAATCCATTTCCAACGGAGGCTGTCTCTCAAGCCATCAAATTACTGTCTAAGTTAAGTCCTCATCCATCGATATACAACATTTTAAAATTCTCAGAATCCAAATGGCAAAACGATATACTCATGATGGCTGCCTACTATCTCGACAACGATTCCGTGGTTCAACTCCTGCAAATCATACGGCAACTGCCTCCGAATCAACAGACCTAAATTGTAAATAAAACAAACGACAGGGACTGGACCGCCTTGTGCTGCGCTACACTGAATCAAAAGGTCATGCCTGCATTCATTGACTACATCAAAACACTCTCTCCGGAATACCAGGCGGCCATTCTAGGAAAAAAAGGAAATCAAGGCGCTAACGTCCTCCTGTTAGCAGCGAAGAATGCTCCAAATACCGTTCCTGAACTACTGGCGCTCATATCAAGATTGGACTTCAAGGATAGCCAGAAGATTATCGAGGATGCAATGGACAAGAAAGTGCATGCATCCTTAGTAGCGTTTAATGAGGAAAAATGCGCGACCCTTGCTCAGGCCATCCAAACAGAAGCCAAGAAGCAACAAACCACTCCGGCCGTGAAAACGCTACTTAAGCTCCACGATAATGATACTGATTTCAAAGATCTAAGACAAAATCAAAGTAAAGATTATGATGGAGACTGCTTGAATCTGATTAAAAAGACAATGGAATTACCAAATCTCAATTACGATGACAATATAAAATCGGCAATATCCAACGTATATATGCAATGCAAAACGGAGGGTAAGGCCACTACTCTGAAAGAACACATGCCCATGATGGTAATACACGCACAACAGGATGCCATAGAAGGGTTGGTAAAAGACATAACACGTTGTTCTTTAGATGGTCAGACCACAATCCTGAGTAAGGTATGCACAGAAGATGGCTATAGCCCCTTCCTTTTCATAGCAAAACGCCACGCAAAAAACCTGCCTAAAATACTCGAAGCCATACAAAAACTGAATGAAACCGTCCAAGCCAACATCCTGAAACAAGCAACAAAGGAGGGCTGGAACGCCCTTACGCTCGTAGCGGAGAATCAACCAAAGAACCTGCCTAAAATACTCGAAGCCATTCAAAATCTGGATGGAACCGTCCAAGCCGACATCCTGAAACAAACATTAGACGATGGCTGGAACGCCCTTATGATCGTAGCGCGGTATCACCCAGACTCCCTGCCTAAAATACTTAAAGCCATACAAGAACTGGATGAAACCGTCCAAGCCAACATCCTGAAACAAGCATCAAAGGATGGCTGGAACGCCCTTATGATCGTAGCGCGGTATCAACCAGAGAACCTGCCTAAAATACTCGAAGTCATACAAAAACTGGATAAAACCGTCCAAGCCGACATCCTGAAACAAGCATCAACGCATGGCTGGAACGCCCTTATGCTCGTAGCGAAGTATACACCAGAGAACCTCCCTAAAATACTGGGAATAATTTTACAATTAGAAATAAATGAAGCTGAAACGATCATCAATGAACCAAAAAAAGTTCTGTCCTTCTCCAAAACATTGAGCGCGCTTGATCAGGCTATTAACAATAAATTTCAGGATCTTGAACTGGAATTAAAATGTTCCCTTTTTTTACTAAGACAGGATGTCAGTGGATTTCAAAAAGATGCCTCAATATCGGCAAAAAGCGCCCGATTATGGGCAGAGACACAGGGCTTGTATGATGCCTGCAAAACCATTCCGACCGATCTCAGCGGATGGTCAAATCTCCGACAAAAGCTCGATAAGGCACGCTCGAACCTCAAAGGCCAAGCCATCTGTCTAAATCATCTCGAGCGCCTTGAAGTCGCACTGCAAGAGAAGCTTCACCAGCAAGAAGAGGATCTGCTGTCGCAACTAAATGCACTCGAACCGTCAGCGCCTCCTTACCCCAAAGGTGAGCCATCTTCTTTTAATATGTCGAATAAGAAGGGGGATTCAGATCTTGACGAGACCCTCACCATGGCGTATACGTTTCCCGAACCGCCAGCAGAGGCGTATTATGTTAAAT
>JAOAUO010000144.1 GCA_030157565.1 Legionellaceae bacterium
GCTTTAAACAAACTGAAAGAAATACTGGATAATAATAATGCGCCCCAATCAAAATTAAATGAAATTTATAAATTAATCAATGGTAATGCCTTAGACGTTCTTAGTAAAGCGGATAACATGGGTGAGCGTTTTGTAAAAGGCATTCAAATGGCACTAAACCCGCTATTGAAAACGTTCGGGATTCAGCTATGGAAAGATCGGCTGAAGGAAATAAAAGCATTGAGTACGGTGTCTCCACTTATTTTGGACAAGCCTTCTTCAGGATCAAGTGCCATTGAGCAGGATTGGCAGAGAGCAGCAAGCAATCATGAAGAGGTGTCGGTATCTATTAATGACAAGAAATTATCCGACTATGCAGAAAAATTTAATGAATTTAACACATCAAATGATTTAAAAAATTTTTTTTCTGAGGTCATACTAAAAGAAGTGAATCTTACTGATGAGGCACGCGAAAATGCAATGGATTATTTAATGACAACATTCCATCAGGGCGGATTGCTGCACCCTGTTTCATCAGCGTTATTTTCTTTCGTGAAGAATAGTGAAAAGGGAATGGTTTCTGATTCTGGTTTTAAACGATCAGTGCATATTAAAACTACAGAATCCGGTTTTACAGTTAGCGAAGAGAGTAATGTGAAAAAAATTTTTATTTATGAGAATACAGGTAAAAATACACAAACAATTTCACCAGAAAGCACACGCAGTCCATTTGTTATAAAAGCCGAGGGAAAAATTGATCTTGATTTTTTATCTAACCAAGGTAAAAATCCTGTCATTACTGTTGAAAAGAATAAGATCAATTATGTGGATGAACGTATTACAGATCTATTTACTATAAAAGATAGCGTGGAAGCAGAGACAAATTCAGGATCACTTCGACCAAACGCCGGAAAGTGATGCTCCCGCTATATTTGGAGGAAATGACATGCATCTTTTGCATGTCATTTCCTCCAAAAAAAAATCAAGCCATCCACTCCACCCACGTACCCTGATTCAAATAATACAGCCCACAATGAATCGGTTCTGAAGAGCGGCTGGCCAACAGCCTCGCATATTCATTCACTTGCTCACGATAATGCGATTGGGTTTTTGTGTCATTCCGTCCTGTTTTAAAATCAATGATCCAGCGAACACCATTATCAATAAAGGTGCGATCAATAATGCGTGTAACCACTTCGCCATTTTCATCGACTAGCAGTTCGTATTCATTTCGTTCCTGTTCGTGGCGTTTCATAATCCAAATGCCTCTGGGATCGTTAAATAAAGCGGTGATGTCTTGCTTCAACCGTTCTAACGCGACCCCTAATTCAGACGCATTCAATCCCATCGCTATCAATGGATGGCTCGCTAAATTCCAAGGCACTTCATCGAGGGTTGCTGGGTGATGGGTGCAAATCCATTGCAATAATTCGTGAGTCACGACGCCCATCAGGCGTGAAGTGTTATGGGTATTGATCGTCAACGCGGACGTGTTAAATGGATCGGTGAGCCGAACCGGGGCTTGTTGATAATGGGTCTCCGGGAGACGATATATCGCGGGTAAAGCGTGCGTTTTGAGTGTTTCATCCTCTATTGCAGGCTCCTCCGTAAACGCTTGATCGCGCAATAAACTGCGAAAACTGCCTTGTGTGGTTTTTTGACTGGAGTCAAATAAATAAAGCCGTTTCTTCGCTCGCGTTACGGCCACATAGAGCAATCGTTGGCGTTCGTAGTCATTTTTTTGTGTGTCCAATTGACCTAGGTAGTCGTACAGCAAACATTGCTCTTGATGAGCGGCCTTCATGGGAGAGAGCAGCAACAAGTCACCTTGCTCTTCGGTGGGTAGTTTTAACCAGCGAAGTAGCGGAGTATCTTGCCTGGAGGACTTGCTGCCCAATCCGGGTAAAATCACACAATCAAATTCCAAGCCCTTGGATTTATGGATGGTCATGATTTGCACGCGAGCTGGCGTCACTTTTTGTGAATACAAGGCATTGAATTCTTGGTTAAACATTGCGGTGTCGGCGATTTGTCCATCTTTTTCAAACCGCTCGAGAAGAAGCCAATACTGTTCCAAATCGTCTTGTTGATGTGTGGTGAGCACTTGCGTGATGTGGAGTTGTCTTAGGGTTTGAATGATCCAATCCACCAATCCGTATTGATGCCGATCGGCTAACGCGGCGTGCATGACGGCGTAGACAAACGTCGCGCGCACACGCCCGTCTTCGCTTAAATCTGCGATTTGATCCAATTGACCGAGGGCTGTATAAATGGATTGCGAGGGCAGGTGATTGGCCAGTGCGTGCAAGTCAGGCAATGCAAGCCCACACCAGGGGCTTCGTAAAAAAGAAAGCCAGGCCAGTCGGTTTGCAGGCATGAGCAAGGCTTGTGTTAAGACCCAGACATCACGCAAGTGCGGGAGGTGGGCCAATAAATCAATCTCTACCCCTTGAAAAGGAATGTTTTGTTCACGAAGTGCGGTGACAATGTCGGTGAGTTGGCCACGTGAACGCACTAAAATTGCAATGTCGTCGTCGGGATAAGCCTCTAATTCATAAACGATGCTTTGAACGATGAGTGCGGCTTCGTGTGCACGGCTGCTGCATTGAATGGCTGAGACCACGCTGTGTTCATCTTCGGGTTTTACATTGACGGATGCATGGTAAGAAACTGCGCCCGATTCCACGTCATCCGCCGCAGGAAAAATAGATTTAAATTGGGCATTTACCCATTCAACCACGGCCGGTGCACTGCGAAAATTGCAACTCAAGGTTAATGGGATGAGTGAAACCTCCCCCATTCCATGGTCGCGCGCACGGAGAAATAAACCCACTTCAGCGGCGCGAAAGCGATAGATGGACTGCATTGGATCGCCGACAATAAACAGTGTTTTTCCGTCGTTAGGCTGCCAGCCATAGACCAATTGTTGCAATAGTTGGAATTGTTGAATGGAGGTGTCTTGAAATTCATCGACTAAAATATGATGGATGCGATGGTCTAAATAGAGCGCCAAATCCGTTGGGCTGTCTTCATCACCGAGTGCAAGGAGTGCTTGTTGAGAAATCGCACTGAAATCCACTTCGTCGTGTTCATGAAAGGCCATATTTAAATGGGCCGTCAGCACGGGGAGCAGCGTGAACAGGGCTTGCAGGACCGCCCATTGTTCACGATTGTAGTGCGGTTCTGGCAACTGTTTCACGCGCAACAAAGCATCTAAGAAATCAGGCAAAGCATCCAACTCGGCCAACAGCCGTTTGCTGGCGGATTTTATCGTGTCGTATTCTTGATTGGAGCATTCACCGCGCTTCAATCCCACGTGATGATCAAACGCTTTTCGCAGGGTATTTTGTGTGGTGAGTATCAGCGTGCTCAGACTGGTCACCAGCCGGCCATCCAATGCATCAAAGGTATACCAATCACGCAAAGGCAAGCGGGGTGAATCTGGATTGCCTTCTATGCAGGCCAATTGGCGCGCAAGGGTTGTGAGTTCATCCGCGCATTCTTTGGACAGGGTTTTTCGAAAGCGAGCCAATTCATGTGCTTCAATCCAAGCCAATGCGGCTTCATATTGTGATTTATCCTGCTCCCGGGCTTGGTACAGAGACGGCAGCCATTGGTCGCGTTGGGCCAACATATCCGCCCAAAGGGACAGTAAATGATCTTGCTGATTGTCGACATGAGCCAGCAATGTTTTGATGGCATCATGATATGCCAGGTGCTCGATGGCAAACGCAAGGCAGGCCTTTGCGGCCGTTTGATAATGTACGCGTGGTTTTTCACTGATTTGGGCGTAATGAATCTGTTGGTCTTGCAACGGAATGGCTTGTGTCAGGGATTGGCATAATGCGTCAATGGTGATGATGCGCAAGCGGTTAGGCTGTTGCAACAGTTGCCAGTCTAGCGCTTTATCACGCGCCAAAGCCTCTGCGGCAAAAGTGTACGTTTGTTCTTGATGCGCGGATGAAGCCGTCGCTCCCGCCGCCACCTGCTGCATGGCACGCAGAATCCGCTCACGCATCTCATTAGCTGCTTTTCGAGTAAAGGTAAGTGCCATGATTTGCTCAGGGGCCGTCACCGTGCTTAATAATCTTAAATAACGTTGCGTGAGGATTTCGGTTTTACCCGAACCCGCCGGTGCCTGCACAATAAATGAGTGCTGAGGATCCGTGGCGCGGGCGCGTTGATGGCCATCTTCTAACATGGGTTTCCTTCCAATACAATTTCTTGTGCGGGTGGGCGTAAGTTATAAAACGAACTCATGCAATGGCCGTAAGCGCCTGTGTTGGCGATTAACATGATATCGTTTTCTGTTGTATTAGGAAATAACCGGTCATATCCCAATGTATCGCCTGATTCACAGATGGGGCCAACTACGTGTGCAAAACCGGTGTTTTCATCTGTAAGGCAGGTTAGATTGACAATGTGATGGTATGAGCCATACAGCGCGGGCCGTAACAAGGAGTTCATGCCCGTTTCGATGCCAATAAAACGCACTTTTCCTTTTTCCTTGCATTGCGTGACTTTTGCCAGAATAACCCCACTTTCGGCCACAAAAAAACGACCCGGCTCCAGCCAAAATGATAAGTGTGGGTAGCGAGATTGAACGGCCAACAACGCAGCATCTAGAATCGCCATATCCAGCGGTTGTTGGCCTGGTTTTTCTGCCAATCCTAAACCGCCGCCGAGATTGATGATTCGCACATCAGAAAACCGCTTCGTTTCTGCGGCTAACATGAGGGCCGTTTCTTGCCATAAATCTGCCGATAAAATCCCGCTTCCAGAGTGCGCGTGCAATCCGATGACTTGGATGTTGTGGCGCGTGGTCAATTCCTCTGCGAGATCAAGGTTTGCTTTAGGGATGCCAAATTTGGATTCATTGCCACCCGTGCACACATATTTATGATGGCCCGCACCGCACCCCGGATCAATGCGAAGGAATATGGCTTGTCCGTTAAATAACTCAGGCCAATGTTCCAATGGATATAAACTGTCAATGGTCACGTGGCACTTTAAAGACATGGCATAAGCATAGTCTGATTTAGGCGCAAAATTGGGCGTGAACAACAAACGCTGCCGGTCGATACCAGGAAAAAGCGCCAATACGTGGTCCAATTCTTCAGTTGAGACGCATTCAAAGTGGATGTTCTTATCAAACAGTGTTTTTAAAATAGCGGGATGGGGATTGGCCTTGACGGCGTAAAATAATTGGCTAATGGATTGAAGGGCCAGCAATTCATCCGCCTTCTCGACTTGCGTTGGGGTATGATAAACATAGCAAGGCGATTGTGTTTCGGCTAATGTCAATAAATCATCCCGTGCGGTTTCCCACCAGGGCGTTCTCAGTGCGGAGGGGGTTCCAAATTCTTCATGCCAACTTTTAGAGTAATAAAAGCTTTGCGGATTGTTTTCAATCAGCATGGTGTGTAACTGTTGGCACAATTTATCGGCTTTTGATTCATCCACCACGAACGTTAAATTCAAGTCATTGGATGCCAACGACATGAGATGGACTTGTTGGTCATCAAAGACTTCGAGTGCTGAACCCAATTGAGGCAAGACGGTCCGAATGTGATGGCCTATCAAGCTGACTGCACTGCAAGGTTCAATGATTTTCGCTCGACAAAACCCATTGAGCGCATCGACCAGCGCCTCGAGAGAGGCTCTATCGCGCAGTTTGGTGGAACGGTCTAAGGACAGCGTGATGTTCGATTCAGACGATGACAGCAAGTCGACTGAAAACCCATGGGTTTTAAAAGCGGTAAACACATCCGCTAAAAACCCGACTTGCTGCCACATGCTCACCGTGTCAATCGAGATGAGTGTGATGCTAGGCTTGACTTGAATGGACTTGATGGGAGGAGCATTGTCATCACTTTCACGTGAAATACGGGTACCTGAATGGTCAGGCATGCAGGTGTATTTCACCACCATGGGAATATTGGCGCTTCGAACGGGTGGTACACATAGCGGATGCAATACTTTCGCCCCCATGGAGGCAATTTCTTGTGCTTCATCATAGTTTAGTTGTTTTAATAGTCGCGCGTGCGGCAATTGGTGTGGATTGGCCGTGTAGATGCCCGGGACATCAGTCCATATCTCACACACACTCGCACCTAAAATGGCGGCCAATAATGCTGCTGATGTATCGGACCCCCCACGGCCCAATAATACGGTTTCACCGGCCGCGTTTGAGGCAATAAAACCCTGCGTAATAATCACCTCTGAGCCACATTCGGCCAATCGACGCGCCAATTCCGGGTTTGCATCGCTGTTGCAGCGGGCGGCTAGATAATTCTCAGGCCCCGCACCTGGGGTGGTCACCGATTGCAATGCCTCTCGCGCATCGAGCCAATGGCATTGAATGCCTTGGTTGATTAAAAAAGCATGGCCTAAGCGCGTCATCATCAATTCGCCTAAGCTTAAAATTTGCGCATGCGTTTTAGCCGGCGCTTCTTTTAATAGGGCAATTCCCATCAGCCATTGTTGTAATTGTTGAAAATCAAGGGCGATTAAATCGGGGCTTACATCGAGGGCATTGGCGAGTTGCAAATACCCAAGCGTCAAGTCGTTCAGAATCGGTTCATGATTCCCCAGCAGGGCCTCATCGATCATTTTTTCCAGTTTATTCGATGCCTGCGTGAGAGCCGAGCACACGATGATGGGTTGAGTCTTATTTTTTAAATGTGCTTTGGTAATGGAGGCAATGTGCTCCCATGTTTCACGAGAAGACACGCTCGTGCCTCCAAATTTAGTGATCACTTGATGCATAGTCGACTCGAACGCTGTTGATAATGAAATGAGTTTAGCAGGTTGGTCCGAGTGATTAAAGCGATTGAGCTGGATTGGACATTGGACAAAAGAACATGAAAAAAGACTCATGTCCTTCTGTCCATGAT
>JAOAUO010000145.1:0-6353 GCA_030157565.1 Legionellaceae bacterium
CCGTAGCTCATTTGGATAGAGCATCGGCCTTCTAAGCCGAGGGTAGCAGGTTCGAGTCCTGCCGGGCGTACCAAGCGTCAAGCAGAACTCAATATTGTATGGCAGTTAATATTATGGTGGGCGTAGCTCAGTTGGTAGAGCCCCGGGTTGTGATCCCGGTGGTCGTGGGTTCGAGCCCCATCGTTCACCCCAGATTTGTAAAACAAGCTGTTTTACTCATCGACTCATTCAGAGTCTTTACAAGGCAGCTTTAGTGATTAATAATTCAACCCTGTTTGCGAAAGTGGCGGAACTGGTAGACGCACTGGATTTAGGTTCCAGCGGGGCAACCTGTGAGAGTTCGAATCTCTCCTTTCGCACCATTTACATGCAATTAAACTTAATATCCAAGAGGTGAGTAGATGCAAGTTTCTGTTGAGACCTTGAATGGTTTGGAACGCAAGTTAACCATTTCAGTACCATTCGAAAAAATAGAGGCAGAAGTCAACCTGCGTCTTCGAAACATGGCTCCCAAAGCAAAAGTCCATGGATTTCGAGCAGGGAAAGTGCCTGCTGCCGTGATAAAGCAACGATATTCTGAAGGTGTGCGTCAAGATGTGGCACGCGAAATGGTCCAATCAACGTTGTTTGAAGCATTAAAATCTCATGATTTATCTCCTGCCGGATACCCAACCGTTGAGCCTGAGCCCATTGTTGCAGGTTCTGATTTCAGATACACCGCTGTATTCGAAATATTTCCTGAAATTCATATCAAGGAGTTAGCGCCCACTGAAACCATCGACATCGTTCGTGCTGAGGTGACTGAGAGTGATTTGACTCAAATGTTGGACAATTTACGCAGTCAAAACAAGAACTGGGTCAATGTTTCCCGAGCCGTTCAAACAGGCGATAAAGTCATCATCGACTTCAAGGGTTTTCTGGGTGATGAGGCGTTTGAGGGTGGCAGTGCACAACACTATGAGTTGGTGATTGGGTCCGCATCTATGATCCCAGGCTTTGAAGACGGCCTCATTGGAGCCGAAAAAGACAAACCTTGTGAAATCAATGTTCAATTCCCTGCTGATTATGGTCACCATGCTTTGGCGGGTAAAGAAGCGCGATTTGAAGTGGTTCTGATTGATGTACTAGAAGGTTGTTTGCCCGAATTAGACGAGGCATTCGCTGAAAAATTCAATATCAAAACAGGCGGTGTTGATGCGCTAAAAAAAGACATCAAAGACAACATGGTACGCGAGTTAGAGCGCAGAGTGGGTTCAATGAATCGCAACGTAACGTTTGATGCATTGCTTGAAAAAAATAAGTTTGATGTGCCTGCCGCACTGGTTGACCAAGAAATTGAACATTTGAAACATGAAATGTACCATCAGATTTTTGGGCACAACCATTCAGATGATGAAAAAATACCTGATTTCCCACGTGCATTGTTTGAAGAAAAAGCCACTCACCGCGTACGTTTAGGTTTGCTTTTCTCTGAATATGTTAAAAAACACGAGATCACTGTTGAGGCATCACGTGTTGATGCTATGATTGAGAAGTTGGCCAGTGCTTACGAAGATCCTGCTGAATTGCATGACTGGTACAAAGAAAGTGGCGAGCGCCGTGCTGAAATTGAAGCGTTGGTGATGGAAGAAATTGTATCTGAGAAAATCTTATCAACGGCTACAGCCATTGATAAAATGATGACGTACGATCAGGTCGTTAATCCTGAAAAAACAAAAGAAGACAAAGGAGCGTGATCATGACAGGGTATTCTGAAAATGCAATTAGAAGTGCGGGTGGTCTTGTTCCTATGGTGATTGAACAGACCTCTCGAGGCGAGAGATCTTACGATATATATTCTCGGCTTTTAAAAGAGCGGATTATTTTTTTGTTGGGCGAAGTCGAAGATCACATGGCTAACCTTGTGGTCGCACAATTGCTTTTTTTGGAATCCGAAAATCCTGAAAAGGATATTTCCCTGTACATCAATTCACCCGGTGGTGTCGTAACGGCAGGCTTGGCTATTTACGATACCATGCAGTTTATTAAACCAGATGTCAGTACCTTATGCATTGGCCAAGCAGCCAGTGCAGCGGCTTTGTTACTGTGTGCAGGCGCGAACGGTAAACGGTTTTGTTTGCCTAATTCACGCGTGATGATCCATCAACCACTCGGTGGATATCGTGGTCAAGCAACAGACATTGAAATTCACGCACGCGAAACATTGGCCGTTCGCGAACGGTTGAACTGCATCATGGCCAAGCATACCAACAAAACGCCTGAGCAAATCATGTTGGATACTGAGCGAGATAATTTCATGAGCGCTGAAAGAGCGCTTGACTACGGTATAATTGATAAAATATTTTATGACCGAAATCCTGCCATCACTGCGGCGTAGTCATTTAAAGAGGGGTTTGTAGATGAGTAAAACAGGTTCTGGACAGGGTGAGAAGGTATTGTACTGTTCTTTTTGCGGAAAAAATCAGCATGAAGTCAAGAAGTTAATTGCTGGGCCCTCTGTTTTTGTATGCGATGAATGTGTGGATTTATGCAATGATATTATTCGTGAAGAAGCCGAGGCGACTCCGCATGACACAACGGCTACTCATCTGCCCAAACCAAAAGAAATTGCCGCATTTTTAGATGAGTATGTTATCGGGCAACCGCACGCTAAAAAAGTATTGTCTGTTGCTGTGTATAATCATTACAAACGCATGCATCACAAAACAGAAGACGGTGTTGAACTGGGTAAAAGTAATATCTTGTTGATAGGCCCTACGGGCAGTGGCAAGACATTGTTGGCTCAAACATTGGCACGTTTTTTGAACGTACCGTTTACAATGGCGGATGCGACCACTCTGACTGAAGCTGGATATGTTGGCGAAGACGTTGAAAACATCATTCAAAAATTATTGCAAAAATGTGATTATGATGTGGCCAAAGCACAACAGGGCATCGTTTATATTGATGAAATCGATAAGATTTCACGTAAATCAGATAACCCATCAATCACACGTGATGTATCAGGTGAGGGCGTGCAACAAGCTTTGCTGAAATTAATTGAAGGAACCACTGCTTCTATTCCACCACAAGGGGGCCGTAAGCACCCGCAGCAAGAGTTTTTGCAGGTAGACACCTCTAATATTTTGTTCATTTGTGGCGGTGCATTTGCAGGATTAGATAAAGTGATTCGTGAGCGCAGTGATAAATCTGGGATTGGATTTTCTGCTGAGCTAAAAAAGAAAAAAGACGAACAATCGTCTGAAAAAATATTGGATTCCTTGGAATCCGATGATTTGGTTAAATACGGTTTGATTCCTGAATTTGTGGGTCGGTTGCCAGTAGTGGCCACTTTGCATGAACTGGATGAAGCGGCTCTCATTCAAATTTTAACACAACCAAAGAATGCGTTGACCAAACAATTCCATGCCTTGTTTAAAATGGAAGGGGCTGAACTTGAGTTTCAAGAGACGGCATTGCACGTGATTGCTAAAAAAGCGTTGCAGCGGAAAATAGGTGCGCGGGGTTTGCGTGCTATTCTTGAAAATACATTATTGAGCACCATGTATGAGTTGCCATCGATGGAAGGGGTTACAAGCGTTATTATTGATGAGAAATCAATTAATGGTGAAGGGACGCCCATTTTGATTTATGGCGAAACGGATACTAAGCAAGCCGCGGCAAGCGGCGAGTAGTTTGTTTAAAGAAAAACCAATCAGTCTTTCTGGCATCGCCACACGCGTTCGCGGGTGGTGATGAGTCCTTCTAGGGATACAGGATGGCTCAGTTTCAAGGTATAATTAGTTTATTTAAAGCCTCAACATGTTCGAGAACTTAATTATTGTGACGGGACTCCATGAGGTTTTTGTCATGTAGTCCCTTTACCAATTCAATAAGGGATTATTATGTCTGATAAAAATGATTTAGCCTCCATTCAGTTACCCACAACCCTTGTTTTTCCTGTATTGCCATTGAGAGATGTAGTCGTTTATCCACATATGGTTATCCCTTTGTTTGTTGGGCGCGAGAAATCAATCAAAGCGCTGGAAGCAGCGATGCTCGATAACAAACAAGTATTTTTGGTCGCCCAACGTAAATCGGCTAAAGATGATCCATCACCGGATGATTTATTCAATGTAGGGACATTGTCGAGCTTGCTGCAATTGCTCCGCTTACCGGATGGAACGGTCAAAGTTTTGGTAGAAGGGGAGCGCCGCGCTAAAGTAGAGTCCTATTCAATCGACGCCAATGGGTATGTTGCCGCATCCTTGACCTTAATCGATGATGTGAGCCACTCTGTTAAGTCACAGGACATTGAAATACTGACTCGATCGCTGATGTCTCAGTTTGAACAATACATTAAGTTGAACAAAAAGATACCACCTGAGATTTTAGGATCGCTGTCTGGAATCGATGAACCGGGTCGGTTGGCTGACACCATTTCTGCACATTTAAGCTTGAAAGTTGAAGACAAACAAGAATTGCTAGAGACGTTGGATATTGGCACTCGCCTAGATCGTCTCATGGCCGCAATCGAAACGGAAATTGATTTGTTACAAGTTGAAAAACGTGTACGTGGGCGAGTGAAACGGCAAATGGAAAAAAGCCAACGAGAATATTACCTGAATGAACAAATCAAAGCGATTCAAAAAGAGCTAGGTGAGCTCGGCGAAGAAGGCAATGAGATGGATCAATTGGAGTCCTCTATTCATAAAGCCGGAATGCCCAAAGAAGCGAAAGACAAAGCATTGGCTGAGTTGCATAAATTAAAATTAATGTCGCCTATGTCGGCTGAAGCCACGGTTGTTCGAAATTACTTGGATTGGATGCTGAGCGTTCCATGGAAAAAGCGAAATAAAATTCAGTTCGATTTGAAAAAAGCGGAGGAATTGCTGGATAAAGATCATTATGGACTGGAGAAGGTAAAAGAACGGATTTTAGAGTATCTGGCGGTTCAACAGCGCGTGAAGCGTTTGAAAGGTCCTATTCTCTGTTTGGTCGGGCCTCCGGGGGTTGGTAAAACGTCTTTAGGACAATCCATTGCAAATGCGACGGGACGTACTTTTATTCGCATCGCGGTGGGTGGTGTGCGCGATGAAGCTGAAATTCGTGGGCATCGACGCACGTATATTGGTTCCATGCCTGGAAAAATCATTCAGAAATTATGTAAAGCCGGCGTTAAAAATCCCCTGATTATGTTGGATGAAGTGGATAAAATGGCAATGGATTTCCGAGGAGATCCTGCGTCTGCCCTGTTGGAAGTGCTTGATCCGGAGCAAAATCATACGTTTAACGATCATTATTTAGAAGTGAATTATGATTTGAGTGACGTCATGTTTATAGCCACCGCCAATTCACTTGAAATTCCTGCGCCGCTATTAGATCGAATGGAGATTATTCGGTTGGCGGGCTACACGGAAGATGAGAAAGTCAATATTGCAAAAAATTACCTGGTTTCAAAACAAGAAGTTTTGAATGGGTTGAAGGTGGATGAAATTGAATTCGCTGAAGATGCGCTGCATGAAATTGTTCGTCACTACACTCGAGAGGCGGGTGTTCGTAATTTGGAACGAGACATTGCCAGTATCTGTCGAAAGGTAGTGAAAGATATTTTAACGAATAAGCGGGTTAAAAAAATTAAAATCACCCGAAAGAACATAGAGAAATTTTTAGGCGTGAAAAAATTCAGTTATGGATTGGCTGAGTCTCACGACCAAGTGGGGCAGGTCACGGGCTTGGCTTGGACCAGTGTGGGAGGAGAGTTGCTCACCATTGAAGCTTCGATGATGCCAGGCAAAGGAAAAACATTGCATACAGGACAGTTGGGTGATGTCATGCAGGAGTCCATTCATGCAGCAATGACCGTTGTCAGAAGTCGGGCCAAAATGCTTCACTTACCTGACGATTTTTATGAAAAAAATGATTTCCACATACATATCCCTGAAGGCGCCACACCGAAAGACGGCCCTAGTGCAGGCATTGGGATGTGCACGGCCATTGCATCCGTAGTCACTCAGATCCCTGTGCGTGCCGATTTAGCCATGACCGGTGAAATCACGTTGCGTGGACAGGTATTGCCCATTGGTGGGTTAAAAGAAAAATTGTTGGCCGCTCACCGTGGGGGAATCAAGCATGTCATTATCCCTGAAGAAAACAGGAAAGACTTGACTGAAATTCCTGACAATGTGTTAAAAAAACTAACAATCCACCCATTAAAAACCATTGAAGAGGTATTGGCGCTGGCCTTGCAACGCAATCCTTTTCTTGAAAATGAAAAAAATTAAAAAAAAACAAAAAAAAGATTTACACGCCGACGAATAAGGGGTATATTCTCGTTCGTTGGCCGCTTCTGGCGGGAAACATGAGGATTTAGT
>JAOAUO010000145.1:6363-6860 GCA_030157565.1 Legionellaceae bacterium
GATTTAGTAGCTTGACTCAAGCCGATGTTTTTTGATATAAAGGCTTTAGTAAAGGGATGAATAACTGCAAAGGGGATAACATGAATAAGAGTGAAATGGTTGAAGCCATCGCTAATGGTTCAGGCATAACTAAAGCAGATGCAATTAAAGTCCTTGATGTTTTCACAAAGACAGTGACTGATGCACTAAAAAGTGGCGACCAAGTAGTATTGCCAGGGTTTGGTTCTTTTTCAACAGGCCTTCGTGCAGCACGTACTGGACGTAACCCACAAACGGGTGAAGCCATTGAAATTAAAGCGTCTCGTGTTGCTAAATTTAAAGCAGGCAAGTCGTTGAAAGAAGCAGTACAAAGTAACTAAGTTTTCGGGTGCTTAGCTCAGCTGGGAGAGCATCGCCCTTACAAGGCGAGGGTCGCAGGTTCGATCCCTGCAGCACCCACCAGAATTGGAGTGGTAGTTCAGTTGGTTAGAATACCGGCCTGTCACGCCGGGGGTCGC
>JAOAUO010000146.1 GCA_030157565.1 Legionellaceae bacterium
TATCAGGGCATTGCTAACTCTCAATCTGTTGCATCAAGATACATTGGAAATCGCCAGATGGGTGCTTCAACGGGCGAGATAGCCCGATCTTCTAAAAAAGGGATTTTCGCGTTCCCGCCCCAACACCTTTGGGTTTACCCTGAATTAGATGAAATTGATCGTGATCACCCTTGGGCGATTCTGAGCCGCCTTTTACAATGGCAGCGTGGCATACAAGTGACCGATAAAAAAAGCTCGTCGCTTGATTACACAACACCATACCCTCAAAATGAATCGGGTAGCGTGCATGCCTATAAACTTAACAAAAGAACCTCTTTAGGACAAAGTACGGATATTGCCAGCCATAAAAATCGGTATGATGCCCTTACCAATCCAGATATAAAGAATGGCGCAGGTGATGCTCGAGAGCTCCCAAGCAATATCGTACTGTATGGTGCATCTCGAGGTGCCGCGACGACTTTTTCAGCGTTAGCTACGCATCAGGCAGATTATAAAAATGTAAGACTGTGTGTATTGGAAGCGCCGCCAGCAACCATCAGCGCTGTTTTAAAAGGATGGTTTCCTCGATGGTTAGCCAAGTTTTTATATCAAGATGTGATTGTTCAACCTTTTTTAGGAGAAGCGCATAAGACCGATAAAAAAAAGCAGGCCATGGGGTACGTTGATCAATTTCCAGATAACATTCCTTTGGTTATCATCTCTGCAAAAGATGATGCCGTTGTGCCTCATAAAAGCAGTCTGAATCTGGCGTTACGCATTGCATCCAAACGAATGGAAGCAAAAAATAAATCCATGAATGACGCCACTCAACCGATGCCGGTTTATTTCTTACAACTGGATAATGGAGGGCACAATGCTGCAATTGGATGTGCCGAAAGCCGTGAACGCTACCAGAATTTCCTGCACGCTGTTTATAAAAAACACGGGTTGCCGTATATTGATGATTTTGCTAAGAAAGGCGAGCATGAATTAAATGTTGCTGAACTCACCAATGGCCAACTTAAACAGCAAGTGGCATACCAGCAGGCATTTAAACAAGTAAAAACACGGGCCGTTCGCGACATGATTCGAACGGCTGCCTTAGATGATTTGAACAGTCGGTTGCCTGCCGACTCAAAAAAATCCCAAGATGCTATGGATGACGCGCGCAGAATGATTAACATCTGTGAAGCGATGCCTCTTTACTCAAAATATAAACAAGGTTTTTTTTGGAAAACAGATTTAAAATTTACAAAAGCCCAATTAGAGTCACGTCAATCAGGTGAATCGAATGCCCATTTTATACCGGTCAAATAGCGCGCTCGCCCATTTCTAGAGAGCTGAGTGTATTTAATACTATACATCAGCTCATGATGACAAAAAATATTGATTCCGTTACCGTGGAGGGTCTTATTAATGATAATCCAATGTATGACATCCCTAATCAGGCTCGAACGCCAATGCGTATTTTTTTCTAAATGAGTTTTTACGTAAAGTTGGTTGACGTGAGTCGAAGCGTAAAAGCGATGGATAAGATAACGATTCCGAATGCGAGAAGGCTTTGAATGGGTAATGTCAAACTATCTGAAGGGCCTTTTTTTGATTGAGAGCGGCTCATTTGTTGTGTTAGTAAGTAGGCCAGTAAGCACAACCCATAAAAATAAAAAGAATGCACGGTCAATTTTTTTAGTAGCGTGTCCATGTGTTTTACGCGTACATAATCAATGGGGAAATTGATGAAAAATAAGCAGGTTGTCCAAGCGAACACCCATTTTTTATCTGTAATCGGTGCGCTGGCTTCAGACCACGTTAAGCATAAAGGCAGAATGAGCAATGGAAAATAATACATCCAACCGTATGGGCTCATCAGCAGCATCATCACCAATGTGAGAGAAAAGGTGAGGTGCTTGTTTTCAGGAGAGAAGGTGCTACTGCTTATTTTCTTTAAATACCAAAACAAGCTACCCAGAAAAAATCCGATATACAGGAATTTAACCAACAATAGATGCGCTTGCGTGCTGTGAGCCGTCGTCAGTATTCGAAATAAAAATCCATTAATAGACGCATTCCAATTGTCACCGTACCAAGCTAGGTGGGACAGCATACTCAAATAATTTGTATAAATTTGCCCTCCATAGGCCAGCCAGGGAATCAGAATGGTGACAACAACGGTTGCAAACATGATGCCTATTACTTTGTAGCGGCGTTGTTTTAATGCGTAAAAAAACAACAACCCAGGAAAGAGTTTCATCCCGATGATGATTCCCCACATCATCGCCGCAAGAACATCTTTTTTTTTGATGTAAAAATAATACCCCAGCATAATAAAAAACGTGACTAAGCTTCCTAATTGACCAATAGCGGTGTTGATCAGCGTGGGATAGAAGGCTAAATAGAACAGGTACAATGCTGCTCGGTGTCGTTTTAAAAATACAGGTTTAAAGGCTAGCGAAAAGGTCACGGATACCGCAATCAAGCCGAGTATAAAGGACATCACGGACCACAAGATGAGGCTTTCGGAATAATTCATCATGGAAAAGGGAATGAAGAGCATCAGCACAATGGGCGGGTTGACGTTGAGTGAGACTTTTGGAACCGAGGGTAAATACGTCGCGAATAATGTCTGGTAAGGGTTCTCGCCCTGAAGCAGGGCCTTTGCTCCTGAATAAAAGCAAGAATAATCAAGCCGGATGGCGTGTGAGGATACAAAATAAAACAGTAGGCTGTAAAGGCATAACAGGATACTGAGCTGTATCAAGGGTGTTTTGCTCATGATCTGTAAATCCGTGGTGTCTTTAAACAATCTGCTCAGGCAGACTAAAACCATTTAAAATGCCGGGTGTAAATGGATTGACTTCGTTTTGCGTTTTAAGCAAGTAGCGTCCGGAGTTTCCATTGACTTCGAAAAGAATTTGCAAACTGCCGGGGTCGTCTTCATCCACCAATACATTGACCTTTTGTAACATTTTGAAGAATGCCCAGGGGCCAAGCTCCTCTAAGGTGTAATGCTTGCCTTCAATGGAGTTCAATACCAATTTTGCATTGGATTGTGGCCAATTAAACGGGGTCAATGAATCGCTGTCTTGCGTGTCAACCAGTGAATGTTCGCCAATGGATAACTGTAAGCGATTGACGACCGGATCTAAACTGATTTTCTGAAGACTGAATTCAATTTTGCTCGTGTCTTTTGCGTTTGGGAAAAACATATTCGTCACAATGTTTGCGCGGATTAGCTCATTTAACACATCTGGCGAAATGGGCAATACATAGTTATTGGATTGTTTGAGGGCCCATTGTGGCTGTGACGTATCCAAGAACGGCTTTAAGTATTGTTCAATGAACGCGTTTAGCGTGCCGTGGCTTGAAAAAAACCGGTCAAAATCAACCAGGGAAATGTCTTCTGTGCTTGCGTTGTCAAAGGGATAGCGTTGGGCAATCAATCGTTGATAATCGGGGAGAACAGTGAGCTGCCATTGTTGGTTGATATAGGTTCTGCTGTCGTTGATGAGGGTAAACCAAGTATCATCTGCGACGTTTTTCGCCCATTCTGAAACGGGGGCGGGTAATTGATGCGCATAACCATATAGCGTGGACAAAGGATTATTTAAAGTGTCTCCTTGGAAACGCGCTTGTGTTAACGTGAACGCGGTTTTCCCGTGATCATTGACGATCGATAACGTGGACAGAAATCGGTCTAATTCATCGAGTGTTTCTGTTAAATGAAGGACGGCGGAATGGCTGATTAAACTCAATTCCGTAAACTGGCTGGCGATGTATTGATTAAATACAGTGGCGTTGGGTCCGGATTCCGGGCTTAATTGTTGTTGAATCAGGCTCAATAGCTGGGTCATGCTGTCAGTTTTGTGCAGCGCTTCGGTCAATGCACGTGCTTGCTGGTAATTTTCAACATGATTAGGCCTTGTATGGCGCATAAATTTTTGCCACCAGACGACATACTCATAACAGTAGGCTTGTTGTAATAGTGTCTGCAGATCACCGATGTCTTGTCGCGCGAGCACCCAATTGTCGTTTTGTAGTTGCGTTGCAATGGAGGGCAAACGGGATAGCATGGTTTGAAACCCTGCTTTGGTTAAATAGACAGGCACTTCATTGCTGGCTAAAGCAAATCCCTCGATGTGAATCGGTTGCGTTTCTTCTGGAAAAGACAATTTAGCCAGTGAGTAATATAAATACGTAGCGGGCAAGGCATTAAGCTCATTGCGTATGTCGCGAACAATGCGTTGATTGATAGGAGCGGCTATTGCGCGCTGATGCACTACGCGCGTTAATAACGCGGTATTTTTGAGCGCCAGGGGGGCCTGGGTTGTTTTCCAGTGAGCGTGGAACCATGCTTCTATTTCTTTGGGTGAGAATCGTTCGGGCGAGCCAAACATTAGATAAATTTTCAACGCGTCATAACGCACACGTTGGGATTGATGATTGTCTGTGATGACGTGTTCCAACTCGGTTAATAATTGAGGGATGTAGCGGTCGTTTAAGTGGTGTCTTGTGTCTGTGTGTAGTTGTGATTTTAATTGCTGAATCATGGATTGTGATGAGAACGCGCTTGAGGATATGTCATCCAATTGACCGGACGCCTTGGCTAAATGATAGAGAGCGGCGGTTTGCTTGTTGCCTTGACTCGATAAGATGTCATAGGCTAACAATTCTTTGCTCGCCTCATCGAGTTTCTGAGCGGCGCTTAAATATTGGTGTCCTATTGCAATCAAGGCCATTCCCGCCATGCCCACTAGGCCGGCTATTCCTAAACGGTGCAGGCGTGTGATGCGCGGCGCGTGGCGTTTGGTTTGGGTGTGGAATGCGGACAATGCGCCTTCAATAAAGTAGGCTTGATAATTCGTGGATTGCGGAAATTGATCTTGAACCGCTAAACCATATTCGTGTTGAATTTTTTTATTGAGTTTATCAAGACTCGCTCCCCCTTGTTCCGCACTGGTAAAATACAATGCGCTGAGATGAAAGCGGCGGGGTGATATATTTTGGACGAGGGATTGGATTGCCGCGCGCAAATAAGCCAATTGCAGTGGAAATTCACGAATCAGCGTGCGTTTGATGCTCGATCGCGCCGGGTGAATTTTGTTAATGACTTGTTGCCCCAACGTTTCAATAAAATGGTCAAATTGCGTTTGGTAATGGTCTAGCAATTTACCGGGCTTGCCCGTATCATCCAACGAAAAACCGAGTGGTTTATTTAGCTCTATCGCATGCTCGTCTTGGAAAAAATCACAAAATCCAGCCAATGCATCTAATTTAGTGAATAGGATGGCGGTGTCTACGCGATAGCCTAAACTCATGCCGAATCGCTCAAGAAATTGAGCGTGTGTCTTGCTTTGTGTTTTATATTGAATGGGTTCTGCAAGAAATAGATCATTGATATCCACGCATAAAATAATGCCGGTGATTTTGACGGTGCGATGGCAGCGATTCAATTGTTTCAATGTGTATTGCAACAAATGTTTACTTAAAATCAGCCAAGATTCGCAGAGTTCCAATATGACACTGTTTTGATTGTAATAAATATCAGCGCCGCGCTCAGCATGCACGGTGATGTGTTCGTAATGGCTTTGTCGGAGTAGGGTGGTTTTTCCTTGGCGTGTTTTGCCTGTCAGTAGCAAAAATGACACCGCTTGGTGTTGTGGTTTGAGCTGACGAATGACTTTTTTTAGTGCATCACACAATGCACTTAGTGATTGATCCATTAATGGTCCATATTAAGGAGGACAGCGTGTCCGAGAATAAGTGTACTGGCTTTGTGCTCAAGCAGAACATGGCTGGCCATGTAAATCGAGACGAGGATGGCAACGGCTAGTGCGGTGGTCAAAATAATCGGTTTGCGATGGTTGCGTTCAGGGCTTGATAGTTGATTTTCTTTAAACAATCGATGCGGTTTGTTCACGCGATGCAGCTTGATTAACTGGTGCAACTCTTCAATGAGATTATCCAGCGCTTGTCGGCCATCGGCGCGAACATGGTGCTCTCCTTCAAACCCCGTGATGAGGCAATAATAAGCCAATTCAATCAAGTCTAAATATTGATTGGCTCGTTGTTTTAAGACCGTGACGATTTCAAAAAAACGCATTTCAGCGCCTAAGCCATCGGGTGAAGGAGGGGTGAATGCTTTAAATTCAGCGGGTTGATTATACAGACGCAAATAATTTTTCCCCAACAACTCATCGACTGTTGCACAGAGCAGGTAATCGGCGAGAAGAATGAATTCATTGGCATGTTCTAGATTGGACAGTCGGCTGTGAAACGCGCGGAGCTCGTGTTCAATGTTGTCACGAATGGGCTCAATGTTTGGAAGCGTTGGGCTGAGGCAAAGCCGCTCCAATAAAGACAGCAGCGGACCTGCTGCTGCAACCAATGGGTTGGTTGTGGATGAAGTGACAAAGAGTTTAGAGCGAAAATACCCCGGTGGTTTCCGATGCGCATCGGGCACTGCAAATTGACTGACCAGTGAGACCGAAAGGGCTTGCGCTGACATGAGGGACTCCAAGACCTGGCGAACAAATGAATAGATACTACGTTATCTTGAAACCTGTGAAAAGTCCATTGATGACCACAATTCTTTTCTGTCCAAAAATATCAGGTTCATGTAAACTGATGAAAGTAAGCGTATAATGAGTGGTTTTCGATGATGAGTAGTCTCTATCACACGTTTCATTCAATACCCTGAGCTCTCTAATGGTTGATGAGCTCGTTATCTTTGGACCAAATGACACGCGTGTTTTTGCACGTCGTTTTGTCCAAACTTCAAATAATACATTCCAGTTAGAAAGGGAGATGTGAATGTTTGGCCTCGACCGCCGTTCCGACCACATGATCACTATTTAAACTAAGGGCCCATG
>JAOAUO010000147.1:0-5359 GCA_030157565.1 Legionellaceae bacterium
CTTCAGCGGCGGTCATGTTTTCAAAGATATCTTCTAATGACGATTTTTGGCGTCTCGCTAATTTGACATCTCTGAATTTGCCTTGACGAAACAACGCGACTTCTCGCGCCCTTTTTTCATCGGGCACAACAATGGCTTCATCACCGGCATGTGGAATGGCTGATAATCCCAAGACCTCAACAGGAATAGAAGGACCCGCACTGTCGACCAATTCACCGCTATCACTGACCAATGCTCGAACGCGGCCATATTGAAATCCTGCTAGCAGAATGTCGCCTTTGCGCAGCGTGCCTCGTTGGACCAATATGGTTGCGACAGGACCGCGCCCTTTATCCAATCTGGACTCAATGACCACCCCTTTCGCGGCGCCATCGGTGTGGGCTGTTAACTCGAGCACTTCTGCTTGCAACAAAATAGCATCCAGCAAATCATCAATGCCCAAACCTGTTTTAGCCGAAATATTGACAAACATGGTATCACCACCCCATGCTTCAGGCACAACGTCATAACCTGACAATTCAGTCATCACGCGCTCGGGATCAACTCCAGGTTTGTCCATTTTATTAATGGCAACAATAATGGGTACTTTTGCCGCTTTTGCATGCTGAACGGCTTCGAGGGTTTGTGGTTTAACCCCATCATCTGCCGCAACAATTAAAATGACAATATCCGTTGCTTGCGCACCACGAGCCCGCATGGCCGTAAACGCGGCATGACCCGGAGTATCTAAGAACGTCACCGTGCCTTTTTCGGTACTCACATGGTATGCACCAATATGCTGCGTGATGCCACCGGCCTCGCCTGCCGCCACTTTAGTACGACGAATATAATCCAGCAACGATGTTTTTCCGTGGTCGACATGCCCCATGATGGTGACAACGGGAGCGCGTGGCTCATCCAAACTGCCTTTGGTCACCGCGTCATCTAAGGTGTGTTCAATCGCATCATCTTTCAATAAGCGCGCAACATGACCCATTTCTTCTACGACAATAATGGCCGTTTCTTGATCAATTACTTGGTTGATGGTCGCCATTGCGCCTAAACCTATCATCACTTTGATCACGGCGGCCGCTTTAACCGACATGCGCTTTGCCAGTTCGGCTACAGTAATGGTTTCAGGAATCAGGACTTCATGAACCGCTGGCGCTGTTGGCATTGCAAAACCATGCGTCAACGACTCTTCCGCTTCACGGTATTTTTCAGATTTTTCGTGTCCTTTGCGTCGTTTTGATTTATTACGCTTCGCATGGGCCGATAAATCAATTTCATTTTCAGCGCGTTTAGTGGGCGGCTGGTATTTCCCTTTTTTCTTGGCTTTTTTAAAGTCCGGCTTGTTGCTGTCGCTTGTATCACTTCCAACAGGCTTTTTCTTATCGGTTTTGTTCTCTATGACGGGAGCCGTCATAACCACTGCATCAAGAATGGGTTCTGCTGTTTCATGTTCAACCGCTAGAGGGGCTTCAACCGCTTCCGTGGCGATGGTTGATTCTGCAGCAGCAACAGCTGCATCATGAACGCCTGCGTTTTCGACCAATGGTGTTTCAGATGCCATCATTGGCTCGACATCAGGAACGTGTTCAACCAGGTCAACCACCGCGGGCTCGACTGGGGCCACAATGATAGGCGTACGCTTCACATAGACCCGTTGTTTTCGAACCTCAATATTAATTGTTTTCCCACTATGCGCATCGTGACCCATGGTCACTTGCGAAACACTTTTCCGCCTTAAAGTAATCCGTTCAGGTGCTGATTGCTCTGTTCCATTCGATGCACCTTTCAAGTGATTCAAGAGCATGCGTTTCTGATCTTCTCTAACAACCTGTTCTTCATCAGTAATGGACAATCCAGCTTCCTGTAACTGGCTCAATAAGCGCTCAACAGGGATCCCCACAACTTGCGCCAACTGTTTTACCGTCACATCCGCCATAATTTAACCCTCTTTCGAGAAAGCCCTAGCAAGAGCCCCTCTTAATTCGTAAGCATTCCGCCACTCGCCCTGCGGGCGAGTGAGTATTCTATTCTATTGAAACCAAGGTTCCCGTGCTTTCATGATGAGGGCCGCCGCTTTGCTTTCCGTCATGCCTTCCATATCCAGCAACTCACCCACTGATTGTTCGGCCAAGTCATCCATTGTGCGAATGCCGATGGAGGCAAATTGCTGGGCCAATTCAGGCGTAATGCCTTCCATGGATGCAAGGCTCACCGCCTGTCCGCCCAATTCGTCTCCAGAGGCCAAAGCCTGCGCCAACAAAGTATCATTTGCTCGGTTACGCAACTCTTGAACAATGTCTTCGTCGAAATCATCAATGGCCAACAACTCATCGACGGGAACGTAAGCGACTTCTTCTAAAGAAGAAAACCCGTTCGCCACCAATAGCAATGCAATCTCTTCATCAATGCCGAGCGCTGTTGTAAATAATTTAACAATTTTCAGCGACTCTTCTTGGCTCTTGCCTTCAAACTCTTCAACCGTCATGACGTTTAACGTCCAACCCGTTAATAAACTCGCTAAGCGCACGTTCTGACCATTGCGACCAATGGCTTGAGACAATTGATCCTTATGTACGGCTAAATCCATTGTATGCGAATCTTCATCTACAACGATAGATGTAATATCGGCAGGCGCCATGGCGTTAATCACCAATTGCGCGGCATTGTCATCCCAAAGTACGATGTCAACCCGTTCGCCGCCTAGCTCACTAGAAACGGCCTGTACACGCGCTCCGCGCATACCGACACAGGCTCCAATGGGGTCAATTCGACCGTCATTGGTTTTTACAGCAATTTTAGACCGATTACCGGGTTCACGCGCAGCCGCTTTAATTTCGATGATATTTTCACCGATTTCAGGCACTTCAATTCGAAACAATTCAATCAACATTTCTTTCCGAACGCGACTGACTTGCAACTGAGGACCACGTGCCTGATCGCTCACGTCATATAAATAAGCGCGCACACGATCATTGGGTCGAAACATTTCTTGTGGCAACATTTCAGTACGTGGCATGAAGGCTTCCGCTTTCCCGCCTAAATCGATGATCACGTTATCACGCGTCACTTTCTTAACGGTTCCATAGACCAATTGACCCATTCGATTTTTAAATTGATCAATGACCAGCTGCCGTTCTGCCTCACGAATTTTTTGAATGATCACTTGACGCGCGGTTTGCGCTGCAATGCGACCAAAGTCAACGGAAGGCATAGGCTCTTCAATGCGGCCACCCAATTGAATGGAAGGCATGCGCTCTTTGGCTTCTTCAAGTGTTAACTCTCGGTCAGGAAACTCAATGGCGTCGTCAGCCAACACATCCCAGTAACGGTATGTTTCATATTCACCCGTACGAGAATCCAGCGCCACGCGAACACCAAAATCAGCGTTAGACAATTTGCGTGTGGCCGATTCCAATGCCGATTGGATGGCCTCTAAAACAACCTGCTTGCTCACGCCTTTTTCGTTGGATAACGCTTCAGCAACTAATAACAATTCTTTGCTCATTGTTCGCCTCACTAGACCATCAAATTTGCTTTCACAATATTTGAAAAAAGAAAATCCTGTTGCTTATTATCGATTGTTAACACCAATGTCTGTTCATCGGCTGATACAATCGTACCTACAAATTTTCGCTGCGCACTCACGGGCTTAAATAATTTAATTTGAACCTCCATGCCAACATACCGTTCATATTGATTGCTATGAAACAATGGTCTTGGGATGCCGGGGGACGATACTTCTAAACTATAGTTTCCGGAAATAGGATCTTCAACATCGAGTATTGCGCTGATTTGGCGACTCGTTTTCTCGCAGTCTTCAATGCCAATGCCGTCTGCTTTGTCGATATAAACCCTCAATAAGGAGTGTTTGCCTTGGGACAAATATTCACACCCCCAAAGCTCATATCCCATGCTCTCAAGAGTAGGCTGTATTAATTGCTCAATTTCGCGTTGAATCATAAGCCATTCACCCTGTTTCGCCCTGAGGATGGGATCGGGCGATGAAATAATAGATAATAAAAAACCCCTAAAAAGGGGTCTTAAATGTAATTGGTAGCGGGGGCAGGATTTGAACCTACGACCTTCGGGTTATGAGCCCGACGAGCTACCAGGCTGCTCCACCCCGCATCAACTGTTGCCTATTATACGGGGAACAAATCCCATTGGCAAGCTGTTTTTTGAAATTTGTTACAAATATGTTGGCTATACGACAAACGCATTGATACACGCACTGATCAATGCTCCTGGAAAAACACCTAGAAACAACAGCGACAAACAATGGGCTGAAAAAACAACCGTTGTGACGCGTGGCAGTTTCACAGGGGTGGGATCAATGGCCTCGTCAAAATACATCACCTTGATAATACGTAAGTAGTAATAAGCACCCACCACCGCGAAGACCAGACCCAGAACCGCGACCCATGTCATCTGAACATCAACAAGGGCCTTCAAGACCAATAATTTTGTAAAAAACCCAACAGTAGGCGGCACGCCAGCCATGGACAGCATGACCAACATCATCAGAAAAGCGAGCCATGGATTGCGCTTGTTCAACCCTTTGAGATGATCAATGTTCTCGACTTCAATCCCGGCTCGCGACATCAACACAATCAACCCGAAAGCCGCGGCAGACATGATGGCATACACCAAAATATAGTATAACGAGGCCGCGAAGCCCGCGGCGGTTGCGGCTAAAATGCCGAACAAGGCATAGCCCGCATGCGAAATAGCGGAGTAGGCAAACATGCGTTTGATGTTATCCTGTACGATGGCAAAAAGATTACCGGCGCCTGCGGAAAGGAGCGCTAAAATAAGGACCAGCTGTTGCCATTGTGCGGCAATATCCATTAAACCAATGGTAAACAAACGAAGCGCCATCCCCAATGCTGCAATTTTAGGAGCCGCACTAATCAATAGGGTCACGGAACTAGGCGCTCCCGCATAAACATCCGGCGCCCACATGTGAAAAGGCATGGCAGCTAATTTAAAGCCAATCCCCACCACAATAAAGACTAACGCGTAAGACAACATCCCGCGATCAACTGAGTCCGTCAACCGAATTGCGTTGGCAATATCTTGCAGATCCAGATGGCCTGTAGCGCCATACAAAAGCGACATGCCATATAACAACATGCCTGAGGCAATGGCACCCATGACAAAATATTTCATGGCCGCTTCCGAGGCGTCCCCATCGGTTCGTCGAATCGCCGTGAGCGCATACAAGGGCAGAGATAATAGCTCAAGGCCTAAATAGATCGTCAGAAGTGAGTGAGCGGACACCAACACCATCATACCCAATGTGGCGAATAATCCCAGTACATAATAATCACCGGATGGCATGTGTCGCTCTTCAAGATATGCTTTTGAA
>JAOAUO010000147.1:5369-6525 GCA_030157565.1 Legionellaceae bacterium
TAGAAAAAACTCAAAAACACCACAAGGTAGATGAAGAGTTTCATCAAGTGCCCCATATCATCACTGATAAACAGTCCATTTAATAGGGTTAAATGGAATTGGTCTAAAAATAAAAAACTCACCAAGGCCGCAGCTGCCAATCCGCAACAAGAACAAATGAACGCAATCGATGGAATCCAGCGGCGGATAAACAAGTCGCCCAACAATGCCACACACGCGGTCGCCAGCATGATGATCTCGGGCAAAATCACGTGAATATTTTCTAGTAATCCTGTCATGTCAAATTAACCTATAGTTTGGATTGATTCGCCAGCGCCAATGTATGCGCTACGGTTTGATGCACATAACCTAGCATCGGTTTAGGGTAGACGCCCATGCCGACCACCATCAATGCCAATAACGCGTAGGCACTGATTTCAAAGCCATTCAGATCGCGCAATTGTGCAACACGGGGATTGGCTATTGCGCCAAAAATAACGCGTTTGTACATCCATAGCGTATAACCTGCACCAATAATCAAGGTCGTAGCAGCCCAAAAGGCAACCCAAAACCCTGCACTAATGCTGCCAAGAATGATCATGAATTCACCGACAAAGCCTGACGTGCCAGGCAATCCAGCATTCGCCATGGCGAACAACATGAAAAAAGAAGCGAAGATTGGCATGCTGTTGACGACGCCGCCAAAATCTTTGATTTGTCGTGTGTGCATTCGGTCATAAATGAAACCAACGCCTGCGAACATCGCACTGGAAACAAATGCATGCGACACCATGACGACAATCGCCCCTTCCAAAACAAGACTGGCCCCATTCAAATGCCCTTGTTTGGCCATTGCGAAGAAAGCAAAACAACCTAAGGTCACAAACCCCATGTGAGAAATAGATGAATACGCAATCAAGCGCTTCATGTCTTGTTGCACAATGGCAATCAATCCCACATAAACCACTGCTATCAACGACAAGGCAACCATCCACATGGCGTATTCACTGCATGCGTCTGGCACGATGGGTAGCGCAAACCGAATAAACCCATATGCGCCTAACTTTAAAAGAATAGCGGCTAACACAATCGAACCACCTGCCGGCGCTTCAGTATGTGCATCAGGCAACCACGTGTGAACAGGAAACATCGGTATTTTAATGGCAAAGCCAAGAAA
>JAOAUO010000147.1:6535-6761 GCA_030157565.1 Legionellaceae bacterium
CTAATTTAACGGCATATAATGTTTCAATATTAAAGGTGCCGGCCAAAAAGCCTAAATATAAAAAGGCGGCCAACATGAGTACCGAGCCTAAAAACGTATAGAGAAAGAATTTGATTGCCGCATACACTCGGTTATCGGAGCCCCATATCCCAATGATCAGGTACATTGGAATCAGCGTGGCTTCCCAAAAGATGTAAAACACGACCGCATCCAACGCTGCAAACAC
>JAOAUO010000148.1 GCA_030157565.1 Legionellaceae bacterium
ACACATGTCAACAGAATACTTAACGATTCATGTCTTGGCGGCGGGTGATTTATTCACCGATGTTCTGAATGCCATCACGGCTTTCATGAATCAACGCGATTTTTTAGGGCTCTTAAGAATCACCGCACTCATCGGCATTGTGATGGTGTCGGCCGGATTTTTAAAATCTCGCGATCCGACTGTTTTTGCTAAATGGTTTCTGGGCTATGTGCTGTGTACGAACCTTTTATTGTTACCTAAAACCAATGTGCTGATTGAGGATATCTCAACACAAACCTATCACAAAGTAGATAACGTACCCGTCGTATTTGCAGCAACCGCCAGTCTTTTAACATCTGTAGGTTATGGGCTTGCACAAAGCTATGATGCGCTCTTTGCAACCCCCGGCGATTTCGCCTACACAAAGACAGGCGCGCTTTTTGGTGCGCGATTGATAGAGTCCGCTCGTGATTTCAGAATTCTTGACCCTACGCTCAAAGATGAAATGGATCATTATTTTCGCTCCTGCGTTGTGGGCGATATTCGGCTGAATCAAAAATACAGTGTTGGGGATTTGGCTGGAAGTGACAACATTTGGAATTTGATTACCAAAAAACCATCGCCACTTCGTATGACTGAAGTCGGCGGGGCTCTCGTGACCTGTGCTACGGCCTCAAGTGCCGATGGAAAAAACAGCCTTAAAGCGCGATTGGATGCTGAAATTCGAAGAACCTACAGCATTTTTGGAGTAAACCTCTTTGGAAAACAAAAAAAGACTGATTATGAAAAATTGTTTGAAACGCATTTAACCTCAGCTGCACTCTATTATCAGGGGCTTACGGACACCTCAAGTAATATCTTTTTACAAGCCATGATGATTAACGCCATGGGTGATGGCATTAACCATTATCAAGCCTTCACCGACAGTACGGCCAGCGTTGTGAATCATGAGTTTACTAAATCTCAACTTCAACACCGTTGGAGTTGGGATATCTTGGGTCAAAAAGCTGTGTGGTTTTTACCGCTATTACACACCAACCTCATGCTGATTCTCTTCGGCGTATTTCCATTGGTGCTGGCGCTAAGCACAATGCCTGGCGGTGGTCATATTTTCAAAGGCTATTTGCAATTCCTCTTATCACTCCAATGCTGGCCAGTGCTCTTTGCGGTTATTAATCACGTGATGACAAATGTTGGCATCGATGGTGTGTCTGGGTATGGGCCAATGACGATGGTTAATTTGGATAAAATGACCGAATTAAGCCGAGATATTTCAGGAGTTGCGGGTTACATCATGGCGATGATTCCGTTTATCGCAAAAGGCTTAGTGTCTAATTTAGGCGAAGCCTTTAATGGACTGGCGACAAGCATCACAGGACATGTGCAGGGCTCAGGCATGGCT
>JAOAUO010000149.1 GCA_030157565.1 Legionellaceae bacterium
CATCCAAAGTACGCAGCGCTTCAGGGAAAATCATGTCGGCACCACACGCCACATAAAATGCAGCGCGATCCAATGCCGCTTGCATGCCTTCCATCGCAAACGCATCCGTTCGAGCCATGATAACAAAGCCTTCATCTTGGCGCGCATCCGCTGCCGCTTTAATGCGATCGCCCATTTCATGCATAGACACCACGGATTTATTTGGACGATGGCCACAACGTTTTGCGGCCATTTGATCTTCAATATGAATCGCCGCGACACCTGCGCGCTCCATTAACTGCACGGTTCTAGCAATATTAAACGCATGCCCCCAACCGGTGTCTACGTCCACCAACAAAGGCAATTCACAAGCAGCCGTGACGCGTCGCACGTCCTCTAAAACATCCGAAAGACCCGTCATGCCGAGATCGGGCAATCCGTAAGATGCATTCGAAACGCCGGCGCCCGAAAGATAGATAGCCTGGGCACCGGCGTCTTTTGCTAATAACGCAGAATAAGCATTGACAGCGCCCAGCACTTGCAACGGTTCGGCCGCATGGGCCAATCTCCTAAAGCGTTTTCCCATTGAATTGGACATCATGATTCCCTTCAATTAACGGTTGTTAAACAGCCTAACGGGAGCGCGTTTAAAGATCAAGCCTTCTTAAAAGACACCCCACGCTCATGCGCCAATACCCGCTCCGCTGCCTGCTGTGTAAACGCAATATCGTGTGCTTGATGCGCGCTGGACATAAATCCGACTTCAAACATAGATGGAGCAAAATAAACCCCCTCCTGCAACATGCCATGAAAAAATCGTTTAAATAACGGCTCATCGGCGGCTGCAATGTCTGCATAATCCATAATGGATGGATTGTCTGTAAAACAAAAACCAAACATCCCGCCCACGGCGGTTCCATTAAACGGAATATGCAATGCCTCACAAACCGCTCTCAAGGCCTCGATTAAGGAAGAAGACATCGCATGGAGATGGTCATAAAACGCCGGTTTTTCAACCTCCATCAACGTTGCCAATCCGGCCGCCATGGCCAATGGATTCCCAGACAAAGTGCCCGCTTGATACACCGGTCCTTCCGGCGCCAAGCAATCCATAATCAGGGCTTTTCCGCCTAAAGCACCGACCGGCATCCCCCCACCAATCACTTTGCCTAATGTCGTTAAATCAGGCGTCACACCATAGACCGCTTGCGCCCCTCCTAACGCCACACGAAAGCCGGTCATGACTTCATCAAAGATCAAGACGCTACCATACGCATCACACAGCGCGCGCAATCCAGGTAAAAAATCAGCGCGCGGTTTGATCATCCCCATGTTGCCTGCAATGGGCTCCACAATGATCGCGGCTATATCGTGGCCATACGCTTCAAATAATCGAGCGGTTTGTTCTAAATCATTGAAGTTCGCGGTTAATGTATGTTCTGTAATGCTAGGCGGAATGCCTTTTGATGAAGGGATCCCAAGCGTTAAGATGCCTGAACCGGCTTTCACCAGTAAGCCATCACTATGGCCGTGATAACAACCATTAAATTTAATGATTTTAGATTTATTGGTAAATCCACGGGCCAGCCGAATGGCCGTCATGGTGGCTTCTGTGCCTGAATTCACCATACGTACTTTTTCAATGGAAGGCATTAACTGAATGATTTTCTCAGCCAATTGAATCTCAAGTTCTGTGGGCGCACCAAAGCTCATCCCTGAATGCAAAACCTGAGTCACTGCAGCAATCACCTGTGGGTGACAATGCCCTAAAATCAATGGCCCCCAGGATCCTACATAATCAAGATAAGATTTATCATCCACATCGATTAAATAAGCACCGGTTCCTTTTTTAAAGAAAATGGGCTCGCCACCCACGCCTTTAAATGCACGAACAGGCGAATTGACACCGCCAGGAATGCTGGCTTGTGCTTGTGAAAAGAGCTGTTGAGAATGCGTCATGATGATATCCATTGTGTGAATTGTATGCGTTGTATTTTGATGTTTTAGAACGGGTTTTGCAAACATTCGCTCTCAGCCCACTTGGTTTCAAATACCATCGTCACCATCGCGTAAATGCGGTGCAAGCCTCCATGCCCAAACAATAAAACAAAAAACGATCAATCCGTTCTTAATGTTAACTTAACCTGGATGCCATGCTGAGTAGCATACAGGATTGGAAAAAAGAACATCTTGATGTCATAAAACCATTAAGGCAACAGGGTATGATTGGAAAATGCCTGGGCTTTTTCAAGATAACGTACAAGTCATCAACCGAAGCAATGGCTGATGAGATGGAGTCATCGCTTGAAAAAAAACGGCCTGCAAGGACTGATACTTTTCGGTACAAATAGAGTCCGCTCATCGAGACCGAGGACGATTCGTGTATTGAATAAGGAGCAAGCTCTCTCAAGATGAAGTAAACCGGCGACGTAAGTCGCCGGTTTTGAAATCAACCCTTCGACGAAGAAGGAGGAGGAGGAGGAGGAGGAGGAGCTGAGGCGCTTGCATATGGGTCTTCGTTTATGCATGCCGAAGCCATTGGTGTACTTAAAAATGAAGCGTCAGCACGGACAGCTGGACGTCTAAGAGAGAACAGTCTTGCCTGACTAGCGTCGTTTCCTGGAGCAGTGATCTGAACAGCGTTCACCTCCCGATTTCGCATCGCTCTCACCTCATGAATCACCGCATTCATTTTATTGCTATTGTAATCAAAAAAAGCAAATGGTTGGCGTGTCTCAGTAGATTTTAGTTCGGCGTGCTTGCATAATGTCGCAAAATGAACGCGGTCAGGATCTATGTCGGAAGGTAAACTCTGTTCTTCAGCTAATGTAAGCCCCCTAAAGCGATTGTCTTCCTTCACCAACGCTTGGCTATCAAACATTGAAAAAAGACCGTAAATCCCTTCACGGATGACCATGTTGAAGACCGGCGTTGCGATAACGGCGCCCAGAGCAAGGATAGCCACGGCCCATGCCGCTGGATGAACAAATGCGGCTGCCGTCATGGCTGCCATTAATAATCCACCGGCTACTTCATACAGCGTGAGTGCAGCCAGGCAATAACTCAGTCCCACGCCCGTTAACAACATAAAGCCCTGGACCGTTCCTTCATTGTGATAGATACGACTGATATGATTTGCCATTTCAGATGCCAGGTATCCAAACGATACGACGGCAATGGCTCCAACAATAACGGAACCCACCATGATAGCCAATTGAAGCAACCGTTCTTCCAAGGTTGGCTCATTATCGCGACCGCGGTGATCTTGATGGGTTGTATTGAAAAAGTACCCGTTTAGATTATAACCCAAATAAGGTTCACGACGGTGTGGTTCAGTAGATGAGGATAGAGAACGGCCCCGCTGAGTCCCTGAATATATTCCTGCTTCATGAGTTGAGAAAGGTTCCGCGATCGGCGCTTCACCGATGATCTCAAGATACATTGTCACTACTTTTTCAATATTATTTATCAATTCATCGGGCAATGGTTTCTTATATAAATTATAATGAAAGCGCGCTGCCCCTTGAACTGCTTCTTGCATGTACTCCTGAATCGTTTTATTTTCTCGAATATCGCTGTCCTGCGTGTAATCATAGTATTTTTTTTCCGTGATCGAAAATAATTTGACTAAATCACTGATTTTCATCGTCATCGTTTGATACCTCAACCTTAAAGAAGGCTAAAGTATATCAGACTTTTTGAACAAAAAATACCGAATACACCAAATAATGAACTAGAAAGCGAATTAAGGAACGGTTTCAACGGGTGAAAACAATAGGGGCGATTTCTCGCTTCGCTCGGAACGACGTGGTTGCTACAGAGACCCAGGCAGAGCTCACTCAGCTCACTCAGCTCACTCAAAGATGGATGCGTTTCTCATATTTGAACAGCATGACATGCATGTTTTCGCATGTCATGCTGTTCAAACCAAACCTCACTATGCATAAGTCAAGAGCAGATAGCCCCGGGTCCAAGTCAGAACGGTATCACCCGCCGCATTGGCTGGATTCAGCACGCCGGCGAAGGTTGCCGTACTGTCCGTAAACAATCCGGATGTTCCAAATAAATAAGTATTCATAAAGTTGCCGTTAGGACACACGTTTTGTGCCGTCAATCGCGGAGCCACCGAACCGGTGCAATAAGTTTCCAAATGGTCTTGAAATATGGATGGGTCAAAACCCGTTGTAGGGGTATAATCTAAATCCTTTGATGTGTAGAAAAAATTATCGGTTCCAAGAAAAGGCGCGTTGCTGGTTTGTAAATCGGACTTAAATGAAGCCATGGTCACGGTTGCGCCTTCATTAAACGTGCCATACTTATTTCTCACCAGAGACGTGACTTGATTGACGGTGGTGTCGTAGAGGCTAGAACAGTCGTTGCTGTTATAAGCCGGTGAACCTACGAGCAGAAGAGAGCCAACATAGCCTGTTGTTGGAATATTTGGAACGGTGGTCCATGGTGTATCCAGGTAGGCCGCATTGGCTGGAAATGGATAAGCACCTGAAATCACCTGATCACTGGGGTACAGTTGAATGCCACTTTTTTCTTGTGTGTTACTCGGCGTTGCGCTGGCCGCATAGCAGACCACTCCGCCATTATTATTGCTGTAATCATAAGATTTGACATACTTGCGCGCATCATCCCCCCCCAGCCCCAGGAATGTCTTGCTATAGACATTAAATGCATGACCATTGATTGCCACGGGATAAACATTCGCCGCATCACTTGGGGTGGTGTTGGTTGGAAAGGCGATTTGCATGGACGAGCCACCCACTTCAAAGTCACCAACCGGGGCTTGAACCGATTGACTGACCGTGGTATTGCCGCCAAAACTATTGTAATAATAGTCGTTTAGATTGACCCAGGTCCAAACCCCTTCTTCGCTATTACCATTGATGGTTTTGAATTCACCGACGCCATATCCCCATTGAGCAACATACGTCTTCATCTGATCATAGTATTCAATGATTTGTTCTGTTGTCTTGCTTCCACCGTTGCGCTGGTCTTCGGTGCGCATGCCGGCTGTGGCAAACAGTTCAACTTTCACTTGAGACTTCGTCAGATTCAAACCCGGATGGAGGGTATTTTGATGTGCAACGGCATGATCCAGTTGTGTTAACAAGGGCTGAATCACACAGGGCTCAACATCCAGTTGGCCTAAGCCACTCGTCCCAGGGCAACCCGGAGGCAACGGCTCGCCCTCGAGGCTAATCGCACCATTTCCATTGAGGAAGTCGTTGATGCCATCATCATCCACAACGCCATCCGTGTCCTCATCATAGGTTGCAATTTTATCAATGATGGGGTAGCCACCGTTACCCGGAACAACGCTGTAAAAAGAAAGCCGCGTGCCACTGCTGCCCGCATCAAATATGGCGGTATAGATCGGATGATTCGCTGTTACATTCAAAGGGAAGTCAGTCCCTGCACAACAGGTTACACAACCACCTAAACAAACAAACAAATGATCTCGAGGATTAGGAGTACTCGCATTGACTGAACCGGTTACATTTAACTCCAAGGTGCAGCTGGCATTAGGCGCCAACTGAAACGTAGCGCCACAAAGGTCCGGATACGTTGCGTCAACGGTCACTTGCGTGGTGTTCGTCGGCAGGTATTTGACATAATTGCCCGCATGAACACGGCCCGTCGTGTTCGTGACGGTATATAGCGCTGTTGCATGACCACCGGTGGTTACTTGGGTTGGTAATGACGTACCGGCTTTCGGAACAATGCTAAATACCGCTGCATGAGTGACGAAGCTTGCGATACTCAAGGGAGCGAAAACGATCAACGGCCTGATCTTTTTGAATGTTGTGTTCATCGTTTAGTCCCTTGTCCACGGAGTATAAGTGAGTTGAGCTAAAATCTGATTCGCATATACGTGCGATTGTTTTAATACACTGGATATGGGAATGCCATCGATTTGGGCACGACCGGTATGGGCTGATCCTAAATCTGTAAATCGATAAGCCAGCCCCACTCTGAATGATTTAGACACGCCAAGATCGATTCCCGGCCCTATCGCATAAGTAAAGCGTGTTTGTGTATGATTAGAAAATGCAGGCGTGAATTCAAGAAAAGGCGGTACGCTCGTTTGATAATCCGATGTTTGATTGAAAGCACTCCCAATGCCCAGCATCAGAAACGGTTGAATTTTTTCTTTTGCAATCCAGTATACTTTCCCCTCAGCCAATACCTGTTGGCTTTGTGTCTGATATCGATAGCGATAGGTATCATCAGATGCTGGATCAGCGCCTTGCGTTAAGGCGCCTTTCGTAGAAAGAGCATTCGGTTGATAGTAGCCTAATCCTGCTATGAATCGCCATGATTTAGAACGCGACACTTCAGAGCCTACAAACCCGCCCCACAGCATATTCGTGGTATTGGAACCGTTCGGTTTGTAGTGATAGCTACAAAGATCTAAAGGTGCAAACGATTGAGATTGCCCTAATTGCGAGATGGAAGCACCGGTTGTAAAAGTAAAGACCGGTTGCAAAAAGGATGAAAATGAAGGCTGTGCCAATATGGCGTTCGATTCAAACAGTAAAATAAAACGTAACTGCTCACCCCTATTATCCGCTACGCGGCTAACAGGGGTGAACGAAAGCG
>JAOAUO010000150.1:0-845 GCA_030157565.1 Legionellaceae bacterium
AGTGAACCAGTGGGGGTTCCCTCTTTCAATTTAACATCCCTTGTAGGCCGCACCCAAAAAAACAGCCCAATTAACGGCCGTACAATGCAAAAATGAAGGTGGAACAATGCGCGACGGTAAATGTGTAGGTGACAATGACAAAGAGCTCCAGGCCTCAGGTAGCATATGGACCCAGTAAGCGTTCAATTTCATCCGTCAAAGACAGACCATGCGTTCACGGAACGCATGGTCTGCTTGCCCCCCCCTTTTTTATCGCTTGATTCGTGTAGCCATATAAAGCATCACCAATACATCCCGCCCCTCTTGTTGGCGCGCCACTGTTTTTTCTTCATAAATCAGCTCTAAATCATACCGCGTACACATCGCGTGAATATAATCGGGGTGGTGACAAAAACGTGCGTTGCCTTGTATTGGACATTGGATGAAATGACCTATTTGCAAAAACCTATACTATTTTGTTAATCTAGATCTCTATTTCTCATGAAAAAAGCGATCATGTATAACCGATTAATAAAAATCAATCCAAATTCAAAACACAGTGTGTTTTTGTTTGGCCCTCGCGGCACGGGAAAAACATCGTGGTTGCGAAATCATTTTAAAAACGCCATTTATTACGATCTGCTGGATGATAGCACCTACACACGCTTGCTTGCTTTTCCAACACGCATTGCAGATGACGTACCCGAGGATTTCAACGATTGGATTATTATTGATGAAATCCAAAAAGCGCCTAAATTACTCGATGAAGTACATAGGCTCATAGAGCATCGGCAATTGCGGTTTATATTAACCGGCTCAAGTGCCAGGCAACTGCGACAAAAGGGCGTTAATTTATTAGCGGGGAG
>JAOAUO010000150.1:855-1570 GCA_030157565.1 Legionellaceae bacterium
GGAGAGCGATAACACGCCACATGCATCCTCTCACCACGCTTGAATTGGGGGATGATTTTAATTTAAGCGTAGCGCTGACATACGGTTTATTGCCCAGCGTTTACTCACATGAAAACCCAACCCATTACTTAGCCAGCTATGTGGCAACGTACCTAAGAGAAGAAGTTTTACAAGAAGGCATCACTCGAAACATTGCATTGTTTACCCGTTTTTTGGAAACAGCCAGTTTTTCACAAGGGGAACAAGTCAATTTCACTGAAATTGCACGTGAAGTGGGAAACAACCGACATACCATCGCTAATTTTTTTGACATACTCGAAGACTTATTGATTGCCTATCGTGTGTATCCTTTTACCAAACGTGCGAAACGTGCCTTGGTTTCATCGCCTAAATTTTATTATTTTGATACGGGCGTATATCGCACAATTCGCCCGACCGGACCACTGGATTCTCGAGAAGAAATCGATGGTGCGGCTTTAGAAACGTTATTTTTACAAGAAGTCAAAGCGATCAATGACTATTTTGAGTTGGGTTATGACATATCGTATTGGCGAACCACTTCACAGCTCGAAGTTGATTTTGTGCTTTATGGGAAAAATGGGTTTCATACCTTTGAGATTAAACGCAAACAAACCATAGCTAAACACGATTTAAAAGGTTTGCGAGCGTTCAAAGAAGATTACCCAGAAGCAACATGCCATATGCTTTACGGAGG
>JAOAUO010000150.1:1580-6475 GCA_030157565.1 Legionellaceae bacterium
AGGGAAACGCACGTATATTGAAAATGGGATAACCATCCGTTCTTTTGACGAGGTGTTGCGCAATTTAAATACATTACTGGGGGCGATTGACCGTTGATCCCGTCGCCGACGTCCCCTAGCCTTGTCCGCGAGATCCAGACGATGATCCTGTCACGGTAACGATTGGAGTTTGGACAAAATGACATGCGTCTTTTTTCATGTTCTTTTGTTCAATGTCCAATAACCATATAAAGCATCACCAATACATCCCGCCCCTCTTGTTGGCGCGCCACTGTTTTTTCTTCAT
Source organism: Legionellaceae bacterium (assembly GCA_030157565.1). GTDB lineage: Bacteria > Pseudomonadota > Gammaproteobacteria > Legionellales > Legionellaceae > DDPF01. The sequence continues at coordinate 1,867 of JAOAUO010000150.1, forward strand.
AAATCAGCTCTAAATCATACCGCGTACACATCGCGTGAATATAATCGGGGTGGTGACAAAAACGTGCGTTGCCTTGTAAGCGCCAGGGTTTATCTGGACTGATTTCACAGCTAAAAACGAATAGGCCGGCTTGGGTCAGTAACGGTTGGATGCGTTGAAATAACGGGTCTAGATCGCCCGAATAGGGCAAGACATCCAATGCCGTGATTAAATCGTATGGCGGTGTGGCTTGGTTTAAAAAATCGAGCAATTCCGATTCAACCAAGGTGTCATACACCCCCTTCTCGCGTGCTTGTGCAATCATTTTAGCGGCAATATCAATGCCTGTGAGGTGTTCACTGGACTCGCGCAACACTTCGCCACTCAATCCGGTGCCACAGCCGATGTCTAGCGTGGTTTTAAAGTGGGTATAGCCTAAGCGGTGCAAGACGCGCATCATTTGATGTGGGAGGGTGTATTTTAATGAACCTTGCATGTGTTGGTCATAATAAAGCGCATAATTATTGAATAAATGACGGACATACTCAGGACTGGCTGCGGGGTGTTTTTCGTCTCCGGTGAGCGCATGCAGCATGAATTGTGTGGCTGAATCGGTTGGGTTGGCGGTGAGGGCTCGCTCTAGTAGTCCAATCGCGACGGTCCGGTGGCCTAATCGCATTTGAATGGCGGCCAAGTTATTTAATGCAGCAAAATGCTGGCTATTTTGCGCTAAAATGCTTTCGAAATGCGCGATGGCTTCTGGCAAATGGCCGAGAGTCATTTGCGCGACGCCACTATTGTATAAATATTCCATGTTGTTGGGGTCTACATCAAGCAATACCCCATAATGCATGAGTGCATTTTCAAAGCGATCATGGTGCATGAATGTGGCGGCTAAGTTGTTGCGCGCTTCGATGTGATGGGGATCTAAAACCAGTGCTTTGGTAAAATAGTCCACCGCCATTTGTCCTTGCTCGCGTTTTAATGCAATCACACCCAAATTGGTGAATGCATCCGTGTGGCTGTCTTGGGTAGACAAAACCTGTTCAAAGGCACGGGCTGCCGAATCGAGCTGATTCGCATTTAACTGCAGAACGCCTAAATAAAATCGTGCTTGAATGTGTTCAGGATGGAGTGCCAATACGTTGCTAAATTGTTTTTCAGCCCCAGCCCATTCATGGTGTTTTAATAAAAGTAGCCCTAAGTCGTAATGTGCGGCCATGTAGTCTGGTTTGGCGTGAACCGCATCTCGGTAATGTTTCAGTGCGTCTGGGTAGTTATTTTTTAGGGCGTATAGGTTGGCTAAATGATGATGTGCTTCGGCGAGCTTCGGTTCGCGTTGAATGGCTTGTTGGTAATGTTGAATGGCTAAATCATGCGCTTGCGTGTGTTGATACACATCGCCTAGGTATACGTGCAAACGCGCGTCATGGGGGGCGAGGCGCAATGCGCGCGTGAAACATGCAATGGCCTCTGGCCATTGCTTATTTTGTTGATGTTGATACGCGCTTGAAAACAGTGATTCAATGGTTTGGCTCATGTCGATTCAATCCTTAGCTGCTTTAAGGCCATCGCTCGATGGCTAATCGCATTTTTCAATTGAGGCGGCAATTGCGCAAGGGTGCATTGGTGATCTGGCAAATAAAAAACAGGATCATATCCAAACCCATGCGCACCTTGGCGCTCGCGACCGATGTGACCGAATAGTTGCCCCGTGGCGATGATGGGCGTAGGATCGTTCGCGTGTTTCACAAACGCAATCGCGCAATAAAAATAGGCTGTTCGTTGCTCATCGGGCGTGTCGTGAAGGCGCGCGAGGAGCAAATCCATGTTCTCTTCATCGCTGGCATGCAGGCCTGCAAAGCGTGCGGAGTAGATGCCCGGCGCGCCATTCAGTGCATCCACCACCAGACCTGAGTCATCGGCCAAGGCCGGCTGTTGGCCGATTAGGCTGGCATGACGCGCTTTGAGAATGGCGTTTTCGATAAAGCTCAATCCCGTTTCATTGGCATCCTCAATGCCAAGCGATGTTTGTGAGATGCAGCGAAAAGAGGGCAACAGGGTTTGTAGTTCAGATACCTTGCCAGGATTGCTCGTGGCTAAAATCAGGGTGTTCATGGATGTCCTTCGGTGGAGGGTTGGCATTGAAAGCGGGTGCTGAGTTGGTTCGGGTTTAAAATCAAATCGATTTTGGCCGATTTAGACAACCGTTTAATAAACCGTTCGATGGCCAGCGCCTCGGCTTTGTTTTCAAGTGTGGTCCAGCTTTGAGCCATTCGAATCGGCTTGAAACTGCGGGTGTATTTGCATTTTTTGGTGCCGTTTTGATGCTCTTGGTAGCGGCGCAATAGGTTTGTGGTGTAGCCGGTATAGTAGCTGGCATTTTCACATTGTAAAATGTAAACATAATAATGGGTTGCAGTCATGTGTTCACGGCATCAAATAGACAACCCTGAGAATTACATATTTTTTTATCAAAAGAAAGGCGCTTTGATGATAAGACCATGCCCCCTAATGAGATGAAACAGCATTTGATTCGAGAGGCGAAGTGTATTGTGCCATTTTCATCAACAAATAGATGATCAGGCAATCATCGATTCTTTTGTGATAAAATAAGCACGCCCGACCCCTTTTGGATGCCTGAATGCCTCAGACAACACACATAAGACCCATGGATGAGTCACTGAGTCTCTTACAGCTCATGCAAGCCTTTGAGGCGCTCACTCAACAAACCAACCCCTTAGAACGGCTGCCTGTTGAAGCTGAAAAATTACGTCTGATACAAGCGTTTGAGGCCCTGATTCTCAACGCGGTTCACCTTTACACCCCACCACTCCAAAATTCAGAACAAGGCTGGCTCGAGGCACTCAAACAACACGGCCGAGACATGCTTTACTATTTTTTACTGTGGCTTGGAATGATTCAAAATGCGGCAACAGGCTATTTATTTTGGTTGGATTTGTTTTCGCTCATGCCCACCCTATCCAATCCGATGGTGGTCTTTTTATCCATTTGTTGCATGATTTTTGGCAGCGGTTTGTTTTATAGTTTTGAAGTGACCTTCTTACAGGATGCCCTTGGAATAACCGGTTCGAACACCGAACTCAGCAGGCTCCTTGATTTGTATTCAGAACAGCTCCATGCAACATCGGCTATCCATCAATGGTTGACGAGCATGCATATGTGGTCCGTTGAGCCGGAACAATACGACGGCTATCTGCGCTTGACCACGCTCATCAATCAAGATCTTCAGATAAAACAGGCCAAAATGGGCCATTATCCGGAATCGCTTTTAAAACAAATGTTAAAAGCAATGGCCCTGACTTTTGGTGCGTTTTCGACCATTGCCGGCAGTTATGTGGCCACCAACACGCTGCTCACGACCTTCGCTTCGTGTTGGGTTGGAACGCCGCTAGGATGGGCATTGATTCTGACGGCCATGATCGTTGACTTGGGCTTTTATTATGCGATGGGGGCGACCAGCACCGCCCAATTGATTAATCCCGACTTCGATCATTATCAAACACTAAAAAAAGAATTCGAATCCTTTCAAACCACATTCCCAGGTGAGTTACATGCCATGAAAGGCATCCGACATCGCTTTTTTGAACGCAAACCCATGCAAGACGCCAGCACGCAAACCAGCGAGTCGCTAAACGTCATAATCCACTGACATGATCTCATATTCAACCACCCCGCCCGGTGTTTTCACAACGACCGTGTCATCCACGTGTTTTCCAATCAAAGCGTGTCCAATGGGTGAGCTATAAGAAATTTTATTTAATTTAATATTCGCTTCATCTTCGCCTACAATTTGATAGATCACTTCTGCATCGGTTTGCACATGGCATAAATGCACCGTGACCCCAAACACGACTTTGCCCTGATTCGGCATTTTACGGGTATCAACGACCTGCGCCATGGAGAGTTTGGCTTCCAAATCTTGAATGCGACCCTCGGTAAAACTCTGTTCCTCACGCGCTGCGTGATATTCCGCATTTTCTTTCAAATCACCATGCGCACGGGCCGTGGCAATGGATTCAATGATTCGCGGCCGCTCAATGGTTTTTAAGCGGTGTAACTCCTGTTTTAGCGCCTCAGCACCTTGAACGGTCATCGGGTGTTTTTGCATCATGTAAATCCTGTAGTCGTGTTACGGTTTGTCTATCTTCATATTTCATTGCCAAGCATGCGGCTTGTGCTCCTGACAAGGTGGTCGTGTAGCTCACCTTATGCTGCAATGCACTGCGTCGGATTGCAAACGAATCCGCAATGGCTTGTTTGCCTTCCGTTGTGTTAACAATAAAATCAATCTCATGGTTTTTAATGTGATCCACCACGTGCGGTCGACCTTCGGCCACTTTAAACACCCGCGTGCAGGCAATGCCCGCGGCCTTCAGTACAGCAACGGTTCCTCGTGTGGCCAGGATTTCAAAGTGCAAATCAATCAAGCGTTTGGCGATTTCACCAATGCCGGCTTTGTCCGCATCGCGCACGGAAACAAAGGCTCGACGGCGCTTAATCACGTGACTGCCCGCCCCCAATTGAGCTTTGGGCTATGCTTGTACAAAGCGCTTCGCGATGCTGCTGGCGGCGAAGCGCATGGAAATAGTTGGCGGGCGTCGTGCAG
>JAOAUO010000151.1 GCA_030157565.1 Legionellaceae bacterium
CATGGGCCCTTAGTTTAAATAGTGATCATGTGGTCGGAACGGCGGTCGAGGCCGGTTTTATTTAGATCGGGATCAGAGAAGAAGCACTCGCTACTGAGCGATGCGGTGATCGTGACCGGCGATCTGGGGGTGGGAAGGTGAGGGCATGACGCGTGTCTCCGACGCAAGTTAGGACTAGAGCCCGCAAGATTATCGGAGAAAAAAAAAGGACGGCTGTTCCCTTGCGGTATCAGCGATTCATCGCTTTGCTGGATCACTGGCGCCTCCTCTCGCACGTCGCTTTTTAATGAAGCGTCCAACGCCTGCCGCATCACCGACTCGGTGCTGTCCTGAATCACGAGCGCCTCTTCTGGCAGATCACATTTTAATAAAGCGTCTAACTCGGTCGCGGCAGCAGGTTTTAAATAATCACGGCCGCAAAAATTAAGTAGCGTCATGATAACGGACAGAGCGGAACCAGCCACCGGCACCCACGGACTCAAGGTTGCAAAGGATGGGAGCGCGAGAATCGCTACAAAAAATAACACAGAAAAATTAGTCAGGGCAAGCAACAGGAGCTCTCGCTCACGATGAATGCGTTTTTGGAGCAAGGTTAAATAGGCTTTGACGTCCGCATTGTTTGGATCTTGCTGGTGCAGCAGCTGGTATTGCTGTTCCAATCCACCTAAACGGCACACTTCCTCATAGCCGCGCAAAGACGATAATAATAAATCATAGAGCGATGAAGCAATCCCTAAATAAATACCAAAGGGCTGTAATGCTCCCGTGAACACGAAGAACATCAGTGCGGCATTTGTGCCCCACCCTATATCATTGGTCAGTTGGGGCCACAGGCGATCCCATTGTGCGTAAAAACGTACAGATCTCCCTAGCGAGCGCTCTTCCGGACTCATCGATGCATGTTCAATCCAGTGAGACCCCAAAGTATAAGCATTCAATGTCAACCTGGGCAAAAAAAACAAGAGGTTGAAATAAGAAAAGGCAGGCGCGGCAAATCCATCCAACCAACGGATCCATAGGTCATACTGCTTAAAATGATTGACGATCGGGACCAATGCAATCAATAAACGGCGCATGCGCAGTGCCCCTAGTCGATAGGGATTGGTTCCTTCAAAGAACATCCGTATCTCATCTGCAAGCGGCATATCCACATGAAGTGGACCACGACAACCATGCACGAGAAGGTGGTTTTTATGTACATGCAACCAGCGCCGATAGAGTACTTGATGATTTTCAAGATGGGCTTTTCGTAAATTAGGCCGATCATTGATGTAATGGCAATATTTTTGATCGATTAACGTCGATAACTGAAGCGCCTCTTCCACTAACGGAATGATTTCGCGTTCCAATGCTTGTTTTTGGTCCGCATCCACCGCTGTCTTCATGGCCTTCAGCTTATTTTGTAACAGCATACGAAGCGTGCTGTATTCAAGCACCAACGACGCATCTTCTTCCACCAACAATTTAAAAATAATCGGTTTTGAGGCGACAGAAGAATCCTCAGGCGCTGCATTGAGATAGCCGGTGATCGAGACCGCATCAGTCATCGACGGGTTGTTTTTCTCTAAAACACACTGTAACCGCTGCAAAACGATCGCCATGGGCACTCATTCATCCAGAGAATAAAGCACGATTATATCATTAAATACACAAAGAGTGAATTTCATGCCTCAACGATGTCGCATGCCTCAACGATCAAGTGCTCTCCAAGCGCCCATATCAAGATTTTACTGCGGTTTTCCAAGCAGGCGATTAACCATGTACTGAGCAGAGGATATTAGTGCACAAAAGCCCTGACTTGTCTTTAAAAGAGCATATCAATCAGGGTTAGGGCAAAGATCCTGAGTATGTCCTATTTAGCCGGGTATTGATTGTAAGTGAGTAAACTTAACACGACACAAGCCATCGTAATAAAGGCCCGCCTTCTCGACCGTGTTGACATCCTCCCCGCCCTAAAGAACGGAGAGGATGTCAACACGGCGGTCATAACGCCCCCCCCCTTGAGCGCATTCGACACGAAGATTCTCGTCCAGATTTTCCCCATAGTTCGCTTTATCTACTCCATCGATTCCAATCGCCTTCTTTCCATCCAGCTCATGAAAACATGTCCGTAGTGATTCCTCGTTGATATGATGAATTACATGCGTAAACACCATGTCGGGATTCGCCGCCGATAGCGCTGCTATTCGTTTCAATTTCGTTTCCGTCGTGGATAGATATATAAATGCGACAGCGTATGAGCGGACGGATATGCGAATGGCTTTAAGCCCAAGCAATTAAATACCCGATTAGGGGCATTAAATTGACAGGTACCTCAAGTGCGAGAGGGTAATTTTTATCCTTTTTTTCTTGAGCGTGGCTTGCGTTCAGAGCGGGCTTTGAAGCTCGCACTGGCTGAAATGTATATTCAAGGTGTATCAACCCGCAAGGTTACAGCAATACTGGAGGAGCTATGCGGCCTTGAAGTAACCAGTATGGAAGTCAGTCGAGCGGCTCAATTATTAGATGAAGAGTTTATTCTGTGGCGTTCGCGTCCCCTAGGCCAGTATATTTACCTAATGCTGGATGCACGCTATGAGAAAGTCCGCGACGGTGGTAGCGTGATTGACTCAGCAGTTTTAGTTGCCTATGGAATTGATAGCATGGGGATGCGCCATGTATTGGGTGTATCTGTCTCACTTTCAGAGGCTGAAGTGCATTGGCGTGCCTTTATGGAAAGCTTGGTGTCTCGAGGCCTGCATGGTTTAACGGGCATCACCAGTGATGCGCACAGCGGATTAAAAGCAGCATTGCGGGCATTAACATTTAGTAGGTCATCCCAATTTTGATTCGCATGGCACTCTGATCATAAGCAATGACAGAGAATCCAGCTGTTGAAAATAGAATAGTCCGTTCGAGCCCTACATATCCAACACCAACAATGGCTATGCTATTTTTCATCAGTCTTCCGTGAATAATCTTTAGGAGTAACCCCTCAGCGTATTCGCCTTGCGGGCACATGATGGGGAGAGACATTCAGGTCTCAGTCATCGTTTCGGCAATTTTTTCGTCCCCGCGAAGGCGGGGACGACAGAACAATCAACTGGCGAAACGATGACTGAGGCCGACATTCATTATAACGTTTCACGCCGTCCAGAACGCAATTAGGGGTATCCCTAATGAACGCATTAACCAGCCCAATACATCCCTCGTTTCGTTCAGGATGAAGAAAGGGATTGCCTTCAGCCTTGCTGAAACAATGCATCTGAGCGACAATAGCGCCCTTGTTTACAGCACGAGAAATCGCATGGTCAATCACCCGGTATTAGCAAATGCTATTCGGTTTTTAAGCATCGACGCGGTCGAACAAGCCCAGTCAGGGCATCCGGGGATGCCGTTAGGCATGGCCGACATTGCGACTGTTTTGTGGACTAAATTTCTAAAACACAGCCCGCTCAACCCAAAATGGTTTAATCGCGACCGATTTGTCTTGTCGAATGGGCACGGTTCGATGCTGCTTTATTCGCTATTGCATTTAACCGGATATGCCTTAACCATTGACGATCTGAAACACTATCGTCAATTGCATTCAAAAACGCCTGGCCATCCGGAATGCACCGATACACCCGGCGTTGAGACCACGACAGGCCCATTGGGTCAGGGGCTTGCCAATGCCGTTGGCATGGCCATTGCCGAAAGAACTTTGGCGGCTGAATTCAATGTGAAAGAAACCGCGCTCATTGATCACCACACGTACGCATTCGTCGGTGATGGTTGTTTGATGGAAGGGATTTCTCATGAAGCCTGCTCCTTAGCCGGTACGCTGGGCTTGGGGAAACTCATTGTTTTTTATGACGACAATGGTATTTCTATCGATGGCCCTGTTGACACGTGGTTTACCGATGACACCGCTACACGCTTCAACGCCTATCACTGGCAAGTCATCGGGCCAATCGATGGCCATGATCCGGTCGCCATCGAACGCGCCATTCAAGCCGGATTGAACGAAACCCAACAACCAACCTTGATCATATGCAAAACAACCATCGGCTTCGGCTCGGCTTCTGCGGGCACAGAACAGGTCCATGGTTCTCCATTGGGTGCCGCAGACATCCAACAGATGCGCTCGGAATTGAATTGGCCCTACCCGGCGTTTGTGATTCCAGACGCACTCTACGCGGCCTGGAATCACGTGGAGCAAGGGCTGTACGATGAGCAACAATGGCTAACACAGTGTCATGCTTATCAAAAAGAGCGCCCAGACGATTACCATGCCTTTTTACGACGCATTAATGGTGATTTACCAGACGCATGGCCGCAGCATTCCAGTGCCTTCATTGCTGAATGCTTGAACGCAAAAAAAACCATGCCCACACGCAAAGCCTCGCAGTTCTGTTTAGAACACTATGCGACTATTTTACCTGAACTGTTAGGAGGTTCTGCGGATCTAACGGGTTCAAACAACACCAATTGGTCTGGAAGCCGCTCCTTGTCTCGCGAACAGGTAAACGGCAATTACATCCATTATGGCGTGCGCGAATTTGGCATGTCTGCCATCATGAATGGCCTGGCATTGCATGGTGGGTTTATTCCTTATGGCGGCACTTTTTTAGTATTTTCAGATTATGCTCGTAATGCCGTTCGCTTAAGTGCCATCATGAAACAGCGCGTGATTTTTGTTTATACGCATGATTCCATTGGTTTAGGCGGAGATGGGCCAACCCATCAACCCATTGAACATGCCGCCATGTTGCGGATGACGCCCAACATGCATGTTTGGCGTCCGGCCGATCTGCTAGAAACGGCCGTGGCTTGGCAACACGCCCTGGAACGGCATAACGGTCCCTCGTGTTTACTCTTGTCGCGACAAGATTTACCCGCACTAACCCATCGGACCGAGGATGGGTCACTGATTCAACGTGGGGCTTATATTCTTTACGATAGTGAGCAAACACCGGATGCAGTCCTCATCTCAACCGGATCGGAAGTCCATCTGGCTATTGAAGCGGCACGTCAAATCAAAGCCGAAGGACTTCATGTTCGGGTCGTTTCAATGCCTTGTGCAGAATTGTTTTTAGCACAAGATGAAGCCTATCAAGAACACGTGTTGCCCCATGCCATCCGTGCGCGCGTTGCCATTGAAGCCGCGGCAACCGGATATTGGTATCGTTTTGTTGGGCTCGATGGAATTGTCATCGGCGTGGACCAATTTGGTCTTTCAGCACCGCCAGAAGAGACTTATCAAGCATTTGGGATCACGGTAGCCCATGCGCTAACCGCCCTGCGTGCATTATTTCATAAAAAATTCGGAGACCTGGTATGACCATTCGTGTTGCAATCAATGGGTATGGCCGCATTGGCCGTTGCATTTTGCGTTCTATTTTTGAAAACAAGCGTCAACATGACTTTCATGTTGTAGCCATCAATGATTTATCCGGTATTCAGACGACCGCTCACTTAACGCGCTATGACTCCACACATGGCCGTTTTCACAGCCCGGTTGAGGTAGACGGCCAAACGATGATTGTCGACGGTCACCCCATCCTCATCACGTCTGACCGCAACCCCGAGGCCTTGCCTTGGAGAGAATTGGATATTGATTTGGTCTTTGAGTGCACAGGCCGCTTTACACAGCGAGCGCATGCCATGCAACATATTCATGCGGGCGCTAAAAAAGTGTTGATATCCGCACCCGGAAAAGATGCTGACGCCACCATTGTGTACGGAGTGAACCACGCCATATTGAAGGCCTCAGATATCATTGTCTCGAATGCCTCATGCACAACAAACTGTTTGGCCCCCGTCGTCAAGCCGCTGCATGAAGCGATTGGCATAGAACACGGCTTGTTAAATACGGTTCATGCTTACACGAAAGATCAAATGTTATTGGACGGCAGCCATTCCGATTTACATCGAGCACGTTCCGCCACTCAATCGATCATTCCGACCAAAACAGGGGCGGCTATTGCGGTGGGCTTGGTCTTGCCTGAATTGGCTGGTAGACTGGATGGTTTCGCCATGCGTGTGCCCACACTAAACGTGTCGGTGATTGATTTAACGTTCATTGCCATGCGCCCCACTCACGTGGACGAGGTCAATGGTATTATGCGGAAAGCCGCGAGCGATGTATTGCATATCAACGACGAGCCGCTGGTATCCTGCGATTTTAACCATTACCCCGCGTCCGCCGTGTTTGATACGACGCAAACAAAAGTGTTGGGGAATTTAGTGAAAGTGATAGCCTGGTATGATAATGAGTGGGGTTTCTCTAATCGGATGCTCGATACCGCAAATTACATGATGAATCTTGAGGAATAACCATGAATGTTATCAAAATGAGCGATCTGGACCTTCGCGGAAAACGCGTACTGATTCGCGAAGATTTAAATGTGCCTATTTTTGATGGCATGATAACCAGCGACCAACGCTTGCAGGCGGCTTTGCCAACCTTGCGTATGGCCTTGCAGGCCGGGGCTGGCGTACACGCCCAGATG
>JAOAUO010000152.1 GCA_030157565.1 Legionellaceae bacterium
CATTGTCGTTCACCTCTGTTAGCCGCGTAGCGGATAATAGGGGTGAGCAGTTACGTTTGATCTTAATAAGGAAAGCAGAAGGCGGATATTCATTTGTTGTTTTCCATTGCTATTTGTAAAATAGAATCGAACTATATTACAAAATGATCATGTTGTCTATATTAAATTTAAGATGATCTTAATTTGGGTGACGATGCAAGCGGTTTAGCGTTATCTCCATAGAATAAATTAATTGATGGCCTTAGCTACATTTAGAGGCTGGCTTAAATAGTGATGGCGTTAAGTTTTGAAAATCGGGTGTAGTATTATGTAACTTATGTACTACTATAGTCCTACTAGAAAAAAAACATTATTTTTAATTAATGTTTAATTTTTGTATGTTATTGATTAACATTATGAAAAATGGTGGCCAGAGACGGAATCGAACCGCCGACACGAGGATTTTCAATCCTCTGCTCTACCGACTGAGCTATCTGGCCAACGGTTGCTATTAGACTCTGAGAACGGTTTTGAGTCAAGGCTTCTTGTCGTTTTTTTTAATTTATTTTTCAGTTTTGTTGATTTTGATAGGCTACAGCGATGCGAGCGCCCAGGATAGCGTTGCTTTTAATGAGCTCAATGTTTGCGTGTAAGCTTTGTCCTGCAGTGAGTTCAGCGATGCGTTGCAATAAAAAAGGAGTAATGGACTTGCCGTTGATGTGTTTGGCTTCTTGTTGTGCTTGCTTAATAATCGGCATGATTTGATCATCTGGAATTTCTGCTGTTTTAGGGATGGGGTTGGCTATCACTATCCCATTGCTTAAACCAAGCTTGCGTTGATAAGCCATTAAGCGGGCAATATCATTGGCAGTATCCAGACGATGCAACAATGGGATCCCGCTAGAATGGCTATAGAATGCTGGGAACTCATCCGTTTGATAACCCATCACGGGCACGCCTTGGGTTTCAAGCATTTCCAATGTTTTGGGTAAATCAAGAATAGACTTAGCACCGGAGCACACAACCGTGACAGGCGTGCTTGACAATTCAATTAAATCCGCTGAAATGTCGAAACTTTCAGTGGCATGATGGTGCACTCCGCCAATGCCGCCCGTGACAAACAAGGGGAGCTTAGCGAGATGCGCGCAAAACATGGTGGCAGCAACCGTGGTGCAGGCGCTCATGTTTCGACTGAGTACAAACGCTAAGTCTCGTCTAGATGCCCTCGTGACCTCATGCGGACTAGCCAAAAGCTGCATGAGGCTTTGAGACACGCCAATGTGGATTTTTCCTTGATGAATGGCTATGGTCGCCGGGATAGCGCCTTCATCGCGAATGCATTGCTCTATTTGATTGGCCGCCGCGATGTTATCGGGGTAGGGCTCGCCATATGAAATAAAGCTCGATTCAAGTGCGACAATGGGCTGTTTGACTTCGACCGCATATTGGACTTCTTCACTTAAATGGAGCAGCTCATGCATCATGGCAGTCTTCCTTATGGGTGAGGTGTGAATCCATCTGGTTTTTTTGATCCTTCACCAAAAAAATAGTCTTGTAGCTCTTTTCGAAGATATTCTCGTGCTTTTGCATCAATCAGACTGAGACGGTATTCGTTGATTAACATGGTTTGATGACTGAGCCACATGCTCCAGGCTTGTTTTGATACCTCATTGAAAATGCGGGTGCCTAATGGGCCTGGAAAGGGGGGGGCATTCATGCCCTCCGCTTCTTGGTTTAATTTCACACAAAATACCTGTTTGCTCATAATACATGTTCTCGTTGATAATGACAGTGGCGCAATTATGCGGCAAGACAGGGCCGGATTACCAGGTCTTTTCTATCGCTGAAATCTCATGGTGTTCAACCACAGGTTCATTCACCATGGGAGGCGCTGTATTGCTGAGTGCATCGGTTAAGCTAATAAAGCGATAGCCATTTTTTTTATACATTTGAATGACATCACCTAAAAAATGGCTATTGAGCAAATTGGAATGCACCAATAAAATCTGTTTGACGTTTGAGTTTTTCGATCTTTTTTCAGCTCTTAATGTTTCTTTCCAAATGTAATCAAGATATTGTTGTTTAATCTGATTTAAATATTGGTTTCTTACGCGCCAAGATATTTTTAATAATCGTTCATTGAATTGATAATCTTTACTATCTATAGTGACAGGAGCAATTGTGTATTGATTGGCTGTTAAATAATCTTGTACTTCCGACTTAACCAAGCCTTTTCCTTCGGCTAGATAAGGATAACGGAAATATTTAGGCTGCGTCATGACGGGGCTTAAGGTTTGATCTGCTCTCGCAATTTCATCGATGTACTTTTCAGCACCCACCCGGTTTAAATTGGCATGTGAATAAGTATGATTTCCGAGCGAAAACCCGTCCATGCGAAAGGCTTGAAGTAATTCCCACTGTCCTTTACCAATGGCTCCCGCGATGACAAAGCCTGTGGCAGGGACATGGTTATCGATAAGGCTTTGTACAATCTTCATGAAGCGTTCTTGTGTTCGTTTTAAATTGCCTGGATCATTGCTATTGGTGCCTACAAACGGTAAGTCATCAATGGTAATGGCTATTTCACGTTCTCCTGCAAAACAGGGGGGAGTAAGAAGACTAAATACAATAAGACCTGATGCATATTTAAATTTCATGACTCACTCCTCGTCAAGCGTTTAGAAACCAATGTCTATATTCATTAGACTAGTTCGCCTTTCAGGATTTTGCGTAATAAAACGTTTATTTTTGTTTTTTTTTATGAATGGTTTCATATTGCGCAGAAGTGATCTAGTATATAAATAGGAGTCGGTTTTGGATGGACTCGATCCTTGGATACTTCGGCATGGAGAAAATGATGGACGATTTAAAAAAATGTAACATTACGGCCTGCAAAACCCATTGGTGTTCAATTTTTGGCATCGTGCTGCTTGTATTAGCCACTGTTTTAACGTTTATGACGTTGAGTGGCTTAGGCATTTTTGGGATGTTTTTGGCCGGCTTGATGATGTGTTGTCATAAACACATGTCATCTAAACGCTGTGGATGTGGATGTGGATGTGGATGTGAGTGTTGTGCCGATACCGAAGGCATGGTGTGTGAAACCTCTGAAAAAGATCCCGTTAAAAAAGTAGCCGTAAAAAAATCCAAAGCTTAATATCGCACACGTTTGGTCTTTGGACAAAGCCACATCTAAAAATCGCATGTGGCTTTGTCCAAACCATGTAACCATTACAAAATACTTCAAAAAAAGGTATAGTCATCGTCTTACGCCCTGATTTCTCTAGGTTTAAGGATTGATATGACGATTGAACAAACCATCGCCACAAGCATCATGAACAGCCATGATCCTGTGCTCAATATGACATTGAATGAAATGGGCATCAAGCCCATCGTTTCACTCGATAACGGCCATTTAACGGTAAATTTGTCTGCGGGTTTTCCAACTCAATTTTTACACGATGCGTTTATTCCGATGCAGACCTCCTTACTCAGTCGCGAATATCCTCAGTATCAGATTACCGTGACACTCGATCCCTTTATCAAGGCCCATCAAACTCAATTGGTTGGAAAGGGCTTGCGTGGGGTTAAAAATACCATTGCGATTGCATCGGGAAAAGGCGGGGTTGGCAAATCGACCGTCACGGTCAATCTGGCCATTGCACTGGCTCGCGCCGGAGCACGCGTAGGCATTTTAGATGCCGATATATATGGCCCCAGTATTCCGTTGATGTTAGGCAAAACAGAACCCGTGCAAATCAGCGGCGAGCATTATTTACCGGTTCGTGCACACGGCGTCCAAGCCATGTCGATTGCTTACCTGACCGAAGGGGACCAGGCCTTGATTTGGCGCGGGCCGATGTTAGCTAAATCGCTGATTCAAATGTTAGATATTACCCTGTGGGATGACCTAGACTATCTATTGATTGATCTGCCACCAGGAACGGGCGACATCCAATTAACACTGGTTCAAAAAATCCCGCTCACGGCGGCAATCGTTGTCACCACGCCGCAACAGGTGGCCACGTTAGATGCTCAAAAAGCATTGACGATGTTTGAGCGAACAGGGATTCATGTGCTAGGCGTGATTGAAAACATGGCGATGCATACGTGCACCCAGTGTGGTCATGAAGAGCCTATTTTTGGTCAAGGTGGTGCACAGAAAATGTGTGATGAAAAGCAAGTGAAATTATTGGGTCAGCTTCCATTGAATCAGGAGATTGCGATGCAATGCGATGAAGGGATCCCTACCACAGTGGCGGGCACAGACGAGGTGGCAATGGCTTTTATTAACACCGCCTTGCGTGCAGTCATCGCACTCAGTCAACGGCCATTAAATTATACCCATAAATTTCCGCCGATTGTGGCGGGATGATGGTAAACTAACAATTACTTTTGCCTAGATCGAGCCATTCAAATATGACAGAACTTTACACCGCTGAAGCCATTGAAGTACTAAGTGGACTGGAGCCTGTGCAACGACGCCCAGGCATGTATACAGACACCGTGCGTCCGAATCACCTGGCGCAAGAAGTGGTTGACAATAGCGTGGATGAAGTGCTGGCCGGTTTCGCGAGCCGAATCGTTGTGACGCTGCACGAAGATGGTTCCGTTGAAGTGGAAGACAACGGGCGTGGTATGCCGGTGGACATGCACTCGTTGGGGTTAAGCGGCGTTGAAGTCATCATGACGCGTTTGCATGCGGGTGGAAAATTTTCAGATAAAAGTTACACGTTCTCAGGCGGATTGCATGGCGTAGGGGTCTCGGTTGTGAATGCATTGTCTGATCGGCTCGATGTGAGCATCAAACGATCGGGCATGTTGTATCAAATGTCTTTTGCAAACGGTCACAAAACGTGCGAGCTCACGGAAGTGGGGCCTGTTAAAAAACGCGAGACCGGAACCACCATTCGGTTTTGGCCCAACCCCAAATATTTTGATACCACGCGTTTGTCTGTTAAGCAATTAACCCATGTGTTGCGTGCCAAGGCGGTCTTATGCCCTGGTTTGTCCATGACGTTTATCAATCAAGCCACGCATGAAAAATCGCATTGGTGTTATGAAAAAGGCCTCACGGACTATTTAACGCAATCATTGCCGGCGGATTACTTGCCTGACGCGCCTTTTAGTGGTGAATTTAAAACGGATGAGGCCATGCTGGATTGGGCATTGGTTTGGTCAACGCAGTCCGCCAGCATTCTCAGTGAAAGTTATGTGAATTTAATTCCCACCATTCAAGGCGGTACGCATGTGAATGGGTTGCGATCGGGCTTGTTTGATGCCATGTCGGCGTTTTGTGAGTTACGAAATTTATTGCCACGCGGGGTGAAGCTAGCGGCAGATGACCTGTGGGAGCCATGCCAGTATGTATTGTCTGTGATGATGAAGGAACCGCAATTTGCAGGCCAAACCAAAGAGCGACTTAGCTCTAGACAAACCGCAGGCTTTGTTAGCAATGCCATCAAAGATGCATTTGCTTTATGGCTGAACCAACACCGCGCGCAAGGGGAATTATTGGCAACATTTGTGATTGAGCGTGCGCAAAAACGATTACGTCAAGCCAAGCAAATCACCCGAAAGCGTGTGCATCAGGGGCCCGCATTGCCTGGCAAGCTGGCCGATTGTTTGCAACAAGATTTGAGTCAAGCGGAGTTATTTCTTGTAGAGGGTGATTCTGCGGGAGGATCGGCGAAACAGGCACGAAGCAAAGATTTCCAAGCCATCTTGCCGTTGCGTGGTAAGATTTTAAACACATGGGAAGTGGAGTCATCCCAGGTTCTGGGCTCGCAAGAAATTCACGACATTTCTGTGGCCATAGGGGTTGACCCGGGATCTGATGATTTGTCGGGGTTGAGATATGGAAAAATATGTATTCTTGCAGATGCCGACTCCGATGGTGCACACATTGCCACATTGATTTGCGCCTTATTTCTCCGTCATTATAAGCCTCTGGTGTTAGCGGGACATATTTTTGTTGCCATGCCACCGTTGTACCGCATTGATGCAGGAAAAGACGTGCACTATGCATTGGATGATGAAGAACGTGAGGTCATCATTGCTACGTTGACTAAAAAAAATAAAGGTAAAATCAATGTGCAACGCTTCAAAGGGTTGGGCGAGATGAATCCCTTGCAGTTACGCGAAACCACAATGGATCCCAATACTCGGCGCTTGGTGCAGTTAACGTTGGATGATGAGCCGACCACGTACGCTCTGATGGACATGATGTTGGCTAAAAAACGTGCTGGCGATCGGAAAATTTGGCTAGAAAGCAAAGGGAACTTGGCTGAATCTTAGCGCCACGGATATTTATTTTTGGACATTGGACAAAAGAACATGCAAAAAGACGCATGTCCTTCTGTCCAT
>JAOAUO010000153.1 GCA_030157565.1 Legionellaceae bacterium
TCATGCAGTACGTTCTTTAATGCACCCAAATCTACCGCCTGCTTGATTTTGTTTTTCAGTGTATCCTTGGACGTTTGACCTGGTACCCAAAAAGAGAGTGTTCGCCGTCTGGTCTGCACTGGGTTTCCCTCATCGTAGACAGGCATATCCTCTATTTTCTCGCTTAAAACATGGGCTAAAGTATCGAAATAATCGCATGATGCAGCATTTGACTGAAACTTTGTCATATTGGTCTTTACCCATATGAAACGGTGTTCGCGCGATAATGTATTCAGCATCGTTTTAATGATAGATGGGTTTTTCATCATAATATTCAGCAAAATATCCTCATTTTCTATCGCGTTAAGGCGTTGCTCCGAAGGCAA
Organism: Legionellaceae bacterium; assembly: GCA_030157565.1. Classification (GTDB taxonomy): domain Bacteria; phylum Pseudomonadota; class Gammaproteobacteria; order Legionellales; family Legionellaceae; genus DDPF01. Next base: position 366 of record JAOAUO010000153.1, read on the forward strand.
TTCGTTTAAAAACAGGAGTAATGTAGTGGGATTAAATTTGTGCGATTTTAGCCTATTTTTATGATCTGAGGTTCTCTCTTGGATGGCAGTAAAGAGTGTCTCGCTCGGTATGAACTTTAACACCTCCTTTAATACTTCAGGTCTTTCTGCGGCCCAGTGCAAAAAATGAATGCCTTGATTGTTTTTTTCAAAAACAGCATCGCAACGTTGCTCGGGAGGATAAATCGATAAGATCAATTCAATGTCTTTATTAGAAATATTGTTGTTCAGCATCAGGCAATTCAACACGCTTTCTTTACGATTATTCTGTTGTTTCACAGCCGCAAGTTGTGCCTCAGGCGTTTTGTAAGCGGCCAATATGCGTTTCTTGATCATGAATTCGTTCTTCACCAAGTCCAAGAGTCTTTTCGAATCTGCCATGCCAGTCTTTTTGAGCGCAGTCTCTTTGATGGCAGTATGAAGGAGCGTGTTATTGTCTTTATCGCGTATGTTCAAGTATTGCATGCGATTTTCGGCGCTTAACATCTCTAACATCTCTAGCAAGGGCGTTAATAACATCCTATGGGGCACGGCTTTATGCCATAGTGTCTGACCATGAGAATCCTGTGCGGTTAGATATTCGGTAGGGTAAAGGCTAAAAACATAAAATAGAACCGAGTATGTGGTCTTATTCTGAGCTAAAGAAAGACAGTTAGCTAAATAAATGAACAATATAAAAGCATGATCATCCTTGAACGTGCCCAAAGATGATGTGCCCATTAAGTTCTTTCCTATACACGCTAACTTTTTTAGACGCTCCGCATCCGACATATTCTGCTTGAACAGATGCTGCTGAAGAAAAGCACGGTTATTATTTAATAATGCTTTTTTGGTGGCGTTCCGGTGGCAATCGAGAGAGCGTAAATCCAGGTCTGGGAAAGCAGTCCTCTCCTTATCCAAGAAAGAAAACAAGGCTTCCTGTAAAGGAGCATTGTCTATAAATGTTAAGCATTCATATACTGAACGGTACCTGGCATTTCGCTTTTCTTCGGCCGTATAGAATGTGTTGTCCAAAATGGCTTGATTCATGATTGACAAACAGCTCAAATTAGACACGAATGAATCCTTGTCATGCTCAAATGTTGCCTCAATGACCAGCGCTTGTAATTCATAATCAGTGCTGGGATAGACTGATCTTTCCTGGCTGAATTGACGGAGTCTTTTCGCGCGAAAGTTGTCGTGTCGATACATGTCTGTAATGGTCAAGAATCCCTCTGGTGTTAAAGGTAAACGTGCTGTGATGAGTTGACGCAAGGCACCCAATAAGAGAAGGCTCTCGTTGTGACAACGCAACCTAATCGCCCTGTCTTCATAAAAATGATCAAGCGACTTTGGGTCAACCGGCCAGTTCAGATCATTTAGACACAGCTCAAACACCGCGTTATTTATATCGCTGTTATTTATATTATGCTTGTATTCGCGAAATGTATTGTGTTGCACTATGCGCATTGCGTATGGAATATGCTGTTTGCTCAACGTGTCCGGATGAATTCTTGTCGCCAGTGTCTCAGGGGTAATTTGATTCATCAGTTCCGGAGCGAAGGACAATAAAATCCACGCGGATACCACGCCGGCATCGAATAAGGCTTGTTTTTGGTCGATGTGTAATGATGCATTTAAGTTATGAAACATCCGCCATCGATCTTGCTCGGCTACGCGCGTGTTAACCATCTGATACAAAACATGGAGCGCTTCCACAGACATGCCTCTCAACGTGCGTGAAGTCTGCTTTCGAAGAAACCCATCGGTATCGTCTGGATCGGCGCGCGAGATATGAAACAGAACATCATGCCCAAATAGTGCATATAATTTATCCCAGTTTTTGGGTGTCGAGGTGATGGCTAATTTGAGGGGTTTCGGAGGGCGTTGAGTGAGCGTCTTTTTCGACAGAAGACCGTTTAATGCATGGCCTTTAAAGCCAGAGATACCATACGTTACCGTGGCCACCGATTTCAGTAACTGGTTTGCTTCAATGCAACAAGGTTCATCGGCCTTCACGCCTAAAGAAAGCAATCGATACGCATTCGATACCACCTGCATGTCAGTGCAATTGTGTGCAAAAAATTGATGCAAAAATCCAGACTGAAGAATAGCATCTGCTGTGCTATTTTTCCTGAGCAAATACAAGAGCGCTGCCGCTTGCAATATGGCGCTATTATTCCCTTTTAATAGATGGGGCAGTATTTTCAGGGGATGCTCTTCATCACACAATTCCTCGCCCAGGAAATCGGCCCATTCATCGACAGCTAAGGTCAATACGTCATCATCTTCACTGCTGAGATGTGCTAGCAATTCATGAATGGATCGATTGGCTTGGTCCGGTTGAAACGCTTTTTCCAGAGCCAAACAAAGCGCTCTCATGGTTTGCAGCGCGTTCAGCTCTTTTTTTGTCGGATTCTCTTGTGAATCAGGCGACCAGGCTAGCCTTAGGCTTTCGGTCTGTATCGTATTTTTTAACTGCTTTATGTTCGCCAGTGAAGTCGAAGGAAAGTCCGCAGCAGAGATTTGTTTTAAACGTTCAAGAAATCGCATCAGTATGCCTTGAATATATAATGAAGCCAATCATTGTACTTCGTGACCGTTATAAAATCAAATTCGGGCGTGAATGTTCAGATCCGAGTGAATCTGTATTCGCGTTTAGACAAAACAACCTGTAAAAACAGGCCTCAGTCATCGTTTCGGCTATCCTGTCGTCCTTGCCTTCGCGAGGACGACAAAAAAATCAACTGGCAAAACGATGGTCATTGATTGATGCGATGTTTTTTTTGCTCGTTGCGAGGCTCTTCCTCAGGCGTCAGCTTTTGTTCTAATTCACAAATGGCGTTAAGAACAGCGCTTAATGCCTGAAAATCCTTGGCATCTTCGAGCTTGTCTTTCAGCGTAGCCATCGGCATTTGGCCTGATACCCAAAACGTGGGGGTCCGTCGCCGGGTCTGCGCTCCGTACCCCTTCAGTTGCTCCGTCATGTCCTCTATTTTTTCCTTCAAAATATCGGTCAATTCCTCCCAGAAATAATGGATCTGAAACCGCTCCACCTTGGATTTCAGCAAGATGAAACGATGTTCACGAGAGAGTGTTTTCAGAACAGTGTTAAAGATCTCTGGAGCATCCATCATCTCATTCAGAAAAATGTGCTCATGGATTATCGCCTCAAGGCGCAGCCCTTGGGGTAATGATTTTAACAACACGAGCAATGCCTCCAGATTAAATCCGATCTGATGCAGTGCATTCATCTTGCCGGAAACAAGATGGCTCCTGATGCCGGTCAAGAGTGCTTCACTGGGTATCTCTTTTAAAAATAACGCCAGTGTTGCAGGGGTACGTGCAATATATCCCAACAGATTGACGCCATAGCGGTCTGTTTCCAGAATAGCCTGGGCACGCTGCTCACGAGGATAAAGATCTAACACCAATTTCAATTCATCGATAGAAAGAATGCCAGTCTGTCGATGAATAGAGCAGCGCAAGACGCTCTGCCAATCATTGTTGCGTTCTTTAAGTGCCGCAAGGCGTGCTTCATCGGTTGCGTAAGCCTCTAATATGATTTGAATGGCACGGTATCCCTTCTTGGGGCCTTTCGCATACATCATGGCAGTATGAAGGAGCGTGTTGCCGTATTGATTGCGTGAGTTCAAGCATTCATTGCGATTTTGCGGGGTTAGCGCCGCTAGCAACAGATCTAACATCAGCCAATCATTCACGGCTTGATGCAATAGGGTATTGCCATCTAAATCCGGTTTGATTAGGTACCATGCAGGGTAAAGTTTGAGAGCATTCAATAGCGCTGAGCGCGTAGTGATTTTCTGAGCATAAGCCCCTCTCATAAATCGGAGCAATACCCGCTCACCTCGAGGTTTAGAATCGCTAGAAACATAATCAGGTCGTTTGTTCGCGAGTAGGTCACCGATATCGGTTAACTGCTTTAAACGCTCCGCGTCTGACAAACCTTTTTGAAAAAAACGTTGAATCAAGGCGTGATTATTATTTAATAACGCTTTGATGACGAGAGGCATCCCGCCGAGTTCGGCTTGTTTCCATGTATCCATAGAAGGCATCTCTTGATTTAAGATCTGTAGTATGCTTTCTTGAAAATCATGATCATCCACAAAACATAAACACTCCTGCAACGTACGGCGCATGGCCGTTTTTTTCTCTTCCTCCGTATAGCCCGTGTTGTCGATGATCACTTGATTCACCGTTGATAACCAACTCAAATCGGATAGCAATGCGGCTTTGTTTTGCTTAAATATCGCCTCAATGATCAGCGCTTGCAATTCATGATCAGTGGTAGGGTAGCGTGATCGTTCCGGGCTGAATTGACGTAACCGGTCTGCTCGCAGGCTAAGTTCCCGATAAACATCAAGAATGGCTATAAAACACTCCGGTTTTAATGGTAAATGTTCATCTATGCATTGACGCAAAGTGTTCAACAAGGCATCGCTCTCGTCACGACAACGCGAAACAATTGATTCGTCATCATAAAAATGAACAAGTAACGCAGGCGTAACGACCCAGTTCAGATCATTTAGACACAGCTCAAATACAGCGTTATTTATATCCTTCTTGTAAGCGCGAAATCTAGCTCGATTCGACAGTAATATCGCGTAGGGGATGTGCTGTTTCCTCAAGGTATTCGGTTGAATGCTTGCAGCCAGTGTCTCATCCTCAAGTTGAGGTATCAATCGCGGATGCGTCGCCAATAAAATCCATGCGGACACCACTCTAGCATCGAACAATGCTTTCTGTCTCTCGTCGTTCAATACGCCGCCTAATTGATTTAAAATCGCCATCCGATCTTGTTCCGCCACGCTCGTAGTGATCGTCTGATACAAGGTCTTGAGGGCATTTAAAGGCATGTCATTTAAGGTTTTCGATAATTGCGTTTCAATAAACCCATTGCTTTCTTGTTTGAATCGCAAGATTTCAATCAAAAAATCATGCCCAAATCGTGCATATAATTTATCCCAGTTGATCGGGACCCCTGTGATTGAAAAAACGAGGCGATTGGCGGGGGATTGAGTGAGCGTGACTTCCGATTGAAGGCCGTTTAGGGCATGCTTTTCAAGACCTGGGATACCTGCCGTCAAAATGGCCGCCCATTTCTGCAATGCTTGTGCTTCCCAAAAACAAGGTTCATTGGGGTTCCTTCCCAATGCAAGCAACCGATACGCATCGGAGACTGCCTGTATTTCAGTGCAATTGTGTGCAAAAAATTGATGTAAAAATCCAGACTGAAGGATGGTATAAGCCGTGTGATGGTTCCTCAGCAAATACAAGAGCACTGCCGCGTGCAAGATCGAGCTGCTATTTCCGGCCAACAAATGGGGCAGCACCTCCAGGGGCTTTTCTTCATAACACAATTCATCGAACCAGAAATGGGCCAATTCATCCACAGCCAGGGCTAACACCTGATCGTCTTGACTCTTAAGTTGTGCCAACAGTTCATGAATGGGTTGATTGAATGCCGCCGTTTGAAACACTTCCTCAAGAGCCAAACAAAGCGCTCTCATTGTTTCTAGCGCGCTCCGTTCCTCTTTTGAATCACCAGACCAAGCTAGTTTTCTGGTTTCGTTCTGTATCGTTTTTTTCAGTTGGTCTACGTTAGCTCGTGAAATCCAGGGAAAGTGAGCGGTTGATATTTGTTTTAAACGTTGAAGAAATCGCATCAGCATGCCTTGAAACAAAATTAAATCAACGATTGTACTCCGTGCCGCTTTTTCAGTCAACCACGAATGCATTGTCACAATCGCCGGGCCAGTGCTTTTCACGGTCCTTGCATTCATCCGGACCGCGCGCGTCAGAATGGGGAATGGGCTTCTTATTTAGATGGATGTCTATGGTCCGCTCGGAACCTTACGCATGGTCACGCTATTCTTGGACATTGGACAAAAGAACATGCAAAAAGACGCATGTCCTTCTGTCCATGATA
>JAOAUO010000154.1 GCA_030157565.1 Legionellaceae bacterium
GATCATATTCATCCGGTCCAATGCCACAGCCCAGGGCGGTAATCAATGTTGCGACTTCTTGAGAGGCCAGCATCTTGTCAAAACGTGCTTTTTCAACGTTTAAAATCTTGCCTTTGAGCGGCAGAATCGCTTGATATTTTCGGTTGCGACCTTGTTTGGCAGAGCCGCCCGCGGAGTCTCCTTCGACCAGGTATAATTCAGAGAGGGCAGGGTCTTTCTCTTGGCAATCCGCCAATTTCCCAGGTAAACCCGCAATGTCCAAGGCGCCTTTTCGTCGGGTCATGTCGCGTGCGCGGCGAGCGGCTTCGCGTGCACGCGCGGCATCCAACATTTTGCCGACAATCACTTTTGAAACAGATGGGTTTTCCATCAAAAAGTCATGTAATTTTTCAGCGACGAGAGACTCCACGGCGGCTTTCACTTCAGAGGAGACCAATTTGTCTTTGGTTTGAGATGAAAATTTAGGATCAGGGACCTTGACCGACAGTACAGCGGTTAATCCCTCGCGTGCATCATCGCCAGTGGTCGCAATTTTTGCTTTTTTGGCGAAGCCTTCGCTTTCAATGTAATTGTTCAATGTACGGGTTAATGCCGAACGAAAGCCGGCCAAATGGGTGCCCCCGTCTCGTTGTGGAATATTGTTGGTGAAACAATAGAGATTTTCTTGGTAAGAGTCATTCCATTGCATGGCCACGTCAACGACAATGCCATCTTTTTCTCCACACATGGCAAAAACAGTCGGAATAATAGCGACTTTATTGCGATTCAAATGTTCAACAAACGCTTTTATTCCACCTTCGTATTGAAACGTATCGCGTTTGTCGGTGCGTTCATCCAATAAATGGATACAGACGCCTGAATTTAAGAACGACAGTTCGCGCAGACGTCGGGCTAAAATATCATAATGAAACTCAATGTTCGAAAAGGTGGCGGCGCTGGGCTTGAACCAGAGTTGGGTTCCTGTTCCTTCGGCGCTGCCGGTCACGGCCATGGGCGCATCAGGCACACCGTTGTGATAATGCTGCTCATGGGTTTTGCCATCACGCAGAACCTTTAAGTGCAATTCTTCAGACAGGGCGTTAACGACAGAAACGCCCACGCCATGCAAACCACCCGACACCTTGTATGAATTATCATCAAATTTTCCGCCGGCGTGTAAAATGGTCATGATGACCTCTGCGGCTGAGCGGCCTTCTTCTTTATGGATATCCACAGGAATACCGCGCCCATCATCGCTGACGGTTATCGATTCATCGGCATGAATGATCACGTTGATGGCATGGCAATGACCCGCCAAGGCTTCATCAATGGCGTTGTCCACGACTTCGAATACCATATGATGCAGACCTGACCCATCGTCGGTATCACCGATATACATGCCAGGCCGTTTTCTGACGGCATCCAGCCCTTTTAAGACCTTGATGTTATTCGAATCATAGGTGTGTTCAACGCTCATACGGTGTCCTCGTGACTTGTTCGGGTGCGGCTCAATTGGCATGCATTATAGCATTATTTGTGGGGGACGTTCACTCCATTTTTAAATGGGACAGCCCCGCTCTGCAGTGCGAATGGTATGGATCTCTTATTCTTTTTGAAAGCGCTTTAAAAGCAACTGCCGTTTGATGATCACGCAACAAGGCTGTTCGCTTTCGAAGCATCCCTATCCAGATCACACGTGTCATCCTGATTATTCTGCTTGAAAAAAAAGCAACTAGACTGCGCGTTTAAGGCTTTAATTCGTTCTTTCGGGGGCGGATGAGAATAGCATTGTTCATATGGCTCGGGATGATCGATCCGTAAAAATCGAACAATATTCTCACAGTATTTCATAATAAAAGACAAGTCATCTATCTCTTTTGATTCAAGCTTCCCCAATAGGCTGCCGAGATGCGACGCTGTCTCGTTATAAAGCTCAAGTGCTTTTTTATCGGCCTCGAACTCCATTCTTTGATTGTAGGGCGCCAAATAATGGCCCATTAAAAAATAAAGATTAGGAAATGCCATTCCTTTCTGAAGTCCACGAATGAGTACATTTGTAAATGAAAAATGATTTTTTAAAATATGCCCGACTTCATGCGCAACCCCAGTCTTCACTTCCTCGATGGAGAAGTCGTTTTTTAGTAATTTTTTGTCAATGCCTATAATATGCCGGTTTGACCAAAAGTTCATCGACTCAGCCAGCATCCATGCTGGCGCGACATACAGTGAATATTCGTCAGCGTCATCAATGTAAATATTTAAATGTTGAATGTTAAGCGCGTCTTCAATTGAGGCTGTTTTTTTATATCTTCTATAAAAATCGCAATGTTATTCAACCGATACGTCTCGTCTTCTTTTAAATTCAAGCCCAAACTCGATATGTCAGAGACCAGACGGTCTGTTGGTTGGCTGGCTCGGCCGTTGAAAGAATGAATGTCCTTCAGTAAATAATAGATTGCGAAGAATAAAACCGATAGCTGAATAATTATCGCTTTCTCTGCATGGACCATTTTTTCTCCCCCTCGGGTTTTTGCGCTTATTTTAACCTGCTTGGCTTTGTTCTGTCAATTTTTCGCGAGAAAACCGTTATTTTTCATGGCTTTATTTGTTGTGTTTTGGACGAAATGGTCAATATTCAATAGGCGCATCGACAAGGCCGGATTCGTCGGCGACAGGGTGAGGTCATTAGAATGCAATGTTTTTTTGCGCTGTATTTCGTGGCAGGGGGGCATGTTTCACGTGAAACATCCGCCCTCGACCTCAAATACGGTTGACTGTTGTGAGTTAGCGAAGGCATCCAAAAAATGACGATGATCAATGGCCGTCAAAAAAAACTGGCCTTTCACCTGGTTTAAGCAATTGAAAAACCGTTCTAAATGATGCGCATCCAATTCCGCTGCAATGTCATCGAACAAATACACGCAGGATTTAGGGAGCATCTGGGCTTGCGCGAGACGCAATGCAATGAGCAGGATTTTTTGTTGTCCGCGCGACAATGATTGCTTCCCACCCAGAGGGCCTGCTTCAAATAGAATGTCCGCGTGATGCGCGCCTGAATGCGTGTATTGCGCTTGGGTGTCGCTGACAAATTGCTCCAGAAGGATGTCGCCTAAGGCTTTGCCGCTTCCTTTTTTATCCCAACCTTTGTAATAGTGTATCGTACAAGGCGTGTCGGTTAATTGAGAAACAATCGTTTGGAATACGTTTGACCAGGTTTTGAAGTAGCCGGCGCGCATGCGGTCTAATGCGTTGGCCCGCTCAACCAGCATGGCATTCCAAGGCAAGCAATGCTGTAAAGCCGCTTTTTGACGCAATACTGCTTTGCGTTGTTTAATGATGCGTCGATAATCCTTCCAGACGGATAGGTATGATGGTTCCACGTGGAACAATCCCCAATCGAGCAGGCTGCGCCGAACGGAGGGGCCTTCATCCATGATTTGAAAAATACCTTGATGGAAGGCTTGGCACGGTAAAAAATGTGCCAAATCACTGCTGCGTTGACAGGGCTGTTGATTGATCTTCACTTGCGTGGCATGGGTGATTGATTTTTGAATGCTCACGGTTTCATCTGTGTGCGTGCGTGAAAAAACAGTGAGAGCAGGTTTCCCTTGCTGAATCAAAGAGGAGGTTTCGCGCGTGCAAAATGAATGACCGGTGCCCAGCAAGTAGATGGCCTCTAATAATGACGTTTTGCCACTGCCGTTTGCACCATAAAAAACATTGTAACGCGGGTGAAGCGTCAGTTGCGCGGAGGCAATGTTTCGAACGTGGTGCACATTAAGCTGAGCTAAACTCATATTTTCATGGGCATGATAATGTATTGATACCCATCATCATTCACTAGCTCGACCAATATGCTGCTGTCTGTGTCGGAAAAAGACAAGCGCACCAGGCCTTCCGACAGGTGGTTGAGGACATCTAACAAATAACTGGCGTTGATGCCGATGGTCATTTCGTCGCCTTGCGTTTCGGCCGGAACTGATTCGATGGCTTCTTCTTGCTCTTGGTTGTTTGCAATCAGCGTGAGCTGTTGTGGTTGTATGTGCAGCAACACCGCGCGCAATTTTTCATTGGCGAGAATGATGATTCGAGATAGGGCGCGTTTTAATAAATCACGGTCTATGATCACGTGCTTGTCTTGATCTTTTGGAATGGCGCGAAGATAAGGTGGAAATCGTGCTTCGATTAATTTAGATGAAAACGTGTATTGATTCGTGACCAATTTAAAATGATTTTTACCCGCAGCCACTTGAATCAGTTCGTCGTCGACGTTATTCAGTAAACGTAATATTTCTTGAACGCCCTTTCGAGGCAACAGCAAGCGATGAAGTTGATTTCCGAGAGGACAGAGAAGGCGGCATATGGCCATTCGATGCCCATCGGTCGCGACGGCGACAATGGACTGAGAATCAATTTCGATCAGCATGCCGTTTAAAAAAGCACGAACGTCCTGTTGAGACATAGCAAAGTGGGTGGATTGCAACAAATGAATGAACGCCAGTCGATTGACGGAAAACGAGACTTCATTGATTTCATCTTGGCTTATCGGATAATCGTCCGCCGGCAATGTGGCCAATTTAAATTGGCTACGCCCTTGTTTAATGGAGACCACGCCGTACTTAAATGCAATGATGGGATGGGCATCGTCTTCAAGCGAGCGAATGATATCAATCATTTTTTTCACAGGGATTGTGATCACCCCTTCGTTTTTTTGTGTGATGCAAGGGATTCGACAGGTGATTTCAATTTCCAAATCGGTCGCAGTTAAGCACAGTTGGTTATCAATCAATTTTAATAATATATTCGAGAGAATGGTCAGTGACTGTTTTTTATCAACAGCCCCTGCAACGGTTAATAGCGGGGTCAATAATTCTTGTTTGCTAATGGTCAATTCAAACATGTGCGCTCCTAATGAGGCTGCTGTACAGCGTGGCATGAAAAACGCCTCATGCCGCCCTCTTCAAACTCCCCTACGACGATAATGTACGCATCAAATTTTTATAATCTTCTGCAAAATCATGCCCTTCCAGTACCAATTCTTTTACTTTTCGACAGGCATGGATCACGGTGGTGTGATCGCGTCCTCCAAAATGGTCACCAATCTCAGGCAGGCTATGGTTGGTGAGCTCTTTCGCAAAGGCCATGGCCATTTGGCGAGGTCTGGCGATGGATCGACTGCGGCGTTTGGAGAGCAAATCAGCCACTTTCACTTTGTAATACTCAGCCACCGTTTTTTGAATATTTTCAATGGTGACCAATCGATCTTGCAAGGCCAATAAATCTCGCAATGCCTCATTGACAAAATCAATGGTGATGGGCTTGCCTGTGAAATGCGCATTTGCAATGACGCGTCGTAACGCACCTTCCAGTTCGCGCACGTTTGAACGGATTCGTTTGGCAATAAAAAAAGCCACTTCATAAGGCAAATCAACATTGGATAGTTCTGCTTTACTGATTAAAATCGCCACTCGGGTTTCCAATTCAGGTGGTTCAACCGCAACGGTGAGCCCCCAACCAAAGCGTGATTTTAAGCGCTCTTCAACGCCTTCAATTTCTTTCGGGTAGCGGTCGCTGGTTAAAATGATTTGCTGCTGGCCCTCGAGTAGTGCATTGAATGTATGAAAAAATTCTTCTTGAGAGCGATCTTTTCCGGCAAAAAATTGAATATCATCAATCAGCAATGCATTGAGCGAGCGATAAAAGCGTTTGAATTCATTCATTGAATTGGTTTGCAATGCGCGCACCATGTCGGCGACAAAGCGTTCGGAATGCAGGTAAAGTACTTTGGCTTCCGGGTTGTTTTTCAATATGGCGTTGCCAACGGCATGCATGAGGTGTGTTTTTCCTAAACCAACCCCACCATAGATAAACAATGGATTGTAGGCATCTCCTGGGCATTCGCCCACTTGGAATGCGGCCGCACTGGCCAAATCGTTCGATTTGCCTCGAACAAAACTATCAAACACAAATTTTTTATTTAAATAACTATTTTTATAGTGGTCGGCCGTTTTTTTAGGCGATGCTTTGGCTTGTGGCACCACGCGCGCCTCTTCGGTGGCCGAGGGGTTCGCGGCCGCGGGCTGCACGGCCTTGCTGCCAATTTCGATACTGACCAATTTGATCTCATCGGCACTGATCTGCCCCACCAGCTCGACGATGCGGGGGTAAAAGTTTTTTTGAACCCAATCCACGACAAAACGATTGGGCGCTAGCAAAATCAATGTTGAATCGACTGTTTCTGCCTGCAATGGTCGCAACCAAGTATTGAATTGCTGAGCGGGATACTCTTCTTGCAAAAGCCCCAAACACTTCTGCCAGACAGTTGCAGACACAGATGACTCCTTAAAATTGGATAGGTATTTGGATAAAAGGAAAAAGCAGAATTAACCCTACGGGAGCATTATACCGAAAAAAACGCGGTTGCGCAGATTTAATCTGACTTTTAAGTAATTAAGTGTTGCAGCGTTTTGCGTCTAGCATGAAAAGGCCTTACCCAGACCACGGTGATTAGACGAGCCAGGTCGACTCATTTCAAATTGAAGACGCTCTTTCATTTAATCAATCTTAGGGTATAGCCCATCCGCAAGGGCTATACCTGTTGTATAGGACCCGGGTATTGAGCCACCCAGGCATCGCCGGTTAGTAAGATAATGCCCTCAACCATGGCTTGGGCTATCAGGATACGGTCAAAAGGGTCTTTATGCAGCGTAGGCAAACTATCATAATAAATGGGTATCGAGTAATAATTTCATGCTTTTTCGTCCAGGCGTCCATCATCGAACAAGGACGCTATTTCTTGATGGCCCATGTGGTCGAAATCATCCGGAATCATGATTTGACCGGCCATAAAACCGAGTCGTCTTGTCAGGCCTGGGCTGGGCGCATCAACCCGAGTGACGTATACCTGCGGTTTGCCCGCCTTAGCAATAATAAACGACTCACCCTTTACGGCCTTCGCAATCAGTTCTGACAACTTCGTTTTAGCTTGGTGAATATTGATGGTTTGCATACCCGGCTCTTTATAAACCAAGTCTATATGGTTTAGTTTAAGAGGGGTTTATGATGAAGTCAAGATTTTGAACATTGGAGAGAAGAACATGATAATGGGTTCATGGGCATGGAGAAGGTTTGGCGTATTGAATCGAGGGTTTGAGATAGAGAGCAGAATGACGCAAACCCTCGATTCAATACACGGAGCGCTCTAAATATTCAAACGCCAAAAAATTGACTCAGAACCTAAATTTGCCCAGACACGTGTTGTATGTGAAAATCAACGTATGAATGAATTATAGAAGCAGTAGCATACCATGCTGATTGATCGCGCCGGTTACCGGTTGAATGTGGGCATTGTTTTAATCAATGAGTCGGGCCGTGTGTTTTGGGGCAAGCGCCAGGGGCATGATGCTTGGCAATTTCCTCAAGGGGGCTTGTCTGTGGGCGAAACGCCGATGGAGGCGATGTTTCGAGAGCTGCATGAAGAGGTGGGGCTCGAGCAACAGGATGTCGAAGTCTTGGGCGTGACGAAGCGATGGCTTAAATACCGACTGCCGAAACAATACCTTCGGCATGGCGCATTGCCTTTGGTGATCGGTCAAAAACAAAAATGGTACTTGCTGCGGTTGGTGTCGAATGAGCAAAAAATTCGCTTGGATTTATATGATTCGCCTGAATTCGATAGTTGGCGCTGGATAGACTATCATGAACCACAAGAACAGGTTATTTTTTTCAAAAAACAAGTGTATGTACAGGCTTTAAAGGAATTGGAGCATTTACTGAAGCGGCGTCGCTCCGTCTTTGGTGCACGGCGAAAACGGAGTCATTATGGTCATTAGATGTTAAAAACATTAAAAAGGATTGTTCAAGAAGTCACGACGGCTGCGCACTTGGCTGACGCGCTGGCTGTTTTGGTGCGGCACGTGCGCCTCGCGGTGGACGCCGACGCGGTCGCGGTCTATTTGATTGACAACAAACACGCCCAATACGTGTTGGTGGCTACTGAAGGATTAAATCAGCAAGCCGTATCACATGTTCGCGTTGCATTGGATAGCGGCTTAATTGGTTTGATTGGCCGACGCGAAGAGCCGTTTAATATTGATGATGCGCATACGCACCCTGATTCGTACCATAATCCATTATTGGGCGAAGATCACCTGCGTGCCTTTTTAGGTGTCCCCATTATTCAGCACCGCAAATTATATGGTGTTTTAACGGTTCAGCAAGTCGAACAACATTGCTTTGATGATGAGGGCGAGGCGTTCTTAATCACGCTCGCCGCGCAACTGGGCGGTATTATTGCGCACGCAGAGGCGACCGGCGAGCTCGCGCAGTTAACGCAGCCTAAATCAGTCGGTGTGCAGAAGCCCGATAACGTGCAGGTCGCACTCAGTGGGATTGGCAGTGTGCCAGGCGTTGCCATTGGGCGCGCGGTCGTGGTCTATCCCTTAGCCGATATTGATGCGGTTCCTCGCCATACGGTCGACTTTCCGGAAGAAGAAGTCGCGCTATTTTATGATGCATTGCAGGCCGCCCGTGACAATATGCATCGTTTAGGCCGTCGAATGAAGGCGTGTGTGGCAGAGGATGAGCATGCCTTGTTTGATGTGTATTTGCATATTCTGGATAAAGACAGCTTAGGCGCTGAAGTGGTTCTTGAGATTCGTCAAGAGCGCCTGACGGCCCAGGCGGCATTGGCTTCGGTCATTAAAAAACATGTGTTGCAATTTGAAGACATGAAAGATGATTATTTACGTGAACGGGCCAGTGATTTTCGTGATATCGGGCGCCGTGTGCTCGCGCAATTGCAATCCGCGCAACAAGAGGAAATTGATTATCCAAAACGTACGATTTTAGTCGGCGATGAGATCAGCGCTGCAGCGTTGGCAGAAGTGCCCGAAGGGCAACTGGCCGGTGTGATTTCCGCAAAAGGGTCACACAATTCTCACGTGGCTATTTTAGCGCGTGCAATGGGCGTGCCCACGGTGATGGGTGTGCGTGGGTTGAAAACAGAACAACTCTCCCGCCGCGCCATGATTGTTGATGGGTACTACGGCCATGTGTTTATTTCGCCATCCAAAGCATTGCTGGCTGAATACAAACAGTTGGTTCAAGAAGAAGATGAATTGAACCAACGGTTGGTTAGCCTTCGTGACAAACCGGCAGAAACCACGGATAAACATCGCGTGTCTCTGCAGGTGAATACGGGGCTTGCGATGGACTCTGGCTTATCGATGAGCGTGGGCGCCGAGGGTGTGGGTCTTTATCGGTCTGAAGTCCCGTTCATGAGTCGGGATCGTTTTCCTTCTGAAGATGAACAATACATTATTTATCGACAAATTCTCAAAGCATTTGCACCTCGATGGGTGACCATGCGCACCTTGGATGTGGGCGGGGACAAAGTGTTGCCTTATCTCCCCATTGAGGAAGACAACCCCTATTTAGGCTGGCGTGGCATTCGGGTGACACTCGATCACCCGGATGTTTTTTTGCTGCAGGTTCGCGCCATGATGCGTGCCAATGAAGGGCTCAATAATCTGCGCATCATGTTGCCGATGATCACCATTTTAAGCGAAGTTGACGAAGCCGTTTATTTAATCAATCAAGCCTATGCGGAATTGCTGGAAGAAGGCTGTCAAATTGTCAAACCGGAATTGGGCGTGATGATTGAAGTGCCGGCTGCCGTTTATCAAGCGCGCGAGTTGGCCAAACGAGTGGATTTTATTTCAGTGGGCAGCAATGATCTCACGCAATATTTGCTCGCGGTTGATCGCAACAATGCACGAGTGGCCTCGCTCTACGACTCCTTGCACCCCGCCATGATACGCACGCTGATTAAAGTGGTGGAAGGCGGACATGCGGCCGGTGTGAAGGTGAGCATTTGCGGAGAAATGGCCAATGACCCGTTGGCCGTGATTTTATTGCTGGCGATGGGGTTTGATACCTTGAGTATGAATTCCACCAGTTTGCCGCGCGTTAAATGGGTGATTCGTAATTTTTCTTTAGCCACCGCTCGAAAAATTCTGGCCGATGTGCTGGCGTTAGAGCACCCAACCGAGGTCAGGCTGCATCTGCAGAAAGCGCTAGAGATACAAGGGTTAGGCGGGCTCATCCGAGCGAAAAAATTGTAAGGAGCGTGATGTTGGTGTTTCCACAGATTAACCCCGTGGCTATTTCTTTAGGCCCTTTGCACGTACATTGGTACGGGCTCATGTATTTGCTGGGCTTTGTAGGGGCTTGGCTTTTGGCGAATTGGCGTGTTAAACGTTATCGGCTGGATTGGACGGCCGAGCAAATCAGTGACTTGATTTTTTTTGCAGCCCTTGGCGTCATTCTAGGTGGACGGCTGGGCTATATCCTGTTTTACAAGACCAGTGCGTTGCTAACCGAACCTTGGGTGGTGTTTAAAATATGGGAAGGCGGCATGTCATTCCATGGTGGGTTGCTCGGTGTATTGATAGCCTGCATTCTGTTTGCACGAAAAATTCAAAAGCCTTTTTGGCAAGTGACCGATTTTGTTGTGCCGTTGGTGCCGCTTGGGTTGTTGGCCGGGCGTGCGGGTAATTTTATCAATGGTGAGCTCTGGGGTCGTGTAACCGATGTGCCTTGGGGCATGGTGTTTCCTCTGGTTGATGCGCAGCCTCGTCACCCCTCTCAGCTCTACGAATTAGGTCTGGAGGGCATCGTATTGTTCATTTTTGTTGGGTGGTACGCTGCGCGCCCTCGACCGGCCGGGTGTGTGACGGGGATTTTTTTAATGGGTTATGCAATCTGTCGTTTGATCATTGAATGCTTTCGTGAGCCGGATTCGCAGCTCGGGTATCTTGCTTTTCACTGGCTAACAATGGGACAATTGCTCTCTATTCCAATGTTACTGGTTGGATTGTTTTTATGGTGGACGAGGCGAAATGCGAACATACCTACAACTCATTGAACATGTTTTAGCGCATGGCATTGAAAAAAATGATAGAACGGGCACCGGTGTGCTCTCAACCTTTGCATATCAAATGCGCTTTAATTTGGCCGAAGCCTTTCCGCTCGTGACCACGAAAAAATTACACATGCGCAGCATTATCCATGAGTTATTGTGGTTTCTTCAAGGCGATACCAATATTGCATATTTGCGTGCGCATGGGGTCTCCATTTGGGACGAATGGGCGAATGAAAACGGCGATTTAGGTCCTATTTATGGCAAGCAATGGCGGAGTTGGCCTACGGCGGATGGGCGCACGGTTGATCAGCTGTCGGATATCATCCGCCAAATTAAAACCAATCCTGATTCCCGTCGGTTATTGGTGAGCGCATGGAATGTGGGGGAGCTCGATCACATGGCGCTGCCGCCATGCCATGCCTTGTTCCAATTTTACGTTGCAAACAATCGCCTGTCGTGCCAATTGTACCAACGCTCTGCAGATGTTTTTTTAGGCGTGCCGTTTAATATTGCATCCTATGCGTTGCTAACGCACCTGGTGGCACAACAATGTGGTTTAAGCGTGGGAGAGTTTATTTGGACGGGTGGGGATTGCCATTTGTACATGAACCATTTGGAGCAAGCGCGCACACAACTGCAGCGCGCGCCCTTGCCGCAACCTCAATTGATCATCAAACAGAAACCGGCTTCTTTATTTGATTATCAGTTTGATGATTTTGAATTCACGCCGTATGACTCGCATCCGGCCATTAAAGCCCCTATTGCGATATAAGCCTCATGCATGACGCCCATGATTTAATCAGGCTCTTCAATCAATGTTTTGAATCAACGTACAATACGCAATTGATTCGTGGCGATGACGAGCCCATTTATTTGCCTGCAGATGACCAGGTTTCGTATCATCGCGTTGTGTTTGCACATGGTTTTTTTAGCAGTGCGCTGCACGAATGCGCCCATTGGCTCATTGCTGGAGAAGCGCGTCGTGAACAGATTGATTATGGTTATTGGTACGCGCCGGATGGACGAACGGCCGCACAGCAGGCCGCGTTTTACCGCGTTGAAATCAAGCCGCAAGCCATGGAGTGGTTGTTATCAGAAGCCGCGGGTTATCGCTTTCAATTCAGTCTGGATAATTTAAATGGAGAGTCTACGGATTCAACGTTGTTTCAATCTGCGGTGCAACAACAAGTGATGCAATACCATGCACAAGGGCTTTCGCATCGAGCGCAGCAATTTTACACGGCACTGCGTGATTTTTATCGTTAACGGCGAAGGCCCATACGCTTCGTCCTGCACCGGATTGCGGGCTATTTACCTTCTCATGAAAGTTTGTTAAATTGACCACGTCGTGAAGCACATAAAAGGGATGTAATGAAGTGTAACGTATGGATTTGTCTTCTGGCCTTGGGGTTGTCCTCTTGCGCAAATATTGGACCAAGGGTTCTTCCTCCGGACAGGCTGAGCTACAATAGGTCCCTTGAGAACAGTGATGAACAGCAATCTTTGCTGAATATTGTGCGTTTACGATACACCGATCCGCCTTATTTTTTGGCGGTTAATAATGTGGTGTCACAATTTAACTACGGCAATGACTTTAGCGTCAATGTGTCCAATTCCACACCCCCTCCTTCACTGCTGGGTTCAGGCAATGCATCCTTTAATTATAGTGAGGCTCCGACCATCACTTATACGCCTTTACAAGGCTCGGATTATGTGACCAAACTATTAACGCCGATTGATTTGTCGGTTATCTTTCTGTTGATACGCTCAGGATGGAGCGTGAACCATATCATGCGTATTCTTGTTCAACAGGTCGGAACGATTGAGAATGCCGTGTTGGCCGACAGGGCCATCTCTAGTCGCGCGCCCATTTATAAAGAATTTTTAGAGATGGGTTTACTGTTTAAGCGTTTGGAGCGTCATCATCATATCACGATTGCAGCGGATACCGTTGATGGGAAATTTGCTATTAAAGTGCACATTAAACACTACGCGTTACTCACGGCTAAAGAGCGGGCGTTGTTTTTAAAACTGGGCGTGACCGCCGATTCGCCTATGTTTTGGTTTGTCAGCCAGCCGGCCAAACAAAAAAAACATGTGTTTGTTCGAACACGAACCGTGCTGGGTTTGCTGAATTATCTATCCAAAGGGGTTGATATTCCAAAGTCAGATATTGCTAAAAAACAAGTGCCGATGACCATCCTTTCTGATGGTCGACCGTTTGACTGGCATCAAGTGACAGTCGGCATGATTCGTATCCGGACCTCTTCGTTTAAACCAACGAATGCATTTGCCGCAGTAACCTATAGAGGCTCTTGGTTCTATGTGCCTTTTGATGATTTTTATTCGAAAGAAACGTTGAGTTTATTGTGCATGATTATGGGGATTTATCAGGGGGATATTAAAAGTGTCTTGCCCGTTTTTACTGTGAGTTGATGGCGTTGTTCGGGTTATCGGTTGTCACAATGACGAGATCATCACCATATGTGACAACCGGATAAGCGGGTCGTTTTGTCCAAACGCCAATGAATGCATCGGAGGGGCTATTGGATGCGTGCTAAACCGATTCCTGCTTCATAGAGAAGGCATAATGGAACGGCCAGCATGATCTGTGATAGCACGTCAGGCGGTGTTAGAATCATGCCGAGAATAAACGCCAAAACGTAAACGTAGGGTCTCCCTTGTTTGAGCGACACGATCTCCATGCGTTTGAACCGTACCAGCAGCATGCATAATAACGGCACTTGGAAGCAAAGACCGAACGTCAGTAACATTCGGGTGATGAAATCAATGGCATATCCCATGTCTGGCATGAAACGTACGCCTCTGGGGATCGCCTGCGCAAAAAATGAAAACATGCAGGGCAGAACCCAGTAAAAACAAAATACAAGGCCTATGAAAAAGAGCAAGACGCTGGCGAGCATGGCCATGCGCAGATGCTTGCGTTCCCCTCGACACAAACCGGGGGCGGCAAACTGCCAGATGTGAAACAACGCGAAAGGGGCTGTGCTCAGCAGGGCCATATCTGTGGCCAGCTTGATGGGTGTGAACAACGGGGTTGTGACGTGCGTGATGATCAGTGAATCCTCGGTAGGAAGCACATCCAACAAGGGCCCTATTAAGCGGTGAAACAAGGTGTCTGAAATAAAAAAACACCCCAAGAAGCATGCCGAAAACACCCCCAAAACAAGCAGCATACGACGACGGCACTCCAGTAAATGAGACAGCATGAGTGAATCCATTTTGAAATATTGTTTATAAATTTAACATATTCTGGAGGGGCAAGCTATACTTTAATCAGGCGTTTGAAACGATGCCTGAGACCGAAAGGGTTGAGGTGGCGTGTTGATAGCCGCCTTTGTTAGTCAATCTGCTACAAGGATGAATAGCTATGTCAGAAAAACTACAGCACACAGCGGAACATACCCGTGAACTCATGAGTCATCGTTATGGCGATGGTTTGCATCATAAACACGATAAAAGTCACTGGCCTTACCGACAACATTGCCGCTCACACCCCATTCAATTGGCCAGTGGGGTTGACCTCCATCTGGAGGTCAATGCCTCAACCGGGGAGTGTCGTAAAAATAAATTACAAAAACTTCGTAAACGATTTGATAAAGGTCGCTTCCACTGATACGATATATTTATCTGAATCAGGTTAACCACTTCCTGGTTCTCGATCAGGAACGATATGAGCGGGCCTGTTGGAGTTTGGACGAAATGACATGCGTTTTTTTGAATGTGGTTTCGTCCAACATCCAATTGTATTCAGGCCTGCCTTATATTGAAGGTTTGTCGCTCAAATTGTAATATTTAAATAATTTAACCACCCTTGAAACGCTACTGTTTTTTCTCGCAAAAAAAATGACTTTTTCTGCCTGAGCCGGAACAACATCTCCCATCAAATAAACAATCTGGCCATGCGTCAATACTTTGAATTGACTGGGATTAATGTCTGAATCGGCTAAAATTTGGCTCCGTATTTTAGCGGTAATCCAACTGTCCAATACGGGATTTTCGGGCGTGTGATTAACGGCTAATTGCTTGAAAAATCGCCGTTTTCCAGGCACGCTCTTGACGCGTTCGTAAGCCTCCTGGCGAAGGGCTTCGGTCGGAACTCGGCCTACAAGCAACACATCGCGATTAAACACGGCTAAATCAATGGAGCAGTCATCGTGTTTGAACACGGTGTCATGGTAGAGGGCGCGGCTCGCATTGGCATTGAGTTGAAAATCGTTGAGTTTGATGTAGACATTGTGGCGATCGTAGACCAAATTAGCCCCCGTCCAGACGTCACTCAGGCAGCCGGGTAATAATAGGCTGCAGGCCAGGAGTGATACTTGAATCAGCGCTCGCATCCTAACGGATATACTGGAAAATTTTTACCACTTTACGAACACCCCTGACTTGGCGTGCGACTTGGACTGCTAAATCGGCTTGCTCTGGTGTCACGATTCCCATTAAATAAACCACACTATTTTCTGTGATCACGCGAATGGATCCCGACTCCAGTCCTTTTTGAGCCAGCATCTGGCTCCGCACTTGGCTGGTTTCCCAGGTGTCTTGGCTTTGTTGTGAGAGTGATAGCGGGTAGTCAACTGTGATTTCATTGTAAACGCGACGGACGTTCGGCGTGTCTTGCGCTTCTTTTTCAGCGATGGCACGCAAAGAGGCAATCGGTGTTTGACCGGCCAACAAGACCACTTCGTTGAAGCTACTGATCACAATGCGTGAATCACGAAAGCGTGCATCAGGGATGATGGCTGAGTGAATGCGATGAAAAATACGCGCGTCCTTTTCAACCATTGAAAGGGTCCGTTTATCATAGACCACCAAGCTGCTGGCGGCCCCCGCGACAACCGCCACAACGCAACCGCTTAAACTGGCACTCAACAGCATAAAAACCAGTGTTTTAATCTTCATGTTTACCCCAACATTTGGCCAAATAAGGATTGATCAATCAAATCGCAAAAGCAATGTAAAATGAACAAGTGTGTTTCGCGGATTCGCGCGGCAGTGTCGCCAGGGGCCCTAAGCTCAATGTCTTCGGGGCCTAAGTGATTGGCGAGCATGCCGCCATCCCTTCCTGTGAGCGCGATGGTGTCAATTCCTTTTTCATTGGCCGCATTCACAGCGGCTAAAATACTATTTGAATTGCCCGTGGTGGACAAGGCCAGCAACACATCGTTTTCCTGCCCAAGCGCTTGAATTTGCCGGGCAAACACTTGGTCATAATGCCCTTCATTCGCAATGGCGCTGAGGGCTGACAGGTCGTTGGTTAATGCAATGGCGGGTAATGGGGGGCGTTCTACATCAAAATGATTGAGCATGGCGGCTGAAAAATGCAAACAATTCGCAGCAGACCCACCATTGCCGCATAATAAAATTTTATTGTCGCTAAGTAGGCAGCTGACCAATCGGTTTGCAGCCGTGGCGATTGCGGTGGACATGGTGTCTGCCATGGCTATTTTTGCTTCAATATTGATGCCAAATAGGTGCCTGACTCGCTCGTCTAGTAATATCATGGTTGTCCAAACTCCAATTAAAAATCCATTCCGAATGCATGTTTTATCCATGTGATCTGGGACGGGGCGCCATCCAGACTCACCACATCAAATCGGCAGGGTAGTTTGTCATGGAGTTTGGTCGTTTGTAAATATAGCAATGCGGTTCGGATCAGTTTTTGTCGTTTACTGTGCGTGATACTGGCGATTGCGCCGCCAAAGGCATTTGAAGTGCGTGCACGCACCTCCACAAAGACTAAATCGGTCTTGTCTCGCATGATCAAGTCGATTTCGCCCAAGCGACAGCGGTAATTACTGGTCACCCACCTGAGGCCATGGGCGGTCAGATAGTCTTTGGCGCGCTCTTCGGCTGCGAATCCAATGTTTAATGACATGGTGCGCCCTTATCCAATCAACCGCCCAATCACGTGTTCTAAGTGCAGTTCGCCATCATAGTGGATCATGAGTGTGCCTCGACCATTCGCACCGGGTTTGATTTTGATTCGGGTGTCCAGCTGGTTGGCGAGCGCTTTTAATTGATCATTCAACAGTGGCGCCATGGTTGCCTTGGGGGCTTCTTCGGGCACGCCGGCTTTCAGACGCGTGACTAACGCCTCCGTTTCTCGCACGGAAAGCCCCTTGGAGACCACCAGTTGAGCGGCTTGTGTTTGTTGTTCACCGTCCAGCATTAACAGGCAGCGCGCGTGACCCATGTCTAAATCACCATGCTCCAGTAGGCATTTGACGGCATGATTCAATTGCAACAGCCTGAGGTAGTTGCTGACCGCAGCACGTGACTTGCATAATATATCAGCAATTTGTTGGTGGGTTAGTGCGCATTCTTCGACCAGTCGTTGCATGGCAATGGCTTGGTCCATGGCATTTAAATCATTCCGTTGTAAATTCTCGATCAATGCAATGGCCATGGCTGTGGCATCATCCACATCGCGCACAATGACCGCGATATCGCTTAAACCCGCCATTTTGCACGCGCGCCAGCGCCGTTCTCCGGCGATGATTTCATATTGATTGGGCGCGAGCGCCCGCACAATCACCGGTTGTAGGAGGCCGTGCTGTTTGATAGAGTCCGCCAACTCCAGCAGAGAGTCTTCAGCCATTTCGCGACGGGGTTGATATTTTCCCGGCTGCAGCGCACTGACCGCAAGGGTTGTGTGCGCGACGGCTTCACTCTCTTCTGCCCTCTCGGTGAGAGGGGTGTTGTTGGTTTGATTTAATAATGCGGACAGGTTTCGGCCTAAGCCACCACGCTTCGCAACCATCGTGAATCTCCTTTTAAATCGCTTCTGCAATGGGTTGTTTGGCCAGAATTTCAGCGGCTAAAATCATATAAGCCGATGCGCCAGACGATGATTTGTCGTATTGCAACGCAGACATGCTGTGGCTGGGAGCCTCTGCCAAGCGCACATTGCGGGGGATAACCGTGCGATAGACTTTGTTGTTAAAATGACTGAGTAGTTGTTTGGATACATCCGAACACAGCCGATTGCGCGCATCATACATGGTTCTTAATACGCCTTCTATTTGGATATGCGGATTCACGGAGGCACGAACCTGTTCAATGGTGGACAACAATGCCGCCAGCCCCTCGAGTGCAAAATACTCACATTGCATGGGGATTAAAATGGAGTCTGCGGCCACCAGCGCGTTCAGTGTCAGTGTATTGAGTGCGGGAGGGCAATCAATCAATATAAAATCATACGCATTTTTTAATGGTTTCAATGCATTCGATAAATACGTTTCACGCGCGATGCAGGTCATCAAGCTGACTTCGGCGACCGTCAAGTCGCCATTGGCTGGAATCAGGTCGAAGCCGCAGGGCGTGCGGACGCAGGCCTGCGCGGCCAAGCAATCGCGAAGCAATACATCGTTGCAGCTGTGTTTGAGCGTGCTTTTGTCAATGCCTGACCCCATGGTGGCATTGCCTTGTGGATCTAAATCAATCAGCAGTACTTTTTGATGATGAACCGCCAGTGAGGTGGCTAGATTGATTGCTGTAGTGGTTTTGCCAACGCCGCCTTTTTGATTGGCGATGGCTATGGTTTTTGCCATGGTGATTCCTTGTTTTCGACGATAACGCAACAACGCTCGCCGTCGATGCCAGCGACAGTATAAGATTCGATTCGATACGCTCGATGGATGCAGCCCAGTTCAGCTTCTGGATGACGCCCTTTCATCGCCAACCAAATGCCATCCGGAGCAATTAAATGCGCTGTACAGTCGAGCATTTGTTGCAGGTCGCTGAATGCTCGACTGGTGACTGTATCAAAACGGGATGTTGGGTGGTAGCTTTCTACACGTGTTTGGATCATGTCAATATTATCCAACTTTAGCGCGCGTTTGACTTCCTGTAAAAACCGGATTTTTTTGCCATTGCTATCCAGTAACACCACGTGCAACGATGGATTGGCCAATGCCAGTGGTATGCCGGGAAGGCCGGCCCCCGTGCCGACATCCAATATCCGCTCTCCATGTACCCAGGGCAAAATGGCCAGGCTGTCGAGTAGATGCAGCGTGACCATGCGATTGAGATCCCGAATAGCGGTTAAATTATACGCTTGATTCCATTTGTGCAAGAGGGCTAAGTACTGGAGTAATTTATCCGGTGCAAAATCAAGCCCTAGCTGTTGCATGCCCAATAATAGTGCCTGTTCGATTGGATTGGAATGACTCATGCCAATAATCGCAATTTTTTTAAATGAACCAGTAACAAAGATAGGGCGGCGGGTGTCACGCCGGATATCCGTCCTGCGTGAGCCAGAGATGTGGGCTTTACGAGGGTTAGTTTTTGGATGACTTCTGTGGACAAGCCCGACACGTTTGCATAATCCAATCCATCTGGAAGGGCTGTGTTTTCGTGTTTTTGTAAGCGTGCAATATCCAATTGTTGGCGTTCAATGTAACCGGCATATTTGCTGATGATTTCCACTTGTTCAGCGACGGCGTCCGGCAGGGGTGGCAATGCTAAATCATCCACCGCTTGTAAATGCGCATAGCGCATTTCAGGCCGTTTCAATACGTCTGTGGCTCGGCAATCGTGTTGCAAGGGCGTTTCTAAAACAGACTCCAAGGCCTGATTGTGGCCGACTCGAACCCAGGTATTTTGAAGTTGTGTGCGGGCACGGTCTAATGCATCGCGTTTTTCACAAAAGGCATGCCAACGGGCATCGCCGACCAAGCCTAATTCGCGGCCTTTTTCTGTTAAGCGCAAATCGGCATTGTCTTCGCGTAAAATCAATCGGTATTCGGCACGGGACGTAAACATGCGATACGGTTCTTGTGTGCCACAGGTGATTAAATCATCAATCAACACACCGATGTACGCTTCATCACGACGCGGGCTCCAGAGCGGTTTGTCTTGAGCGAATCGCGCGGCATTCATGCCGGCAATTAACCCTTGAGCGGCGGCCTCTTCATACCCGGTGGTGCCATTGATTTGGCCGGCAAAAAATAGATTGCTGAAGGCTTTGGTTTGCAAATAGGGCGTGAGGCCGCGTGGGTCGAAATAATCGTATTCAATGGCATAGCCTGGGCGCGTCATATGCGCTTGCTCAAAGCCTTTTAGCGTGCGCACGAACTGCACTTGCACATCAAAAGGCAGGCTGGTGGAGATGCCATTGGGGTAGATTTCATGGGTGGTCAAGCCTTCGGGTTCGACAAAAATTTGATGCGATAATTTATCGGCAAAACGAACCACTTTATCCTCAATCGATGGGCAATACCGGGGTCCAATGCCCTCAATAATGCCGGCATACATTGGTGACTGATGCAGATTTTCTCGAATGATCGCATGCGTTCGTTCGGTGGTGTGTGTGATGTAACACGGCAATTGCTGAGGGTGTTGGTGGACATGGCCTAAATAAGAGAAGACAGGCAATGGCGTATCACCCGGTTGCACGGTCATTTGGCTGTAATCCAAGGAGCGGCCATCAATTCGAGGCGGCGTGCCTGTTTTGAGGCGCCCCACCGGTAAGTTGAGTTCGCGTAAACGGGCCGCTAGTGCTACGGCCGGCGGATCGCCCGCTCGCCCACCGGCATATTGACTCATGCCCACATGAATCTTGCCACCCAGAAACGTGCCCACGGTTAAGACCACCACGCGCGCGCGCAAGGTCAATCCCATTTGCGTGATGACGCCTGCAACGCGGTCGCCATCCATGAGCACATCATCCACGGCTTGCTGAAACAAGGTCAAATTGACTTGCGACTGCAACAGCTGGCGGATGGCTCGACGGTACAGTTCGCGATCGGCCTGCGCGCGGGTTGCGCGAACGGCCGGGCCTTTCGATGCATTGAGGATGCGAAATTGAATGCCCGCGAGATCAGCCGCATGCGCCATCGCGCCATCCAAGGCATCTATTTCTTTCACAAGATGGCCCTTGCCAATGCCACCAATGGCGGGATTGCAGGACATTTGTCCTAATAAATCTAAATTGTGCGTTAAAAGAAGCGTTTGTGCGCCCATCCGGGCCGCAGCAAGCGCTGCTTCCGTGCCGGCATGCCCTCCACCGACCACAATCACATCATAGTGTTTTTCGAGATTCATACAAGACGCTTATAAAGACTTAAAAAAGTGCAATTATACCGTTTTTTATCAAGTACCACAATCGTGGAGTTTGAAGCGGATGACATGCAAAAACACGCCTGTCATCCGCTTCAAATACAAGAAGGCCTTGGGCGCCGTTCCGTCCCATGTCTTCCTCGCGTAGGTGAGGATCCATCTTTGGACTCACCTAATAGCGAGCGTCTGAATGGATTCCCGCTTACGCGGGAACGACAGGGTGGTCGGAACGGTACTCAAGGCCTATTAGACGTTCATCCCTTTTTAGATGGTTCAAGCCCTGAGTTTAAGTCGGCTTCATCGGATGTAAGCCGGCCGTTCACGTTCGAGACTTTAGGTTCGGGTGGTTTATAGCGCGCAAGGATGGTGCTGGAGAGCAAGAGCAGCGCGATGATGGGGAGCATCAAGGGCAATCCTAAATTCAGCGGCAAGAAAACCAAGAACACGAATGCGGTTGCAGGCAGCATGGCTTCACTAAATATCTGTTGAACCCTCTCTTTTCTATGATGATTGATCATGTCTTTTTGATATTGGAGTTTCTCCTTGAGGTGTTCGAGATTCAGTATCAGGAGTTTATGCTGATTTGGGGCGAGCGTTTTATCAGCCAATGTATTCTCTATGCCTTCTTTCTTCTTTGTTGTGGCCTGCATTAATTCAGTTAGTTGTTCTATTTTAGAGTTTGTGATCATGGAGTGGTAAGCGAGCGTCAGCACAAACGAGAGCGCTGAACCAAGGACCCCAAGAAGGAGTGCGGTTGCCAGCGGAATGCCCGTGGGTGGAAAAAAGAAGCAGCACACGAGGCTGAAACCGGCCAGCACCCCGGCGGCGTAAACTAAACTGGAATAAAAATCCCGATTGGCATATTTCCATTCCATGACACAGGAGTCTCTCGCGTCTTCTAGTGCGGCGAGGTGTTCGTTGAGAACAGCTTTTTCGTCGTCGGTCATCGTTTTGCCAGGCTCAACGGAGCGGCCCGTGTCAGAGAGCGGAACATTGATTGCTGTCGAATCCATCACCGGGCTCAATTTAGAATTTAATTGTGCTATCTCCTCCTCATATTGTTTCAGGACTGCGTGATGTTCGGCGTTTTTATTGATAAATTGGCAATGGATGAGAAAGAGATCCATCAACAGCAATACTCCGGTTAATGCATTGCCCATGTAAGCGGTAGAGCCCAATACGCCGTCTTTGATCAACCAGAAAAAACAAGCCATGTTGGCGGTTGCCCAAAAAAAATCATTGATAATGCCGAATCCATGTGTTTCGCATTGGGTTTTGAATCGCTCCCCGATACTGACCTTATCCATGGCTTTCTCCGCATCAGTCTGCCAGGGGTCCATCCACGATCCTTTGAACGTCCCTTTGGTTAATAAATACAGCCGGATGCCGAGGCGAAAGTAATAGAGGACAAAACTCATATAGCCGGTTAAGGGCTGTATGGCGTTTAATGTGTTTTGGGTGTGCTGGATGTGTCCTGAACCCGCAGGGATCACCCCCAACAATGCGCGATCAAGGCCACCACCCCAGACCCAATTGAGGCGATACATGTTCGCATCGGTCATTTTATCACGAATGGCTTCCAACCCTTCTGATGCGCTTATGCAGAGCATGGTTTCTGCAATCAACGGAGCAATGTTGGTGAGCGCGATATATTTGACTGGTTTATCGAGAGAGGTATCGATTTGGGCTTGGAGTTGTGGATTCGGTTGCTCGTTTTGACCCAGTTCAGGCGTATTGCGCAAACGATACAGTAGCTTCGCGGTCCGCTCCAATTGCTGGCCTCGTTTTCGGAGTAAAGGCAGTTCTTTTTCAAACAGATGCAATTGGCATTCATCATAGAGTAAAGGTGCGGTGTTGGGGAGTTCTTCTTCTAGCGCTTGACGTTGGGTGGGATTTAAAAAGTTAAACGTCTCATAATCGATGTCTTTCAATCGGTTGCCATAAAAGGCAATGGATCGCGCGATGGCTTTTCGGGCTCGGTATAGGGTTGGAAGATCGACGGCATTGGAGGTTAATGCGGCTCGAATGAAGCCTTGCGTGATGTAGGGTTCCGCGCCGAGGGGTATTTCAATCCCCGTTTTTTTATAAGAGGGGTTGGGTGAGTAGGGCGTGCTGTGGAAAAAAGAGAGACTTTTTTTGTCGGCTTCGATTTTCGTTTCGTCAGGCTCAACGGAGCCCCTTTCGTTGCTAGCGCTTCCCATAGCCCGACCCTCGCGTTTTAAAATAAACCCATTATGAATTATTGTAGACCATGGGTTTCGTTAAGCAAGCGAGTGTTTGTTTTTGAAATTTTGACCCAAAAGCATGAAAAGAGCCCCATGCTTTTGGGTCGACTGCGTGTGTGTTGAGTGAGGAGCATGGGCTGAAATGGTTACAACCGATCATTGAAACCATTGCGCAGCTAGCGGAGCGACGTTGGATTAGTCAAGCGCGGTTTGGAGAGAAGATACAAGCTCCTCTCCAAACAAAAGGTTTAGTTATGTAGAATCTCTTGACAGGAGCTTTTTTATCGCTTCATTGTGGGCCGTGTGATTTCTTTGGAAGATTTGTCTTTGGAAGATTTTTTTGTTTTAGTGCTTTTTCTTTTGTTTTAATGGTACTGTCTGGGCCTGATTCTGGGCAGGTCACAACCACGTTTTTTTCCTCATCACACCACTCCTTACCCGACGATAGGTCAGAGTCCCATTGGCATCGCACAAACGTGACCTCATTCGGCTGCACTGTCTTATCTTCACGAACATAAGCATATGAATCCAGACATGACTTTTGCGTATTATGGCTAGTACAGGCAGACATGCTAGCGCCTGGTGGGCACTCGGGCATCTTTAGGTTACAATACGCGCTGCTGCTGATGAGTAAAATACTTAAAAAACACAAGGCGCGCTTTTTCATTATCGGTTTATTCTTCATGTTCATTTAAACTCCTTTTTTGTGAACGTTTCTGTCTCAAAACCAACAATGGCTATAGATTCACTATCATTTTTAGCATAACAATACATGCAAAGCAAAGTCTGTTCTGCCCAAACGCCAATCCCCTGCTCGAAGGCCTCAACTGAACGGCTCTTCCCCCCAGCGTTGCAGCAAGCCATGGTCTAAATCAAATAAATCCAACACGCGCCCGACGGTATCATTCACTAAATCCATGATGGTGGCCGGTTTTTGATAAAATGCGGGCACGGGTGGGCAAATGATGCCGCCCATTTGTGTCACGCTGACCATGTTGTTCAAATGCCCTAAATGCAATGGGGACTCGCGTGGCATGAGAACCAAGCGGCGGCGTTCTTTGAGCACGACATCGGCCGCTCGCGTGAGTAAATTGCTGGTGACCCCGTGAGCGATTTCAGCCAGGCTGTTCATGGAGCAAGGGGCCACAACCATGCCCAGGGTTTTAAATGATCCACTGGCAATGGACGCGGCAATGTCGGTGCATGGATGATAGACATCGGCCAGTGCTTTCAATTCAGCCAGACTCAGGTTGGTTTCGTATGCGCGGGTTAACTGGCCGGCTTTGCTGACCACCAAGTGCGTTTCCACTGAGATGGAACGCAGCACTTCCAACAGCCGAATACCATAAATAATGCCGGATGAGCCGCTAATACCGATGATGATACGGGGTTTATTCATTGGTCGATCCTTTCAGTTTCCGGCGTCTCGATGAGCCCATTCGATTTGGACCAAAAGCATGAGGCCTTTTTCATGCTTTTCTGTTCAAACTCCCCTATAATGTCTGATTTTATCGTCGTGAGCAATGAAACCTATGAAACCCATTCGCAAAATGCTGGTTACCAGCGCACTGCCTTATGCCAATGGGCATTTGCATTTAGGCCATATGGTCGAGCATATTCAAACCGATATTTGGGTTCGCACGCATAAAATGTTAGGCGTTTCATGCCTGAGCGTGTGTGGTGATGACGCGCATGGCACGCCGATTATGCTCAAAGCGGAGCAATTGGGTATCACGCCTGAAGCCTTGACCGCAGAGATGCAAGCGAGTCATGAACAGGATTTTTTGGCGTTTGGCATTGATTATGATCGCTATCACACCACGCACTCGTCAGAAAACAAGGCCTTGGCCGAGGGCATTTATACCGCACTGCAAGCGCGTGGGGATATCGTCACCCAAACGATTTCTCAGGCGTTTGACCCGATTAAACAAATGTTTTTGCCAGACCGATATGTGAAGGGCACTTGTCCTAAATGCAGTGCGGGCGATCAATATGGGGACAGTTGCGAAGCTTGTGGCGCGACGTATGCTCCAACGGAGTTACTCGATCCGGTGTCTGCTATTTCGGGTGCCACGCCGATTGAAAAAGAATCTGAGCATTATTTTTTTGATTTGCCGCGTTATGAAGCCTTATTGAAAGAATGGACGCATCAGGGGCATTTACAAGTAGAAGTGGCCAATAAATTGGACGAATGGTTTGAGGCCGGTTTAAAGCAATGGGATATTTCTCGTGATGCCCCTTATTTTGGGTTTGCTATTCCTGGTACGGTTGATAAATATTTTTATGTGTGGCTCGATGCCCCGATTGGTTATATGGCCAGTTTTAAAAAATATTGTGAAACGCACGATGTGTCGTTTGATGAATATTGGCAGAAAGACTCGACGACCGAACTGTATCATTTTGTAGGCAAAGACATTGTGTATTTCCACGCCCTATTTTGGCCCGCCATTTTGGCCGGCAGCAATCATCGCTTGCCAACCGCAATTTATACGCATGGGTTTTTAACCGTTGACGGGCAGAAAATGTCAAAATCACGTGGAACCTTTATTGAAGCGCGCCAATATCTTCAATATTTGCACCCTGAATACCTGCGGTATTATTTTGCGGCAAAACTGAATGGTCGAGTGGATGATTTGGATCTTAACTTCACTGATTTTATGAATCGTGTCAATGCGGATTTGGTGGGGAAAGTGGTGAATATTGCCAGCCGATGCGCCGGATTTATTCACAAGCAATTTGAAGGGCAATTGTCTGACTCGCTCGTGGAGCCCGCTTTATACGATGCATTGTGCGCGATGCGTGAGCCGATTATAGACGCCTATGTTCAGCGTGATTATGCCAGTGCCATTCGTCAAATCATGGACGCGGCCGCGCTCGTGAATCAATACATTGACGCTCAAAAACCATGGGTTCTAGCGAAAGATCCCGTATTGGCGCCAACCGTACAAGGCATTTGCACCATGGGTTTGAATGCGTTTCGCGTGCTGATGACCTATTTGAAGCCTGTATTGCCGGAGATGGCCAGGCATGCAGAACAGTTTCTAAATGTCGAGCCGTTGTCCTGGAGCAGCATAGACCAGCCCTTGCTCCATCACGCCATCAACCCGTTTGTTCCTCTGATGGTGCGTGTGACGCAAGAAAACATCGATGCCTTGCTGCTGCTGAACAAGGTTTCATGATGGTGACCGCTAAAGCCATTGACGCCCTGTTGCCTCAAACGCAATGTGGAGAATGCGGGTATCCGGGTTGTTTGCCTTATGCCGAAGCGTTGGCGGCTGGTGGCGCGCCCATTGACCGCTGTCCGCCGGGTGGTGTTGCGGTGGTCAAGGCTTTAGGCCAATTGCTGCAAGTGGATGCCACGCCTTATTTGGCCGGTGCGCTCGAGCAGACTCGCCCACCGGCTGTGGCCGTGATTCGCGAAGCCGAATGCATTGGGTGCACCAAATGCATTCAGGCGTGTCCTGTGGATGCCATCATCGGCACGGGCAAGCACATGCACAGCATCATCTCACACGAATGCACCGGGTGTGGGTTGTGTGTTGAGCCGTGTCCTGTGGATTGCATTGAGTTAGTGACCTTGCCTGAGCCGGCCTACAATCCAAATGTGGCACGCCAACGGTTTCATGCGCGTCAGATCCGTTCGGTGCGTGAAGAGCGCGCGCTGCAGCAGGCTTATCGCGACAAGCGTTCCTTGGTCGCAGAAACGGCGAGTGCTGCGCAAGACAAGCAGGCCAAGCAAGATTATATTCTACAAGCGCTCCATCGTGTGCGTGCGAAAAAAGACCATGAATAAAAGCAAGCGGCGCGCTATTTTTGAGCGGTTTCGCGCACAAAACCCACATCCCACGACAGAACTTCGTTATGCGACACCCTTTGAATTGCTGATTGCGGTGATTTTATCGGCTCAAGCCACGGATGTTGGCGTCAATAAAGCCACGGATAAATTATATCCCATCGCCAACACCCCTCAGGCTATGCTTGATTTAGGCGAAGAGGGGCTTAAGTCGTATATTAAAACCATTGGATTATACAACAGCAAAGCCGCGCACATCATTCAAACGTGCCGCATGCTGGTTGACTTGCACCATGGCGAGGTGCCCTCAACGCGGGCTGCATTAGAGGCCCTGCCTGGCGTCGGGCGCAAAACGGCCAATGTGGTGCTCAATACCGCGTTTGGGCAGCCTACCATGGCGGTCGACACGCATATTTTTCGTGTGGCGAATCGCACCGGCATTGCAAAAGGCCGCACGCCGCTGGCGGTTGAGCGCGGGTTGTTAAAACACATTGAGCGTGAATTTTTGCAAGACGCCCATCATTGGCTGATTCTTCATGGCCGCTATGTTTGTGTCGCGCGAAAACCCCGTTGTTCGGTGTGTGTTATTCGAGAGTGGTGTGAGTATCCGGATAAGACATTGGACAGAAGAACATGAAAAAAGACTCATGTCCTTCTGTCCATGAAAATGAGCTCAAGGGCATAGAGAAAGGTTAGTGTATTGAATCGAGGGTTTGGGATAGTGAGCACTGAGTTCTCTAAAGATTGAGGCGCTAATTATATTTGGACGAAATGACATGCGTGTCTTTGCATGTTGTTTTGTCCAAACTTCAATTAATCCTTTTTTACAATGCCTGGGTTTTCCAAACTTAAAAAACCGGTTTTAAAATCATAGGCAAAAATCTCGGCATAACGGCCCCAATCGATCATCGTGCGGAGTACTCGGTCAGCTTCCTTCTCGCTGAAATAATCCTCTAGTTTGCTTAAAAACCGTTCTTCTGACACGCGATGCCCCACTTTTTCATCTAAAATACGACGAATGTAACGCGCTAGCGGTATCTTCTCTAGCAGTCTTTGTGCAAACAGTGGTTTGCGCTCTTGCAAGTCCGCTTCTGAGAATTGCTTGCCCAGCGTGCTCAGATGAACGTCGCCTTCAAAGATTTCTGCAAATCCAAGGACTTCCAATGTTTCAAGAATCGGGAACAAATCATCCACGTTCATCATCAGCTCATCGGCCAGTTCCGGCAAATCAATTCGGTCTTCAAATGACTTCATGGTTTCGATTAAACCGGATAATTCAGACGGCTCTACGTCAGGCAATCGATAGCCCAAACCAATTTGTCGTTCTCGAGAGGAATGACGCGCTTTTTCTCCGGAACCGCTGATCATATGGGTGTAAATCGTATCCACCAAGTCACGAAATTCGGGCGACTCGGCATGGCGTGGTTGTGGCAGCGTGACATGCAAGTCTGTACGAATGTGGCCGGGGTCGCTCCCTAAAATGACAATGCGGTCTGCCATCATCAGGGCTTCTTCGATGTTGTGTGTGACCAATATGATGCCATTCGTATTGGTTTTTTTCTCTTGCCACAATTCCAATAAGTCTGATTTTAAGTTTTCTGCCGTTAACACATCCAGGGCTGAGAAGGGTTCGTCCATCAACAATACATCAGGGTTGATCACCAAGGCGCGCGCAAAGCCTACGCGTTGGCGCATGCCGCCTGATAATTCTTTGGGAAATGCCGACTCAAATCCATCTAACCCAATGAGATCAATGGCCTCAATGGCACGTTGCCGACGTTCTTCTCGTCCCACGCCCAGCGCCTCGAGCCCTAGCTCTACATTTTCCAACACCGTGAGCCAGGGCATGAGCGCAAAGGATTGAAACACCATCGCAATGCCACGCACGGGCTTCGTGACGGGTTGGCCCCGGTACGTGACGCTGCCACCGGTGGGTGCGACCAGGCCTGCAATGATGCGCAACAGGGTGGACTTTCCCGATCCTGATTTTCCCAATAGGGCGACAATTTCACCGTCTTGCAGTTTGAAATCAATGTCATCCAGCACCAAGAGTTCTTGTGAGGATGCTTTTTTAAAGGCTTTGCGCAATTGCTCAATGGCAATGATGGTTTCTGACATATGTTTAAAATCCAAATTAAAACCCACTGAAGCGCGCTTGGGCCAAGCGGTAGAGGGGGCGCCAGATCAAGTGATTGAAAATCAGCACGTAAATACACATCATCGCGGTACCGAGTGCTAGCGCATGAAAATCACCGGCCAGTGTGCTGCCTTGTATGTATTCGCCTAAACCGGTCGCCGTCAGGGTTGTATCCCCCCAGTGCACGCATTCCGCCACAATGCTGGCGTTCCAAGCGCCACCCGCCGCGGTAATGGCCCCTGTGATATAAAATGGGAATATACCCGGAAGTGCCAGCCGCTTCCACCACTGCCAGCCTTTTACCCCAAAATTATCAGCCGCTAAGCACAAATCGCGTGGAATCATCGATGCACCCGCAATGACATTAAACAAGATATACCATTGCGTCCCTAAAATCATCAATGGTGTCACCAAAATTTCGACGCTTAATTGAAAGCGCACGATGGAAATGACAAATAAAGGATAAAATAAATTGGCAGGAAACGCTGCAAAAAATTGAATGATGGGTTGGATTTTTTGTGCCCATTGAGGGCGTTGCCCAATCCAAACCCCCACCGGTATCCAGACCGCCGAACTGATGATAATCAGCACGATGACGCGGGTTCCGGTGGCCGCGCCTAATAAAAAAACGTGTAACATTTCCTGTGCGGTGAGGGCTGAGAGAATATAGCTTAGTAAATAATAACCACTGACCATGATGAGCAACAGAATCAATGCATTCCAGCCCCAATCCATTTGCCGTTGTCGTTTATAATCAATGTCTTTCACGGCTACGGGTACCTGTTGGCTCAGCCAACGTGCATTGACAAAGCCATTTTTGATGATCCGCCATCCCGTATCCACATGTGTGATCAAGCGACTGCGACGGATCAAATCAATGAGCCAAGATTGGTATTCTTCTTCGCCAGAGGATTCTATTTTAAATTTTTCAGACCATGCAATGAGTGGGCGAAATAAAATTTGATCATAGAGAAAAATCACCACAATCATGGTTAAAATGGCATAGCCTACGGCGTGTAAATCCCGTTGTTCAATGGCCATGGCAATATACGAACCCACTCCGGGTAAACGAATATCCTGATGAGCCACCACGATGGCCTCCGAGACCACCACAAAAAACCAACTGGCGGACATGGACATCATCATGTTCCAGAGCAGCCCGGGCAGCGTGCAGGGCACTTCCACCTTCCAAAAGCGTTGCCATGCGGATAACTGAAACATGGCGGATACTTCGTATAAATCAGAGGGGACGGATTTCAATGATTGGTAAAAACTAAACACCATATTCCAGACTTGGGCTGTAAAAATCACAAAAATAGAGGCGCATTCAGGACCTAACAAACTACCCGGAAACAGGTGAATAAAGCCGGCCACCGTGATGGCGAGAAAGCTCAATACAGGGACTGACTGTAAAATATCAATGGCGGGAATGATCACTTGTTCCGCCCGGCGATTTTTTGCCGCCAACGCACCCACCACGAAGGTGAAGACGATGGACAAGGCGAGTGCAATAAACAGACGCAAAACCGTTCGCAGCGCGTAGAACGGTAGTTTTTCGGGATTCAGTGAAATAGGCAGTGGATCGCCTAAGGAATAAGGCATGGCCATTTGTTGACTGGCCCAGCTTAAGAAAAATAGCAGAGAGAACACAAGGATGAGCAACAGAATGTCCCAGCGGTTGATAAACCGGCTTGCGTGTTCGCGATGGGTAAAGTAAATTTGATTGTGTTCCACCCATCCACTCCTCAGCGAATACAGAGCATCTTGTTTTTTCTAAACGCGAATAATTTAACACAAATGCCAATGATTCGATAGCGTCTTCGTCATGATCCCGCACTAATTAATCCTTCTTGCCGCCACCCGCCATAGTGGTTACAGCACCCGGTGGAGCCCCGGCAGCTGTTGCCGCCGCGTCCGCGGCCATGGTTGCGGCTCCCGCCACTTTCTTCCCGATTTGTGCTTCTGCATTGGCCGTGTCTTTGCCTCCTTCGGTGACCTTCCCTTTTGTCTCCTCACCCCATTGAGCCGTTTTCTCGCCCACTTGAGAGGCCGGCCCACCAATCCAGGTCATGATGTGATCGGGCAGGGTGTAAATCAAGTCGAATGATTTTTGTGCAAGCGTGATATAGAGTGTGGTGTAAACCAATATGGAGAAGAAAAAGGCATAAAGCCCCGCCCAATTATTGTAACCGTTGCCTCCTTTCCAGGGGTGACCATGGGCGTCACCTTGAATGAATTGTGCAACATGTTGATACCCTGCATTCAAGACCCATATGCTCACATAACACAACGCGATACCGATCAAATAACCGATGACCATCATCGCAGGTCTTAAGAACACATTCATGAGGATCATGATCCCTTGCTCCGCTTTCCCCAAGACACCCTCGCCCTCGGGATGCGTCATGCCGAGGGCTACAATGGGGGCGGCTACCATGGCTTCAATGACCGCAGTCAACCACCCAATGGCCCCAAAAATAAACAACATATAGGGTAAAAAGGGGACGTAGTATGCTGTAGAAAAACCAATGGCTATCAACACGCCGCTCCAGGCAATTAAAATCGGACTGACGAGTAGAATCAGAAGGACTCCAATGGGCCCCAGAATGATACCAAAAATCGGGATGAACATCATCGTTATGCAGATGGTGAAGAGGTCTATCCACATTTGAAAGGAATAATTGACATAAGCCGTTCCCATTGCGGCCATCGATACAATGGGATTGGCGCCAGGATTGCTGATGTATTTCAACCCGGCTTGAAATACCAACGAAAAAAGGGATAACGGCAATGTAAATGCCGCTAAAATCACGATGTTAATCATCTCAGAAAACCCTAACATGAGATAATTGAAAATGCCTCGAATCATGATGTTGTAGAT
>JAOAUO010000155.1 GCA_030157565.1 Legionellaceae bacterium
AACCAAGATAGCCTTGTCATTAAACAGCAACGGTCCCTAGTGACAACCATGGTGGCCCTTGCCCGAAATATTTCTCAATAAGGTAAAACCAGACAGATTCGTCTCAGTCATAAGATCAGAAATCATGGCTTCGTTTTATCCAGATACAATGACCTCTATTTTTTTCATACTATGCAATCGGATACCGCTTTCTCGTTTTTCTTTAACTTTAATGATACTCATCATGCGCACCATTAAGGGGAATTAAATGCCATTGACCTTGTCTATCTAATTCATAGGCTTGGTTTTGCTCGGGTTCTATTGCAATCAATTTCACCCATCCGTTAAAAAATAGTGTTTTTAGTATGTCTTGACGTTCAATGATGGGAGCTATTTTTGTTCTTGGGGCATAAATAACCGTCAATAGTCGTTGTGGTTCGTGATAGGATTCTTTATCGCTCATCATGACCGATTGCAAGGGTAATCCATGCATTAAATCACTGCCGTTTCCTTGCATAACACCTATTTTTGCTGTGACATTGTGGGTGATTTTGCTACCACTTCCATAGGCAACATTATCTAGTGTTGAGAATAAGTACTGGGTATTGATCCACTCGGCCACGACCATTGGAGCGGTCATGATGGTTTCGAGAGACGTGCCATTCTCATCTTGATCCCACTCATAAGAGTGTAGAAAACATCGTCCTTGCAAATCAATTGATTTTGTTAAACGACGCGGTCCTATAATGAAGGCAGCATTTTTTGCCAAGCCCCATTCGGGGCGAACTTCGGACCAATCATGGCTGCGTTTTTTTGTTGCATGGATAGGATTTTTATGATGAGATCCCCCAAACATCTTGCATCGATTGTCGCTATTCATTGTTTGAGCAGCAATCAGATCGACTTTTATACTTTTAATCAAATCGGAATGTACTTCATTCTCATTGTCTTCCGGGTATATGACTACTGCATCCGTTGTCGTGTTATGTTCTGCAGCTTTAAATTGTGTCTCCGCAGGAATAATAATACCGCGCTCATAAAGACTAGCTCGTAAA
The DNA here is from genome assembly GCA_030157565.1 of Legionellaceae bacterium. Taxonomy (GTDB): domain Bacteria; phylum Pseudomonadota; class Gammaproteobacteria; order Legionellales; family Legionellaceae; genus DDPF01. The sequence goes on from JAOAUO010000155.1 coordinate 1,035, forward strand.
GACGGCCTATTTAAGATTGCTGCTAAAACTTTAGCATTTGAACCACCATGGTTTCCGCCGCAGGCACCACAGTCTAATGCTGAGGCATAGGGATTATTTTGGGTGGTACTTCCGTGACCCAAAAATAGTACAAGCTTTGCAAAATTGTCGGTAAGACCCATCATTCTTAATACGGCTTCTGCATAAAGAATTTGCTCCGCTGGCGCGATTCCACTGAGTGAATCGCCTTTATTTAGCGTCACAATAGGTTGAGTATCCACAGTGGGCATCATTTTTTTAGTGAGCCAACTTACAAATTTAGCGGAATAAACCGGCGCTAGTGTCCTTGCTAACATACGGATCCCACACCAGGCTCCAAGTGTTTCTACCAGGGAAAAAGGGGTTGAAAAATTATATTTTAAGTCTTGATAAGCGTGCTTAAGTCTATTTATTTTTTGTTTTCCATGCCGATTACGTTTGACACACGGAAGCGATTGCATGGTGGGGATTTCGTGAATATCATAACGAGGCTTCAGTAAAACCGGACAAGAATCACTGGATTCGCCGGTATTATAATCATGAATACGCACAGGTAAGCCAAAAAAGCCTGCACATCCGAACGTTTCATAATGGCCTATTTTTTCAAGGCAATGCCGAAAGGGCTCTGAGCGCACATCAATACAAAAGACTAGTTGAGCATCAGGGCGCGTCTTAGGGCTATCTTGTTTTGTCCCATGATGAGACAGTATTTTTTTTAACAACGATTGACTATATTTTCGCTCTAAATTCTCCATTTTTTTAATCAAGGGATGTTGCACAGTACTTGCTATACAAGTACTTTTTTTAACACACGCCTCAGGCCATAAAATCGTTGTTATCACCAATCGAACAGCAACAAAATCAACCAATGTCACGGGTGTTTTATCAACTGAAGAGCAGGGGTTTCTCCAATCAGTCCGCCACTTTACATAGCCCGCCCATCCTGGCAGATAGCTTAGTGACTCTTTAATAAAATCTTCTTGGTTTTCTAAGGGAACCCCTAGTTGTTCCAAACATAAATCAATAGCATTCTCGGCGTGCTCCGGCAGACCCATTAACCAACCTATGTTTTTTTTCACCCCTTGATGCAAGCGTTTATCGTTGATGGATAACATACGAAAACCCTTATAAAATCCTTTTGAACGTCTAGGCATTTCAATCGTTCCCTGTCCCTGATCTAAAAATGCACCACACCATTTAATCATTTCACGATTGACATGATTGAGCTTAAGCTCTGTGTTATTCGCCCCATAAATACGATTCGCCTCTGCAAGTGCCTCTTCAAAGGGCAGTGACTCAAGCCCTTGCAAAGGATTGCAAGCAATAAATGTTTCAATGGGCCATACGGGTGAAATAAATTGTGATGCATTTTTTACCATTACTTTGATATTCGCGGATACATTTGCATTTTCTAATCGATTGGACATGGCAATGAACTCTCTTTGTATGGGTTTATCTGTGGCTTTATTAATCATCATGACTCCTTCAATATTGATAGGACTGACGAGACGTTGTTATGGTGCTCGGATGAGGTTGACTTCCATTGAGTAAGCTCATATAAATCTTGGCCCATATACCTGTTTGTTCTAAGCGACGCATAATATTCAAACTTATCCCAAGCCAGAGAATAAAAAACAAAGTGAGAACAGCAATCTTAAATGGACTCAGCGAAGGAAGTTCTTTTGCTGAAAAAGCGGGTAAGAATGATTCAATAAAATAAATGCTTTCACCATAAAATACCCCCGCTACTGCAACCAGTATGAACGTAGGAATGAGTTTCTTGATAATGTTTCCGTTTCGAAGAAGAGTATAGGCAAATTGAGCGCCTGAAATAAAAGAAAAACCCACGAGAAATGTGGTGGGTTGTAAGGTAAAGATTGTCTTTTCACTAACCAGTGCAAAACAGTAGGCGCCTAAAATACCGCCGAGACATGCTAATAAAAATGCGTGCCTATCGTGTGTTGATTTCTGGCTGACGATACGCTTAGATTGAGCGGCAGATCCTGCATTAAGAAACAGAAACGACTTAAAAAGACCATGCCAACATAGATGAGCAATTGCCGCAGGAAACAGTCCTAGGCCGCATTGCATCATCATAAAACCCATTTGTGCCATCGTAGAACAGGCTAACATGCGTTTAATGTCCGTTTGCAGCAGCTTCCAACTGGTGCCGGCAATTGCAGTAATCACACCAGTAGTGAATATAACCGTGAGCATGAGTGGGGCTGAAAAAAATAGCGGTGAAAATTTCACTAGAATAAATCCACCACCGTTAACAAGCCCCGCATGCATCAAAGCGGAGACCGGGGTTGGAGAATTCAACGAACTAGTAAGCCAAGCGTGGAATGGCCACTGTGCCGATTGAATGAAGGCAGTCATTGTCATTAAAAATAATATTGCTATTAACCAAGAAGACTGGCCAATCATCGATTGATTATTGATAAAATCGATTGAGAGACTGCCTGATTCTTCATAAAGAAGAATAAATGCCGAAAGAAGCGACAAGCAGCCCAATGAAAGTGACTTCAATGCCAATTCGCCTGCGTTTTTAGCCGCTTGCCATGTCTTTTTATGAATCATCAAGGATATCAGTAAAAAATTACTAGCAGTCCATGCAGCCCATAACAACAGCAAGTTATCAGCACAAACCATGATTGAAGCAGTGATGGTAATGGCTGATAAAGAAAGAAAATAACGGTGATACTTTCTATCTCCAGCGAGGTAACGTCTTGAAAACTGATGGACAATGGCACTTACAAAGAAAATAAGCATGTTCAGGGTTAATGCTAAGCCATCTAGCTTTAGCCCCCAGAGACTAGCCTGATTCGTTTTGATGAACGCGGTGGCTAGATAAATAGCACTTAAAAATAAACCAGCCCAGATGGACAGGGTCGACAATAGAGCGCCTTTAGTAGGATTTCTTCTGTAAAATATTGCATTGGTCATAAGCCCGATAAAGGGAATAACGATATTTAAAACATAGAAAAAACTCAAATCTATTAATTTAGCCACAACCTTCCCCATTAGACTGTCTATTTTGATTGTAAAAATATAGTCTAAACGATAATATTAGTAAATTTAAAAATTCTTATGTTTGTAATAAGGAAATCTAATGCCAATTAATACGCTTAATCTCCAATGCTTTCTTGCAGTTGCTGACACGGCGAGCTTTACCAAAGCAGCAGAGCGAGTGTGTCGGACGCAATCCGCTATAAGTCAACAAATAGCCAAACTAGAAAACCTGGTTGAAAAACCACTGATTAATCGTGGACGAGAGCTTTCTTTAACCACGGACGGGGAAATATTTCTCGGATATGCAAGGAGAATTTTTGAATTGCATCGAGAGTTATTAGACCGTTTTAAAGAGCCTGATCTTCAAGGAGAATTCAAATTTGGTTTGCCAGAGGATTTTGCAATCGTTGTTTTATCCGATGTTTTAGTGGATTTTTCAAGACTCCACCCGCGTGTTATTTTAAATGTTGAATGTGATTTGACCGTTAATCTTCTTGATCAGTTTCAAAAAGGAAAATTTGACATCGTGCTCGCAAAAATGAAGCACCCGGCCTCATTAGGTAACGCGGTGAAGGTGTGGAGTGAGCCGGTTGAATGGATAGGAAAGCCCGGTTTATTACCCATATTAAATAAAAATAGTGTAATCCCTCTCGTTCTCTCCCCGCAACCTTGTGTTTATCGTGAAAATGCTATCGAATCTTTAGAAAAAGCAGGGCTTAAGTGGCGGATTGCATATAGTAGCCCCAGTTACGCGGGAAAAATGGCCGCAGTGAAGGCCGGGATGGGGCTCACGGTGATGCAAAGAACGATGATTCCTGACTATTTAGATCGAATTGAAAATTCATGCTTACCGATATTAAATGATATTCATATTTCCTTGTTAAAAAAAGACTCTTGCAACAAGGCAATAGAATCACTTGAATACTTTCTGCTGAAGAAACTCAGGCTCCATTAATTCAACATCAATGAACAGTGTCTACCCACTTGATATTCAAATGAGCCCCAAAAATAAGCTCTCGCTTAAAGCAACTGCCCAGATATTGCTTTGCGGCTTCGACATGATCTAAAAGCATATTTTGATTTTGAGTCGGATCTAACGCAAGCTTCATTAACTTATTCGTCCAAAGCGTAACCGCTCGGATTCCCGTGCTTGAACGGTTCAGAGATCATGGCGATCCAATCGATCTCGCTAGAAATTGCCATAAAGAGAGCCGTTACTTCATTATCTTGAGTTATTCAAAAGTATGCTATATCGGGCGTCAATTGAGTAACTTAAATGTTCATCATCATTTTTATACCGTCAAACGGGGGGTATGGTCATCATAATCAATTACCTTGTGCGTGCCGGACCAGGTGCCATATCCTATTTAAAATGGGGATCAACAACGTTTGCTTTAGCAGCTCAATAGCAGACGATGCCACAGAGCTTGGGCAAATAACCAAGAGCCCAAATAAGCGTCTCGCTTTAACTTATTGACTTATAATGAAAAGTGGTGCGCTCGGAGGGACTCGAACCCCCGACACCTTGGTTCGAAGCCAAGTCAACAAAGCAAAATAATCAATTAAATCAGCGTGTTGCAATGTAACGAATTCAACAACTACTGCCTAGAACTGCTTGGTCCTACTGGGGTATGGCCACAATTTGTTACAAATCTGCTACAGTCCTTTTTGACCCCCGCTTTCACAACCAACCAGAAATGCCAGGACTAGCAGGGCTAATTCGAGCATAAATTGGTTCGCCCAGAACCTCTGATTGCCCGCACAGCGATTTGACTTTTCTGCCCAATTTTAATTCGTCAATCCATCAATAATGCCTGACAAAGAAGCTATCGTAGCCACTTTTACATCCATTGTTGTCAATAACACCCCAATATGTTTTTTAATTTCAATCAGCAACGTAAAAATCAACAATGAATGCCCACCACAGTCATTAAAGTCATCAAAAAGATCGATATGTTGCACGCACAGGAGACGCTCGAATATAGTTAGCAATTTAAGCTGAGTTACAGTCCAGCCGGTTCGATCAGGCAATTTTTTTTGAGGAAATTCAATACGCGGCAGCCTTTCCACATCAAGTTTCCCATTAATTGTTCTAGGTATTTCATCAACAAATATAAAATGCGAGGGGATCAGGTAGGGCATTAACTTCAGT
>JAOAUO010000156.1 GCA_030157565.1 Legionellaceae bacterium
TGCTTGCACCTCCTTGTGTGTCTCCAATAAAAACTGGCTGTATTCGGCCATGATTTCACTGTTGTAGGCTAAGGTCTTGGGCAGTCCCGCTATCAGGGCCGTGACGGCGTCCGGTTGATGTTGTTTGATTAAATCTTGCAAGGCCTGCAAATAGGCGCGCCTTTGCAAACGTAAAAAATCATCGTCCGTGACCACATGATGGCGTTTTAATGCGGGCAACAAGGCAATTAATTGAGGCCAGTCTTTGACCTCTTCATACAGATGCATCAATAATTTTAAAACGTAAGGATGGTGAGGCGACATGTCTTGTAAATGCCGTAATGTCGCGAGCGCTTGTTCCCACTGATGGTTGGCCAATTGCAATTGTGCTTGGGTTAATTCAACGGCTATTTTCGCTTCGGGCATGGATTGCTGCGCTTCGCGCAGGTAGTCATCCCGCAGTTTGCTATCCCCCATTTCTTGTGCCGCGCGGGCCGCGGTTAAGTAATTGAGCAACGGCCTATCCGTATTGGGTAATGCGTTGATCAAATATTTTTTTGCGCGCAGCCAATGCCCTTCACTGAACTCAATCAAGCCTTGGCGTGTATTTTCTTGCGCATGTTGCATCCGACGCAGTGCTCGCCAGTCTCGCCAGGATGTGGGGATGTGAGCAACCCAATACAGCAGCAACAGGAGCCCATGCAATATTAAAAAAGACACGATGATTGCTAAAATGGCAACGGTCAGCGTGCTTTCTATGGTCCAATGATGCATGGCGATTAAGACATAGCCTGGATCAATGTGTAACTGCACACCGATCCAGGCGGATGCCAGTAGCAGGGCAAAAATCAATACAGCACGAATCATCATGGATGCTCTCCTGTAATAGGAGACTCAATGGCGCGTTGGGGGATGGATTCGATGACTTGATTGAGTAACAACAAGGATTGTCCAAAGGCGGGTTTCGCTCGACTCAATTGAATGTGTTGCATCACCGTCAGTTGTTGAATAAGACTCTGCGTGAGCGGATTTTTTAGATCAAACACACGTTTCATGGTCTGGATGGCTTCTGCCAATGAGCATTGGTACACCTCTGAATGGTGTTGAATCACGGCCCATTGTGCCTCTTGAAGATTAAGCCGTATATTTTCTCGCAAAAGCGCGGTATAAGCCGGTGTGATCAAAGGTTGGTTGACATCTTCATGATGCCGAATCACCACCAGTCGATCTAATTGATTCAAGGTTGTTTCCAGTCGATCATGCCATGTTTTTGGGGCTTTTTTTATGGGTTCGGCTAACGGTGCAAGTGGTGAGAGAGAGAGGGGACTTTTTACCTGCACGTGATAGACCGCTTGTTGTGCGGCATCCAATTGAGTCAATAACCCAGTGATATCTAGGGGAGGAATGGCTTGCCATTCTAAGATTTCTGTGGCTATGGCCTCTCTAACCGGAAATACGCGTGGATCATGCAAAGTGGCCAGCAGCGCATCAGCCGATTGCAACAATGCCAATGTTGTGGGGGTATTCTCAGTCCATTGCGCGTTGATGCTGGATAATTCCAAATAGTAACGGGCTTTTAATAAGTGCCAGTCATTGTTTTGATAACCGCGTTCAAGCTGTGCATTGGCTGCATGGGTCGTCAATGCGTCTAGGTTTTTTTTAGAAGAACGCACGGCCTCTTCTGCGCTGTTCAGGCGATGATTTGTTTCGGATACTTGTTGTTGGAGGGCTTGCGTACTGGCGATGAGTGTAGACAATTCTTGGCGCGTATGCATGACGGTGACAATGGCGCGTGATAAGCCGGCTAGCACGATCACCGCGATCAATACCACTGCCCCTCGGCGAAAAAAGGTTTCAAGGTGATTACGTTTTCGTTTGATGGTCTTTATTTCGTCGCTGTTTGTCATGATTAAATCCTTTTAAATCCGTTAGTATGGCATCATGGTGGCTGATAACAATGGTTTTTATTCCGAATAAAGCGGCGGCCTTCGCCAATCGCTCGCTAATCACGAGGCATGGTTTATTGCATAGCCAAGACAGTCCTTCGCCCGCAAATGCCGCCAAAATATGTTGCATTGCTTGCTCGCTCGTGAATAGTATAATGTCAACCGCATCATCCTGCCACAGAGAATTGATTTCTGCACGATTAAACTGAGGAGGCCTGCTCTGATAGACATCCAGTGAGATTAAATGAGCGCCTCGAGCCCGCAATGTCTCCGTAATCAACGTTCTGCCGCCGATACCTTTGACCAATAAGACGGTTTTATCGCGTATTTGTTGCAATGCATCCAGGGCTAGTAAGTGCTCGCTATCGGATATCGTGGGGACTTGATGCACTGGAATGCCGTGTTTGTCTAAAGCGGCGGCAGTGGCCTCTCCCATGGCGATGACTTCAATGCTGTTAGGCCAAGGCGCGTTGACTGAACGCTTTAAATGGAAAAAAAAATAGTCCACTGCATTTGCACTGATAAACAGAGCGTGTTTAATGGAGGCCAATGGGGGCAGGTGAGTCAACCATTCATTGGGCGTCGGTTCAATGAGCAAGGCCGGCAAGTCAATCGCTAGGCCGCCTGCTGCCCGAATCGATTGACTCAGTGCTGTCCCTTGCTTGGATGGGCGCGTGTTGAGCACCCGGAGACCCTTGAGCGTCGTCATGCATGAGCCAGTAGTTCAGCTGCGCCACCTTCGAGTAATTCACGCGCACATTGTTCGGCTAATCCGTTGGATTCTTCTGGATAGCCGCGTTGCGTATTGCAAAGGATGGTTTGGCCATCAGGCGTGGCGACTTTTGCACGCAACCATAATTTGGAATCATCATCCAACGTACAATAGACCGCAAGGGGCACATGGCAGTTGCCGCCCAACAAGGCATTGACATGGCGCTCGCTGTCTACATATCGGGCGGATGCAGGGTCGTTTAGAGGGGCTATCAATCGCTGAACGACCGCGTCATCGGTTCGGCACTCAATCCCTAAAGCACCTTGTCCACACGCCGGAAGCATGATGTCATCCGGCAATATCTGTGCTATTCGATCGCACATGCCCATGCGTTCAAGACCGGCCACGGCCAAGATAATGCCATCAAAATGTTGAGCATCTAGTTTGGCCAGGCGTGTGTGGATGTTGCCTCTTAGCGGTAAAATCTCTAAATCAGGCCGTATCGCCAATAGCTGGGATTGACGACGCAAACTGGTCGTGCCAATTCGTGCGCCCATGGGCAAGGCATTTAAACAGGGGTAAGCATGGCTAACCAAGGCATCAAATGGATTGTCGCGTTGGCAAATGGCGGCCAAAGACAGTCCATCGGGAAAGAAAGCCGGCACGTCTTTCATGGAATGCACGGCTAAATCGGCTTGGTTGTTGAGTAGAGCGGTTTCCAATTCTTTGACAAACAGTCCTTTTCCACCCACGGTCAATAAGGCATCTTTAAGAAAGGCATCTCCCGACGTCATCATCGGCAAGAGTTCAATATGAAGCGTAGGCCAGTGTTGCAAAAGGGCTGAGCGAACGTGTTCGGCCTGCCAGAGTGCCAATGGACTGTTGCGTGTGGCAATGCGTAATGTTTGTTGTAACATGGGTCTATTGAAGTGAGTTACGTGAATTAGATGGTACCATAATTGAGACTTTCTTGATGGATATTCATCAAAAAGACTTCCGTCCTATATCCTTTTGAGGGCATTCAAAATGATACACCCGCCCAATATAACCAAAAAAACACCAAACATGAGTTTCATTTGTCTGTCATCAATGTGCTGTGCAAACTGCGCGCCCAGCCAGCTGCCAATCAATACCATCAGGGCAATGATAAGCGCCGCTTTGATATCAACATGGCCATGACGGTGATACTCCAACACGGCGGCAATCCCAACAGGCGGTAGAAGAATAGCCAAACTGGTACCCACGGCCATTTTTTGAGAGAAACCAAGCCCATAGACCAATGACGGGACGATGAAAACCCCTCCCCCTACACCAAACAGACCAGACAGCAATCCTGCAGACAGACCAATCATTAATAGTATAAAAATAGTCACAATGGAATGCCTTCATTGGAGTTTAGACAAAACGACATGCAAAAAAAAACGCATGTCGCTTGTCCAAATAATGGGGATCTTAAAATTAAAAAGGGTAAGTGCACCTGATATAAAAAATGTTAATTTAATTTTATTATAACAAATTGTTAATTAAGGCATTATATAATTATAAATATATTTTAATCATAAAAATGTAAAGTAATCGCAAGAAATTAAAGTAATTCTTTACACTTTATTGTTAGAGCTTGTTGATATTGCTCTGTAATCCGTATCTGACATGTTGAATCTATGGACAAAATGACAGCATAAACTAATTTTATTTTGGTCTCGGTGTTTTTTCCTCAAGCTTACAGATGGCTATTACAGTATCAAGGCTATTTTGATATTTTTGACGTGCTTTTTCCAATGCTAATTTATAGTGTAATGAACCAGTTTTTTCGTATTCGTTTTGCGATTTATCAAACGCGACTTTATCCTTCATGTTTTGCTTCAATGCGAGCCACTCTCTATCGGTATGAAAAGTTGACGTGTTAGTGGCGATAGAAACTTGTCTAAACTTGAGATTGCTCTGTATTAAAGGTCTAAAGAGTCGATACATAATTGATTCTCCGCGAAATTTATAGCTTCTAAGGCGATGTTATTTTGGTGAGTAGTTTATACTTTCGTCTAGTGCTTGATTAATTATGGGGGATAATTCCTCACTCAATGCTTTAAGAAACGTTAATCGAGGAACAATAGACCCTAAGCGAGGCCACAATCCACGGCCCAAGCCTTTTGCTCCATTTTCTTTCCAAACTTGAGAGAATATCTTCATGGATGAGTCTGGTTTCTGATTAGGTGATTGATCAGATTGTGTTTGCTTAATGGTTTTAATCACATCCGCAGGATTTGATATGATCGTAGCTACTATGGCACCAGCAGAGGAAGTAATAACTCGTTGATAAAATGGAGTCGGACCAGGTTGTCCATTATGAGAAAAATATTGATTCATTACATCAGAGACACCAAACCATGCGGAAAATGCCTTAATATTACGTACACACGTTATAGACGAGCCTACATATAGTTTCTTTCTTTGTTGTTGTCCTAGATCAAAGAATGGCGTTGTATTATTTATCTGACGTAATAATTTCCATCTATCCAGCGGAAGAAAAGCAACTTCCATAATCCCAAAAATTGCACCGGACATCATGTGAGTTGCCGTGGACTTATATGTATTCCCAGTCCATTGACTAATTTCATTGCCATATTTTTTTGTCAAAAATTCCTGGGCTAAGGGCTGTGAGCCTAAGGTCAAGGTACAAGCAATGACCCGATAAGTTAATGCCGCTTTGTATCCATCCCACAGTGAACTTGTTTTTGTCGGATAGATAATTGGATAGACGTTATTAAAGAATGCTTTGGGATTCGTCAGAGACAAATGTACATTTTTATTGTTTTGTAGTCTTTTGGAAATAGTATCCAGTACATGAGTTCCAGTGGTCTGGATCATTGTAGTAGATGCTGCTGACAGATAAGATGCTATTTTTTTATGGGAGCTGTGTATATCATCGCGATGCGTATCAGGTTTCATTTATGTCACTGCTTAGTTAAAATTTTAATGCAGTTTAATCCATTAGTAGATTGGTGACAAATGTGATAATTATTTCTAAGGCTCAAAATCCGCGGCTCCCAATCTAATACTAGTTATCACCATTACTATAAATCTGATCTTTCTCTATCAATTCGTGGTAACGGCTCATTTAATTGATGTTCTTTGAGTCCGTATTTATATGCGTTGTACTGCCAAACAACAAATTGTTGTAAAAGAGAGTCATTTTTTTTCTTAAGTAATTCAACTTCTATTTGTAATTTAGCAATCCGTTCAGCAGCAATACCCAGACTACTTGGTTTAGGATTAAGAGCTCCGCGCGTTTTTAATATGGATTTTTTTGCAATATAAGCGTCTCTAATGGTTTGATTGGCAAATAAGGATTGTCGGGTAGGTTTTTTTCCTACAACTGATGCACATTCGTCGCAAATGCTTTCCCATGTTAGTTTAGTATCACCTTCATGAGCAGCAATGATGTTTAGAATTGCTTCGATATCTGTTTTGGTTAAGTGTTTAGCCAAGACCGCCTCCTAATAGCTTTGTCATGTCTTCCAGCATAGTTAATTCACGATGATTATTTAATTTTGGTGAAGTTATTTTAGATTCGATTGCTCGGCGTAAAGGGCTGAATGCTTTGTCATTACGTAATTTTATTTGAGCGCCTTCTTGTACCTGAGGATTTTCTAGAATTGAAATAAGCTCTTGCAAACGGTGCATTGTGTTTTTATGGTACTCGTACCAACGATCAGCGCCTGCATGTCCGCTATTCATGGCGTTTTGAGCCTCATTATATTGTTTTGTTACTTCTTCAAGACGAAGCTTGATGCGTATTAATTTATCTTGATCTCCCTTGATACAAACCTGCTCTGCGCAATTCAAACAGTCTCTATATTTTTCGCAGGGAGTCATTGTAAAATCATGAACACAAACACCAAATTCAGTAATATGTACTGCTCCTTTTTCCATCAGATTAAATTCTTGAATCGTAATTGGAATTTGTTTTTCTATCTCACCAGAAGGGCCAAATAGAGTAAGTGATGTATCTAGCTCCTCAGCCTTTGCAACCATCTCATATTCGCTCATATGATTATAGCTTCGATTTTGTTTCACTTCTGCACGGCCTGACCATTTAGCTATTTGTAGCTGAGACAGGCCTCCCCGTTGAGCAATCGTATTAAGTAAATGACGTGCTTGATGAGAGGTTACTTTTAATCGACTTCCATCAGTATTTTTATATCCGTATCTATCAAAAATATTCTTATGATCACTTTGAAGACTATATCTTGGAGATAAATCACTATTGAAAACGACAATAGTTGGTTTCCATAGTATGACCGGGCTTGTTCCACGTTGCGTACCAATTAAATTTTTTTGCATACAAAATAATGCGTTACTGTACTTAATGCCTTTTTCTTGACTCAGCCAAGGAAAATTCTTAGGTTGTCTTGATAGAACATACTTCCAAAGGCTATCAAGTGTGTTTTTTCCATCTTGAGATGGCAGATTCATATTATGTAATGAAGAGTGAGCTGCTGTTTTTGTTTTGCAGCTTAAACCAAGAGCCTTGCAAGCTTGAATAACATTTAAAGGTTCATTATCAAGTACGTTAGGACATTGTTCATGTCGATAAAATTTTGTTGATCCTGTTTCAATCCACGCGGCTATTTTTCTAGCGTCTTCAGTTAATGCAGTTATCCGACGAATGCCTTCTTTTGCAATATTAACCATTTCCGATGGAATCCACTTTATGTCAGCTCCATAGCCTTTTCCAGAATAAAAGCGCCAACCATAACGCAAAACTCCTTTAGAATCTTTTTCTTGAATTTCGCAATCTACTGGTAATTCGAGAATTTCAGTAATGCGAGAAGGTGCGCACATCGACATGGCAAAAGTTGATGATGTAAAAATATCTTTGGGTTCAGATGGATTATTGGAAAAAATTTCTGCAAGAGCTAGCAGTGCCTCATCGGATGGTAGTTTTTTGTCACGCCTTGCTTTGGCTTTCCCACCGGTTTGAATTTCATCTTGCTTACGTAAAATGGGATTGCACCAATTGCTCAAATCGTTAGCAATTAATTTCTTTGAAGTAATAAATTTTGCCAGTCGCTCTAATTCTCTTCCTCCATGATAATCGGAGCCTCTAGCATAATATTCTCTTATTAATTGAGCAGCTTGATCCAGTATTGAAATAGAAAGGTTCTGTATAGAAGCGATGAGGCTGTTGCGTAGTAAAGCCGCTTCAATTGCTCGAAGTGCTTTTAGCTCGTTTCTTGCTCCTGTAGGTCGATGCCCTTGCTGATAGCGAAAATAAGATTTTGCAAAATCGATAAAATTATCATCAAATGCATCAGCAATATTGGTTGTGCGTGAGTTAGCTCCAAGTTTTGTAAAGTTACCGGCTTTTGTCCACCGCCAGTTATCCCAGTCTAGATCAGAGCCAAATACTGTAAGTTCAGTTTTGCACATTTCAATGAAATTTTTCAGATTGGTTTCAGCATCTAGTTGGGCTTTCGGCGTAAAGTTAAATATTTTAACCATGAGCTAACTCTTCCCGGCGTACTTGGCAGTGTTTAATGACATCAGCCACGGCGATAATACTGCGATCATTTATCGCTGCAATTTGTTTATCACCAGTGACATCAAATAGTCTTTGACGCTCATTTAAAAGCTCTTCATAAACAATTTCATGAGGCCCATCTAGCCACGGTTGAAAATGCATGCAGGTATAGCAAGGAATGGGAACATTTGCTCCACAGAAGCCATAGCTACCGCAGGTACCAATGTTTTCGCCATCAATTTTGATACGACTGGATAAATCATTACCTCTTTTTGCATTGGCTTCTGCATCTACCAATACGCCTGAAAAAGCCTGAGCGTAACGAGCCAGTTGATGGCCAACAGCTTTGTCTAGGCTTTCCACATGCTCAGGAATATTTTCAATATAAACACCAGCATTTTGGGTATCAGAATGATCAAGTAATTCAGCAATGACCATTTCGCCGAATCCTTCACGTGCTGCTCTTGTTCCTGTCGTGTATCTAAATCTATTTGATGAAATATTGAGAAGCTCGCCAGTGCGTTCGGAATACACTTGAGCAGCATCTACAATAAGTTTGCAAGTATCAGTGCCTATGACTGCTTTAATATGCAATTGCTCTGTATTTAGAGCTTTTTTAAGTGCTTGAGGTGTGGTTATCACTGGCATTACCGTCATATCTGGAAATAGCGGTAATTCGGCTTTGTCAGAATCTTGCAGTTGAAAGTTAAGGAGGCTCTCTATCGAATCAATGACATATTTTGCTTGAGCAATTAAAATAACCCATAGCTGATGGGTTATAGCAAACTGCTTAAATTGTTTTCTAAATTCTGTTGCTCTTTGTTTGGCTCGTGGCACATTGAGTAAATATATCGCCTCTCCTTTTTTATTTTCTCCTTGAAGAACATCTTTAATTCGGAGATGGGATATTTGGATGGGCCTGCGACCAGTATTACTGATGAGCAAGCCTAAAGCCATTTCTGTTAAGGAAATAGAACCTTTTTCAAAGGCTAGAACCGCTCCTTCATTAAAGGCTTGTAATTCGATATCACTTAAGGGGCCTTTAAGTGGATCAAGTCTTTTTATTACGTCTCCTTTAATATTTCCTTTAATGGTCCAACTATCGAGTAACTCAATAACTTCATCACAAATTCCTGAATACCCAAGATCGTACCATTTCCTTAAAAATCCCCTTATTGTGCCTAGATACCATTCCGTATCATTTTTAAGATTTGCTCGATAATTAATTAAACTGGTAGTTGTTATTTCTTTTGTATTGCTAGTTCTGAGGTAATGTAAGAATCGAAAAAAAACGTTTTGAGTATGAGATGAAGAATATGTTTTGGCGTATAGAACTAAAACTTTAATACAACTGCTTTCAGTTTTTTTATCTAAATACCCATTTAAAGATTCAATGGGTAGTGTAATATTTTTATCTAATACCCAATATCCGTCACTTAATTGAAATTCATAGCCAGCTTTAGATAATATAACTGTATTATTTTTTGAAATATCTTCAATATTGACGTTAATCATTTTGCTCCTTTGGTAATCTAATCATACCATCTTGCAATTGTAGAGCTGCTTCATTAGCTTTTCTTTTGACAAATCGTTTGTTGTAATGAGCAGCAGATCCTGAGTTTTCTTTCCATCCCATTAAATACGATCTCATTTTTTCTTGCTGCTCTTCACTTGGTGGTTGATCCATTAAATCCATGTGATTTGAAAATATTTCATTCCATGTATGTCTTAACTGATGTCCCGTTAGACTATATAGAGTAGGGGATGCATTACGAACTACCGCTACTACTTTTTTATAACCTGATTTAGAAAGTGGTTGTCCTTGTGACGGTCCTGCCTTGTGTGTAATAAATAAAAAATCGTTCTTTATAGAGTGAGATATTTTTCTTCTTTCTTTTAAAATATAGTAATGAATTTCTTTAGCTAGAGTGTCTTTTATGGGTAGTCTACGATCGAGCGTTTTTACTAAGGGTTGAAATGTCCGCGGATCGTCTTTTTCATCCGCTCTTCGCGCTATTACTAACTGATTCTTTGTAAAATCTATATCGCGTATTCGAATATTGAGTAATTCACCACCACGTAACCCAAGATGATAGAGCATAAGAAATATCAGGCGATTTCTTGTTCGAACTGATCTTTCTTTGAATGGATTTAATTCGGAGTCTGGTCTAAATATTTCAAAAAGAAGTTCTATCTGTTCTTCATTCAAACCTTTATTATCCAATTCGCTATTGCGACTAGTTCTTTCAGGCCGCCTAGCTTTTAATGATTTTTCTAGTTTATTAATTTGCAGAGCACTTATTTGCTTTTGTTCTAAGATTTGCGATAACCAGATAATATATTCAGCAATAACTGTTATTCTGACATATTCAGTTGAACGACTTACCTTTTTATCAGATTTCTTTTTCTTTGAAAAAGGAAGTAAGTTACTCCTATTTTTCAAATCATTTATGGAGCGGAAATTAAGCTGGCAGAAATCCTTTACAGCATCTAATTCATTCTCTTGAAAAAAGCGATTTTCTTGAATTCTCTTCTCAATATTGTCATTTCTTTTGTCTAAAAATTTAATTAAAACAGAAATACCGTTTAAAGTTGCCTCCATAGTGGAATAGGACAAAGATCTATTTCTAATCTGAGTGGTAATATAAAGATTAGGATAAAATAGAGGTAAATCCGATTCACTATCAACGAGAATACAGTACCGCTCTCCTGAAGTTAAGACAAATGTTTTTAGTTTACATTCCATGAGCAATACATAACTTATTTACATAAAGACATGGTATCACATAATAAAAGTTATGCAATAAATAAATTTACATAACTTACTCGCATACATAACAAAAACCCCTTTGTTTTAAGGGGTTTAATGTAAATTATTTACAAAACAGTCTCAGGTAACTCCTAAAAAGGAATGTCATCATCCAGTTCTTCAAACGCTGCTTGTCCAGCCGATTCAGGAGCGGATTGTGTGGTTTTTCGTGCGGGACGAGGCGATTCTTGTTGAGGCATGGATTGCCCTTCATTGTATGAAGAGGACTGGCCTTTGCCATCTAACATTTGAATGTCTGATGCGACGATTTCCGTGGTGTAGCGATCTTGCCCTTGAGGGTCTTGCCACTTTCGAGTGCGCAGGCTGCCTTCAATATACAGTTTTGAGCCTTTGCGAACATATTCACCCGCAATCTCGCCCAATCGGTTGAAACAGACCACGCGATGCCATTCCGTGCGTTCTTGTTTATTGCCGGTTTCTTTGTCTTTCCATGATTCGCCACCGAGAGCGTTGTGACTGCGTTGCCATTCGGCATGTATCGGACCTCTGGATCCCCGCCAATGTTGCCAATGAGTATGACTTTATTAATGCCACGTGCCATGTTGTACTCTCCTTTAAGCGATCGTTAGAGCGTCTATTATACATGGATCGGAACCTAGAACCAACGGTGGGGGGCATTCAACGCCCATTAACATGGACAGAAGGACGTGCGTTTGTTTTCAAGTTCTTTTTTCGAATCCACAATAGCCTTCATATTAACCTCATGATCGTTTAGTCTTTGGAGTAAGTGTGTTTTCAGCGCTTCTTCAGCAAAACTAACAGTAATCGCATGTCGCGTTATATTTAATTGTTGTTTTTGTGTTAATTGAAGTGCGTTGGCTGCTTTTTGATATTCTCTGCTTATCGTCGTATCTTCAAAATGAGGGGCATCATCTGTCCCGAGTACAAATCTTACTCCATGCCCATGTAATGTTTGAAGCTCAGGGAGACCTTGAGTTGTATTGTTTAACATTATATTACTGGTCGGACAAATTTCTAGTGTAATGCCCTGATTTATAAGCGTTTGAATGGCCTCCATACTGTTTGCGGCTCGAATCCCGTGACCAATTCTGTCAGGTGACAAGAGGTCAATCGCATCAAGCACATCATCGGTCATTTCCCCCGCATGAACACTTAGTTTTAATCCTGCTGTCTTGGCTTTAGCAAATATTTCTCCAAATAATTTCGGTGGGAATTCTGTTTCGGCCCCAGCCAGCACAATGCCTGTAACATAATGGTGCTTGTTCCGAATGATTTCTTCAACAACGGTATTACATATTGCTACGGGGATTTCAGTATCAATGCCGTTTTTAGTAAAGCCATTCTCGTGTCTAACCAAGACGACATTGATTCGAGCATGGACATCAAATTCCGCTTCAGCCTGTTTAATTCCGGCAACAACCGATCTAATCACTTCGGAATAAGATTTTCCAGTCGCTTTGCATAAGTGAATGGTAGAAACGGTCAACTCGGTATAAATACAATTGGACTCTATATGTCCTCTCTTCAAAAATTCATAAGCAATGTTGGTCACGTCGTCAAGATCTTTAATGAAAGACGCGCCTTGATCGTACCGTGTTAAAAATTGATTAAAATCAGACCAATTATAGTATTTTCCATCCGATGTAAAAATATCAGGTGGTAGTTCAATATTATGTTTTATTGCAAGTTTTTTTACGAGATCAACGGGTAAAGATTCCATATGATTGTGCATGTCTGCAGTGAGGATTTTCTCAGCAGAAGGTGATGGTTTTGATGAAAAAAAAGAGGGCTGAAACATGCGTTACTACTCCATTATTTTTTGTAATTATTAGAGGCTGTTGACATTCAGATCTCGATGTTCCGCGACTTGTTCGCGGGACGTAGGCCTTCGGAAGATGAATTGTCAACACGCCTGTCCTTTTGTCCATGATAACGGATTCAAGGGTCCTAAGAAAGCACAATCAAACGCAAATTAGGGGAAATAAAAGAGGCCGATACAACGGGGCATCGTCCCAGAATCGGTCAGCCGAAATCAATGACATTTGTATTAAGCCTTGCGAATTACAAATCCATCTATCTCTTTCATGCGGAGTCCTTTATCATGAGGACAACTATTGATGACAGGCACGGATTGCTATGTGGTTTGTTCGAATTGCATTGTCGCACCCGTACACGTTTATTGTACTTTCGCTCATGCTGCTGATTACGGGTGCGTTATCTATTTTACGTACGCCCACCGATATTTTTCCCAACATTGATATCCCCGTGGTCAGCGTGATTTGGAATTATAATGGACTGACACCGGATGAAATGGCCCATCGCATCACCAGTGTTTTTGAACGAGCAGTCACCACCACCGTCAGTGACATTGAACACATTGAATCTGAATCATTGATGGGCGTGAGCATTGTTAAATTGTTTTTTCAGCCGGATGTTAACATTGCGGTTGCCATCAGTGAAGTGACGGCTATTTCGCAAACGTTGCTCAAAATATTGCCGCCCGGGGTGACCCCACCATTGATTTTAAGTTATAACGCGTCAACCGTTCCTGTTTTGCAGTTGGTTCTATCCAGTTCAACGCTCCCAGAACAGACACTCAATGACGTGGGCAACAATTACATTCGCACCCAGCTTGCAACGGTTCAGGGGGCCGCTTTGCCTTCGCCTTATGGCGGGAAAGTACGACAGATTTCTGTTGATTTGAATGTAAACGCCATGCAAACCTATGGCGTGTCAGCCCAAGAGGTCAATGCCGCTATCCATGCGCAGAGTTTAATTATTCCCGCAGGCACACAAAAAATAGGCCCTTACGAGTATTTTGTTAAATTAAATAGCAGCCCGCTGGTGGTCGACGAATTCAATGCCTTGCCTGTTAAATATTCGAATAACCGCCTGCTTTATGTGCGCGATGTGGCACACGTACGGGATGGATTCGCTCCGCAAACCAATATCGTGCGAGTCAATGGCACACGCGCCGTCATGATGTCTGTGCAAAAAACGGGTGGAGCATCCACCTTGGATATTGTCAGTCGAGTGAAAGCCTTATTGCCCATGATTAGAAACAATTTGCCCAAAGGCTTGGATGTTACTTATTTCGGTGATCAATCCATCTTTGTGTTAGCGGCCATTAAAGGGGTCATCACCGAAGCCGTTATCGCGGCCATCTTAACCGGGTTCATGATCTTTCTTTTTTTAGGCAGTTTGCGAAGCACGTTTATTATTACGATTTCAATCCCGTTGTCTATATTGGCATCCCTCAGTGTGTTGGCTGCATTGGGTCAAACCATTAATATCATGACCTTGGGTGGATTGGCACTGGCTGTGGGTATCTTGGTGGATGATGCAACGGTGGCCATTGAAAATATCAATTGGAATTTAGAAAAAGGATTGCCGGTGAAGCAGGCCATTTTAGATGGAGCGGCCCAAATTTCCATTCCAGCGCTGGTGTCCACGTTATGCATCTGCATTGTTTTTGTGCCCATGTTTTTTTTAAGCGGCGTGGCGCAATATCTATTTGTGCCCTTCGCCGAAGCCGTTATGTTTGCAATGATGGCCTCCTATCTGTTATCACGAACATTAGTGCCTACCTTGGCGCATTATTTATTGCATCCTCACACAAACAATCCAAATCCTCATTCTCTTTTAGAGCGATTCCATCATCGATTTGAATATCATTTTGATGCGTTTCGTCAACGTTATCATGCTGTATTGACCTGGGTATTAAAAAATACCACGCAGTTTATGCTTTGTTTCATGGCCTTTGTGGTCGGATCACTCGTGTTCGTGTCGCCTTGGTTGGGATCTGATTTTTTTCCAGCAGTGGATGCGGGTCAAATCAAGCTGCATATCCGCGCACCGGCGGGTACTCGGGTTGAAGAAACCGCACATCTTGCCGATCAGATAGATGCGATGATTCGAACCATTATTCCCGTTCAAGATTTGGATCGTATCGTGGATAATATCGGCTTGCCGGTCAGTGGGATTAATCTATCGTATAGCAATTCAGCCACCGTCGGTCCAGAAGACTCGGATATGCTTATTTCACTAAAAAAAGGACATAAACCATCGGCAGATTATGTTCGTGAATTAAGAATACAGCTGGCGCATGCTTTTCCGGGCGTGACGGTTGCCTTTTTACCGGCTGATATTGTGAATCAAATTCTCAATTTTGGTCTGCCATCGCCTATTAATATACAAATCATGGGCCCTAAACTGGAGGAGAATCGGCGCTATGCTTATCGCCTGATGGCAAGATTAAAACGTGTGCCGGGTGTTGTCGATACACGCACACGTCAGGCTTATAATTATCCTGAATTGATGGTGAACGCCGATCGCTCTCGTGCCCGTGAACAGGACTTGACTCAATATGACATCGCCAGCAATTTGCTCATAT
Source organism: Legionellaceae bacterium (assembly GCA_030157565.1). GTDB lineage: Bacteria > Pseudomonadota > Gammaproteobacteria > Legionellales > Legionellaceae > DDPF01. Next base: position 15,343 of record JAOAUO010000156.1, read on the forward strand.
CGCTTTCGGGTAGCTTTCAGACCACACCTAATTTCTGGCTTGATCCTAAAAACGGCGTGTCTTATCCGATTGTGACACAAGTCCCACAATACGCGATGAATTCACTTCAAACGTTGCGTAACATTCCTATCCATCATGCCAATGGTTCGTCTCAAATTTTGGGTGCGTTGGCCGATATCAAGCCTGTGTGGGCACCCGTGGTGGTCTCGCATTACAATGTGCAGCCCGTTATGGATGTGTTTGCTGCTGTACAAGACCGTGATTTAGGCGCTGTGGCTGATGATATCAATGCCATCATACAAGATATGCATCAAAGTCTTCCCGCAGGATCACAGATCCTTGTGCACGGTCAAATGGAGACCCAACACACGGCATTCGTCGGTCTCTACTTGGGTTTTTTCTTTTCTATTTTACTCATATATTTGCTGATTGTGATTAATTTTCAATCATGGACTGATCCATTTATTATTATTACAGCCTTGCCAGCGGCGCTGGCGGGTATTGCCTGGGCGTTGTTTCTGACTCACACTACATTAAGCGTGCCTGCGTTAACGGGAGCGATCATGTGCATGGGCGTGGCCACTGCGAATAGTATTTTAGTCATCAGCTTCGCGCGTTCACATATGAAAGAAGGCCATGATCCCCGGGCCTCAGCCCTTGCAGCAGGCGTGACTCGCTTGAGGCCCGTCTTGATGACGGCATTGGCCATGGTCATTGGAATGTTGCCTATGGCTTTGGGCTTCGGTGAGGGAGGGGAGCAAAATGCACCGTTGGGGCGCGCTGTGATGGGTGGCTTGTTATTTGCGACCGTGGCGACTTTGTTTTTTGTACCTGCTGTTTTTAGTGTGATTCACTCACGTAGACATCGCCTTGTTGAAGGAAAAAAACATGTTTAAACGGCCCAACGTCCAGCGAATGAACCCTTTACAAAAACGCGTTATCTATTCTTTAGCGCTGGTGATTGTGAGCATTTTGATCCTGGTCAGTATGCGAGTCTGGGCGGCAATTTTATTGCACCGCAATACGAATCAACAAGCCATTCCCATTGTCAAAACGGTGATTGCCGCGCAAGGACCCCTGGAAAAATCCATTGTTTTGCCAGGCAATCTGCGTGCTTGGCATGAAGCCCTTATTTATGCACGCATCAATGGATACATTAAACAATGGTATGCTGACATTGGAGATGAAGTAGAGGTGGGCACGCTCTTGGCAGATATTGACGCGCCTGAGTTGGATGCACAATTGCGGCAAGCCGAAGCGGATTTGAATGTCTCCATTGAGAAAAACAAGCTTGCCCAATCAACTGCTGTTCGGTGGGTTGGTTTATTAAAATCAGATTTTGTTTCTAAGCAAGAAACCGATGAAAAAGTCGATGCAGCGCGGGCACAGGCAGCCGGAGTCATTGCGGCGCGAGCTCATGTTGATACGTTGCGGGAGCAAGTGGGTTTTGAACGGGTTGTCGCGCCATTTTCAGGAATCATTAGCGCGCGGGCTATCGATAGGGGTGATTTGACCAATGCAGGTAGCAATGCCGAAAAAAAGCCGTTATTTCGTCTTGTGCAAACGGATCCGCTGCGTGTTTATGTCCAAATTCCTCAAAATTATGCCACGCGTGTGATGCCCAATATGCATGTTGATTTACACGTTCCAGAGCGCCCTGGCCGCATTTATAAAGCCAGATTCGTGCAAACAGCCAAAGCAATCGATCCAACAACACGCACCTTGCTGGCGCAATTTGTCGTGGATAATAAAAAAGGTGAATTATTGCCGGGTAGTTATACGGAGGTCCATTTTAAATTTCTCACATCTAAACAAGCCATTCGATTACCCATCAATGCATTGTTGTTCCGTGCCCAAGGGTTACAAGTCGCCACGTTGGATGATACCAATCGGGTGGTACTGAAATCGGTTTCTGTTGATCGAGATTTTGGAACGGATGTGGAAATAAGCAGTGGGGTCCATGCGGGCGAACGTATTATTCTGAATCCATCTGACGCAATCACGAATGGAGAGCGCGTTCGGGTATGGGGCGATCTGAAATCAGTACATTGATGCGTTTGCATGGCCCGTTCTTTAAGATTGATGCGAAAGGTTACAATATTTTTTCCGCAGAGCCTTTTTGATAAGTCGCTTTGTCTACACGTAAATAGATACAGTGTTCAGACGACGAATACACCGCGTCAATCACACCCGGTAAGGTACGCAACGTTTGTATGTCGTTAGAGGAGTGATGATTCGATGGAATAATCAGCGTCAATTGATATTGATCCGGCTTCATATACAGCGCCATGCTGAGCCAAATCAAGGAAATACAGCCATTGATGATAAAAATACCCTGAAAGCCGGTCCATTGGTAAATGAGCCCAGACAGTGCGCCGCCTGCAAAAATGCCTAAAAACTGGCTGCTGGAATAAATACCCATGGCCGTGCCTTTGCTACTAGAGGGTGCTTGGCGAGAAACCAATGAAGGCAAGTTGGCCTCCAAGATATTAAATGCCACAAAATAGACGAACATCAGGGTTGTGATAAAGAGCCAATGTGTGTACGTGTAGGCCAATATCAATTGAGAGAGCCCCGTCATGATGACGGCTCCGATAAATACCGATTTAACGTGATTTTTTCGTTCAGCAAGAACGATGAAAGGCAACATCGCTAAAAATGAACCGATCATCAGTGGTAGATAAAAATGCCACTGAACCGTTAAGTCGCCTTGTTGGGCATGTTGTTGCAGAATCATGGGAATGGCAAAAAAGGTTGAGGTTAAAATCATGTGTTGGAAAAAAATACCAGCATTGAGGCGTTGTAAATGGCGGTTTTGAAACGATGCGCTCAATTGTGTTCGCAGCAGGCTCGTTGAGAGCGGGAAGGGTTCTTTGATGGGGGTTGGAATGGCCACATGCAACAAGATCAGCCCGAACACAGCGAGCAGGGCTGTTAAATAGAAAATGCCTGGTAATCCAGCACGATGGGTTATAGCAGGACTGATGATCATGGCCAGACTGAAAGAGACTCCAATCGTGATACCAATGATGGCCATCGCTTTGGTGCGTGCCTCATCCGGGGTTAAATCGGTCAGTAATGCCATCAATACACTGCCAATAGCCCCCATGCCTTGTAAAATTCTGGCCAGTATCATGCCGTAGATGGAGTCGGTATAAGCGCCGAGCAGGCTGCCGCAGGCAAATAAAATCAATCCTAAGGTAATGATGGGTTTTCGCCCCCAACGGTCAGACAACATTCCAAAAGGGATTTGCAATAACCCTTGGCTGAGCCCGTAACTGCCTAAAGCGATTCCAATGAGCGCGGGTGTTGAATGATTGAGCGCTGTCGCACTCACTGAAAAAACCGGAATCAGCATGAACAAGCCCAACATGCGAAAAGAATAAATGGCTGCAATGGGAAAAACACGGCTTAACCAAGGTTGTTTCATGGGGATCCAATGCTGAAAGTAATGTACAGATGGTACTAAAGATAAGGTGTATGAAACAAGGCTTTATTTGAGCTTGATGAGCCATGTCAAAAAAAACACCCATGCCGTTCGCCTAAAGGGCGAATGGCATGGGATAAAATCCTTACGCAATATAATTAGAATGCCTTAAATAGTCACGGTCTGGGTAATAAGCAAAAACAACGGAGCCACCTTTAATGGTATTGATCACAGGTTTTGCCAGTGTTTGAGCAATGGATGGACAACCCCAGCTTCGTCCCGCACGCCCTGTTTGCTTGATGAAGGTGGGCTCTACATACCATGCGCCATGGATGACCACGCGTCGGTTATAGGCGTTATCATTGAAGCCTTTTTCCAATCCTTGTAAATTCAACGAGTAGCCTTTCGAGCCCATATATGTGTCTCGTGTGACATATGTGCCTAGGCTGGTTTGTTTACTGGATACTTTATTTGAAAAATGGCTGGGCGTATTCATACCTGAATTTTGTCCGTGCGCAACATACGTGTTGTATAACAGTTTGTCGTGATTTACATCAAAAATCCACATGCGTTGTTTAGAGGAAGGCAACGAATAATCAATAACCGTCAATACTTGTTTTTTAACAGACCCGCGGATGGATGCTTTTTTATAAGCGGATAATGCCAATTGAAGTACGTGTCGGTTGAGTTGAGGTGCTTTCTGCCCTAAGTGCTGGGTTTCAGCCGCTACATCAAATGATGATCGGGTTGCATGGGTGGCGCTGGATGTCATGCTACTGGCTAAAAGAGTGAAGGAAATTAACGAGACAATAGTATTCATAATGCTCCATTTGTTTAGGATATGATATGCGTGTTCACGCGCAACAGAGGGCATTGTATTAATAAACAGCACAAATGTAAAATAATGGGATCCTATTGTCCGGCCATATAAAAAATTTCAAATGATTCATCAGGTTATCCATTGTTCACGCTCCAATTTCAGGTCGACTACAATACAAATAAATAACATTTGCAACAATAAGCCACGGATTATACCACCTTAATTGGTTTAAATACATACAAAATTTATGAAATGAATTCATTTTTGGTCGTGTCATGTATGGAATTCCTCTAAGAATTAGACTATTCTTGTTCAACGCATTGAGATCTCGAGTCTATTGAGGGTTTGATTTTGTCTACTAAGGATCGAAAACTCCGACTAAATACGATGACCGCTCTAAGCGTTGATGGCATCACGCCCATTAATCTTGGACATTGGACAAAAGAACATGCAAAAAGACGCATGTCCTTCTGTCCATGATCATGGGTTCATGGGCATAGAGAACGCTTGACGTATTTAATCGAGGGTTTGCGATAGAAAGCAGAATGACGCAAACCCTCGATTAAATACACGGAGCGCTCTGAAGATTCAGGCGCTGATTATATTTGGACGAAATGACATGCGTGTTTTTGCATGTCGTTTTGTCCAAACTCCAAATTAATCGATAATGAATAAAAAAGGGGATAAACATGCTTGACCCGTGCTCTCTAGAGGCCCCAAGTGGATTGCGTGCCATGATGAATGACGCATACCGGATGCAGGAGTTGCGTTGTGTAACGGCACTGATAGAACAGGCCACGCTCACGCCGGCTCAAGTGGATGCCGTGCGCTTGTTGGCAACGCGCCTGGTTGAACAGGTGCGGCTCGCACGTAAAAAAACCACCGGTATCGATTCCTTTTTAACAGAGTACTCTTTAACCAGCCAAGAAGGAATCGCATTGATGTGTTTGGCCGAAGCCCTCTTGCGCGTGCCTGACAATGCCACCATTGATTCCTTGATTAAAGACAAACTTCTCGATGCGGATTGGGCTTCACATACCGGTCAAAGTGATTCTTTTTTCGTAAACGCGACCACTTGGGCGCTCATGTTAACGGGTAAAGTGCTGGCTCCTGGAAATGCAGAATCGACCTTAAGCCGTACGTTGATGACGTTGGTGAATCGCAGCAGTGAAGGGGTTGTGCGCAAGTCGGTGGATCAGGCCATGCGCATCATGAGCAAACAATTTGTGACCGGCCGCACGATACAAGAAGCATTGGAACGTGCTCGAAAAAAAGAAGCGATAGGTTACCGGTATTCTTATGACATGTTAGGAGAAGCCGCACTCACAGCCACTGATGCGGACCGCTATTTTAAATCGTATATGCAGGCCATTGAAGCCATTGGAAAAAGTGCCGTATCGGCAGGAAATGTTTATCAAAAACCCGGTATTTCTATTAAATTGTCAGCCCTACATCCGCGTTATCAAGAAGGGCAGCATAAACGTGTATTGGCAGAATTAACCCCTATTTTGCTGTCATTGTCTCAATTGGCCAAGCAATATGACATCGGGTTAACCATTGATGCAGAAGAATCCGAACGCCTTGAATTGTCTCTTGATGTGATTGAGTCTGTGTTTAATCACCACAGTTTGGTCGGTTGGAATGGCTTTGGTGTGGCGGTTCAATCGTATCAAAAACGTGCGATATTTGTGTTGGATCGCTTGGCTGAATTGGCTCGGGGACAAGGTCGACGCATCATGGTGCGGTTGATCAAAGGCGCTTACTGGGACAGTGAAATTAAAAAAGCCCAAATGCAGGGCCTTTCGGATTACCCCGTCTTTACACGGAAAGTGTTTACTGATGTCTCTTTTCAGGCTTGTGCAAAGAAAATACTGACCATGACGGATGTGATTTATCCGCAATTTGCAACGCATAACGCCTATTCCGTTGCGATGATTTTAAATCTGGTGGGGGAATATCGCGATTTCGAATTCCAGTGTTTACATGGCATGGGCAATGAATTGTATGAACAAATTGTCCCGGCAGACCGATTAGGCATCCCCTGTCGAATCTACGCGCCGGTGGGTACCCATGAAGATTTATTGCCTTATTTAGTGCGTCGATTGCTTGAAAATGGCGCGAATTCTTCGTTCGTGAATCGGATTGTTGACGAAAGTGCGCCCATCAGCACATTGGTTGAGGATCCGGTCGCTCACGCCACGCATGTTTTAAGTAAAATCAATCAAAATATTCCGCTGCCTGCGTCTATATTTTTACCTGAACGCAAGAACTCGCGCGGATTTGATTTGAGTGATAGAGCACGTGTCGCGGATTTGCAACGCACGCTTCTCACAGCGGGGCCTTTCCAGTGGGAATCCGCCCCCATATTGGCCAACAAAAAACCCACTTCATCGAACACATGCCGTTTAATGTCCCCTCAACGGCCGGATCAATGCATAGGCCTTGTGAAGGACTCAACCGTAGAAGATGTTGAGTGGGCGTTAAAACAAGCCACCGGTGCATTTGATGCGTGGAGTCGTCTGCCTGTGGATAGTCGTACGGCGTGTATTGAGCGGTTCGCATGCTTACTAGAAGACAACATGACGACCTTGCTGACTATGGCGTGCTTGGAGGCGGGCAAAACATGGGCCGACGCGATTGGCGAGGTGAGAGAGGCCATTGATTTTTGCCGTTATTATGCCGCGCAAGCTGAAAAAATCATGGCGAAGCCTGTGTTACTCCATGGCTACACCGGTGAAACCAATGCGTTAAGTTTGCACGCGCGCGGCGTGGTGCTTTGCATCAGTCCGTGGAATTTTCCATTGGCGATTTTTACAGGCCAAGCGGTTGCGGCTTTGGTGACGGGTAATTGTGTGATCGCAAAGCCTGCAGAGCAAACACCACTGATGGCTCACTTTGCAGTCGAGCTCATGCTGAAAGCCGGTATTCCGGCCGGTGCAATGCAACTTCTTCCTGGGCCCGGGCACACCATTGGTGCCGCTTTGGTGGCAGACAAACGGGTGAAAGCGGTTATTTTTACAGGATCAACGCAAACCGCGGCATTGATCAATCAAACATTGGCCACGCGCGGCGGAGAAATCATTCCTCTCATTGCAGAAACCGGCGGTCAAAATGCAATGATTGTGGATTCGTCCGCCTTGCTGGAGCAAGTGGTGGTGGATGTCATTGTGTCTGCCTTTGGCAGTGCCGGACAGCGCTGCTCGGCATTGCGTGTTCTGTATGTACAGAGCGATATTTACCCACGCATGATGGCTTTGCTGAAGGGAGCTATGGCTGAATTGAATGTGGGCGACCCCTGTTGGTTGGACACCGATATTGGGCCGGTCATCGATGCAGAGGCATTGTCTATTTTAAAAGCGCATGTCAGTCAGATGCTAAAAAAACACGAACTGATTTATCAATGTGAATTAAAACCACACGCAAAATCAGGGCATTTCATGCCGCCCACAGCGATTGCAATTGACTCCATTGGCGAGTTGGATCGAGAAGTGTTTGGGCCGGTCTTGCATGTCATCTCCTTTAAGCAAGACGATTTGGATACCGTGATTTCAGAAATAAACCAGACCGGTTATGGTTTGACATTAGGTATTCACAGCCGGATTAACACAACCGTTGATTATATTTTGCAACGCACCCATGTAGGCAACTGTTACGTTAATCGCAATGTGATCGGTGCCGTGGTTGGGTTGCAACCCTTTGGTGGCGAAGGTTTATCAGGAACCGGCCCTAAAGCGGGTGGACCACAATACTTGTACCGGTTGTGTCATGAACGCACGCATACGGTGGATACGACCGCCGCGGGTGGAAATGCTAGTTTGATGTCGCTGCCGGAATAGGGGGTTAATGGGTTCAAATCACATGCAAAAAAACGCATTTGGTTTGAACCCATCACTGAGCGAGGTGCTTGATAACCCCTCTCTTTCTGTTAATGAGTCTGTGCGTAAGATGAGTCATTGATAAAAAACCGCGTATAAATGGCGCACACATATTGTGTAAAAAAAACACCATTACCTAGGTGCGCTTTTTTCTGCAGGTCTAGGTTGATTCGAGGACATCACATTATCAATTTCTTGTATAAAACTCTCTTTTATTATTTTAACCGCTTCCTTTTCTCTTTCGCTGTCTATTGTTGTATGGACTGCAGAAAACCCTGATTTGAGGTTTTCAAAGAAATTAGGGAAGGCTTCTTTAAACCATGTTGTCCATGATCGGTCAGGAAGATCTTGAGTTGCAATAAACGCATCACGTACGATGTTAGTGATATTCTCTTTAAGCGCTTCGAGCGATTCAGGATTATTTTTTTTATTGTACGAAGTCAGCCCATTGTCCAGGCGAACAAACATTTCGCTCATATTTTTCTTCCAATCAACCGTAATGTGATTATACCATTGTGGTGTTTTCTTAAGATCTGCATATTTATTATTTAACGTTGTTTTGAACTGATTAATTATTTTAGATAGGGGCTCAGCACTCGGTTGAACGGTTTTAATCTTTTTCTCTTCTATTATTTCGCCAACGAATTTTGTTTGATGCGGTTTGCGGGCAACGAACTTTTTAGGTGGTGTGAACATTCCGTACATTCGTATTTCAGGGCCGTTTTCATGTTTAACGCTCGCGGGTGCGTCTTTGGTATTTTCATCAACAATGGGCCGTTGGTGGTGAGCTTTTGATTTGACATCGGATTCAGCAAGATGCATTAAATCACGGAAATTAGGCAGGGGTGATAACTGCTGCCTAATGGCATAGGCACGATTTTCTTCATAAGCGTCGATCATGGCTTCAGCGTCGATAGCGTCTACACCTTTGGCAGGAAGAATGGTTATCATTTCATTCGGTGTGTATTCTGGTAAAATGCTCATTATGAGTCGTCTTTGTAAAGCTGTACTGGCCATGCGGCGACCGGCCAGCGTAACGGGATTTTGTGTACCAATCACCATAAATCCTGGTTTAATCAGCTCGTCTGGGTTGCCTTTCGGGTTTTTACCCATCAGCAAGTCATTTAACAAGCGCTCCATCATCGGGGAGCTGTTCACCTCGTCAATTATGACCAGAGCCCCTTCTTTGAAAGCCTTGATTAAGAGATCTTCTTTTTCAGATAAAGACATGCTCACGGGCATGATATAAAATATATTTTCATGCGTTGCAGGTTTGCTCCAGCCTTTCATCTCGTGATAATTGCGGTTCCTAAGCTCAGCAATCACCAATTCGCTTTTTCCAATGCCCGGTTCACCTTCAATGATGATTCCTCCTAATCCCCCGGCTTTCTGCTGAGCATTGAGGCTTCTTTGACCTTCAAGGCGCCATTGCCGTAAGTCTAGTAGGTCATTGAGTTGTTCAGATAATAATTGTCTAGATGGGGTCACTAGAAAATGGCTAGTCTTTTGCTCCAAGACCGGTTTCATTTTTTCGGTTTGTTTGGGTTTGAATTGCTGTTCAAAATCTTGTTTTTTTGCTTTAGGCACTAAATTTTTTGCAAGATGATATCTACATTGCTCAACAATGGCTATGATATCTTCCTCAGGATGCGCTTTGGCGCGACTTTGTGTCAGTAAAGCCATCATTTGTAGCTCTCGAGGGGAAATGAGTACCTCTGTGGAAGAGCAGTCACACACAAAACGATAGATTTCTAAAATGGGATTTATGATCTGTTCTAAATTAGACGCACTGTCTGTGAATACAGGCTTTAAAATCTTTTCAACAATGAAGGCCGGAGGTAATGGCGTGAACAAGACGGCATTGCCGTGGCGCTGAAAGAGCGGGGCTAATTGTCGTTCATCTCCATATTGAACAGGGTTTCCTGAAAAAATGATCTTATGGTTTTCGGTTAAAGGGTAGCGTTTTCCATCAATCAAGATGCTCGGGGGGGTATGGAATAATCCCTCAAATTCGCTCCATTGGCGATGGCTTAAATTGGCCTCATCAATGAAGAGGATTTTTCGTTTATCTGATAGGTCAGATGCCCACAGCGCTATACGATCTTCGGTCAAATATAATGTATCATTTTCTTGACAAAATTCTGTTTCAACAAAGGTGGATTTGCCCACTCCTGATAAACCAGAGATAAACACATATGGAGCGCTATTCAGTACTGCGTTGATGGTTTGAATACGCGCCTTCACGTATTCGTCAGTGATTGCAGCACACTGGCTAATATCTGGAACAGACATAGGCGTTTCAATACCATTAGGAATGCTATGCATTCCAATCCATGCCTCATCGCTGTTGGTTTTTTCAGGATGTGTTTTGAGGAAAAGGGCTCTTGCATAAAGCATGCACAAGGGCTCATGCTCAAGATAAGACTTGAGCTGTTCCGTGATATGACCGTCAAATGGCAAGCAGGATAGTTTGTCTGCTAGACTGGCCTGATGCACATATCGGTTTGAAAAAAACTCAGAACAACTTTGATCATCGGTGACCAACACGAGCTGCCCTGCGGCAGGTGTTTTTTTTCTTTCCTCTAGTACAGCTGCAAGTGTATCAATAAGTTCAGGTGAAAACTGACCTTTTAAGATAACAGTTTGGTTCTCACGCAATGCCGTTATCAAGGCCCCATCAGAGCGGTTGAACTCAAAATGAAGGGTTTCTTGATTGAGCCGTCCATCCAGTTTCACCCATAAATCAGCAGGCGTGCATTCAGATACATCAATGATGATAGCGGAGTCTTGCTTTTTCAATAACAGGGCGACTGTCGTATCGATATCGGAGCTTGTGACTATGCTATCGGATGACACTCCCTCGGGGAGACCCTCATTGAGTGTCGGTTTTTTAATGGCATACTGGAAGGCCTTTGGTAGCTCAACACCCGCCGCTGGATACAGCCTTAGCTTAACGTTTGAGGTGTTGCACTCGTCTAAGAGCATCGCCCATGCGTCGTCACTTAAGGTTCGTGTAATATGGATTGAAAGGACCTGATTGCCTTGTTTGGCCTCTTCAATCCATCCGGGTCTTCGTTGAAGTTGATCGTCTTTTAATTCATAACGCCCAAAAAAATCACCCAAACTGCTTGCGTTCAATATTTTTGAGTTTGTGTCAGGTGCGGTGGTCAAATCGATGGTTGGAATAGGGTTCCAGGTGTAAAATTCGGTTTTAGGGCGAATCAAAGGGATGTTTTCTGGCAGCTCAATGTTGCGGAAACCATGCCGAATACCACCATTCATGAGTTGTTTTAAGAATCGCTCAAATTTCTTATCTCCCCAGGGGGCATGACGAATTTCAATGGGCTTTCCTGCTTTAATCGCTTTAAGCAAAGCCCCTTCTTGAAACGTTAAATCATTGCCATCTAAAGCCCATCGCCCCAACAGTCTCTCTTCCCAATCTGGGGCATGATAGAGATTGATGAGGCTAGTATCACTCAAGTCAGGGCTGATTGATGTTACGGTTTTCATGGGTTTTGAATGAAGCTGTTCATGAGTCAGTGGGCAGCGCTCGTTGCAATGAAATCGAGAATAAAAATCTGAACCTTGATAACAATCCGGTTTGTTTCGGTTCATTAAACCGATGATCTGGGTTTTATCGGGTAAGCGTATACCATCCGCTAGAGGCGTTTTATCCAACAAACCATTGAGCCGAACGAGATCATCGGCATTAAATTGTTCGTAATTAACCAATAATAAGGGGGCTTTATTTTTGTTTGCCATTAAAAAATCATACAAGGGACCACCAGGGCCTTTGCGTACTTCACCGGTATCATCCAGACGCCTTTCCACCCAAGCGGCCTGGCATACTAAATCCTCAGGCTTATCGACATAAAAAACAGGACGACTCAGATGACCCGCTGTGTCTTGCAGCTGCAATCGCAGTTGATCTAATTGCGTTGTGGAATCCAATTGAATTAAACGGTTTTGAACATCACTGTTTAAACAGCGTTGGCAATAAGCGAATACATTAGGAACGGATTCGACTGTGGTATCCCATGTTTTGAGTGCTTTTTTATATTGCTCTTTTTGGGCTGATGCGCGAATTAAAGCAAACAGTTTTTCATTTGCAGCGGTGAGTGCATGTAAAGAGGTTCGTGTATCCGTTGCCACTCCTGTGTCTGCTGTTTCTACTGCGTCTGGTGCACCTGTTTGAATGATGGTGGTAATACACTCATGTTTTTGAAAAGGCGTTAAAGCGTCTAAACTTTCTGTTAATGCTTGGGATGAGCAGTCAGGATTTATATCTTCAAACTGATTTTTTAACTGGGTGGTTAAACGTCGAATGGATTCATGTGGGCTCTGAAGACCCAAAACCCAAGCGGGTTTTCCTGAGTTATCTCTTAGGAAAATTCCCTCAAGGGCTTCTTTTGAATAAACAGTTGGTAACTGAGGTAAAATGGCGTCAATATTTTCGCATCGACATAGCGCCAGAAGGCCGCCGTGTGCGATAAAATCGTTTGGATTGTTGATGATACAGCGATATGACTCATTTGAATCTACACAGACAAGGGTCCCAAGAGAACGCTGTAACTGGTCTAACAAGTTCGTTGAGTTTACGGTCAGATAACCCGTGACATAGTTAGGATCGTAAATTTCCCACATGTCTTGTTCAATGGGTCGAATCGTAATAGCATGCCAAGGATTTGCCAAGATACAAGCGGTTGTTTGTGTCTTTAGAAAGGATTTTAAATCATCCCCAATATATTGTCGTGTCGCTCGTGGTTCAAATGGAACGTTTTTAATCAATAAAGCCAATTCATCAAAATGTTGCTGTAGGGTAGGGGATAATGTATCTTCGCCATTCCATTTGAGTGCCTCTTCGATAAACGTATCCCAACTGCTTGTCGTTAATTTTAAAAAATAATGAGATAGTGCATAACAAATACCATCTTGTACACGAGGGACTAGTTCAAGATGAATGTTATTTTTTATCCAATAATGGCATATTTTCCCAATGATCATACCCTGATTTTTATTTTGCTGTGTATTCTTGAAGTCATAGGGGGTATGTGTTGCATTGGGTTTAGTGGATTTCATCTTAGATGGATCATGAATTGGATTCATGGCGGTAGATGGGGGGAGGGGCTCAACGGAGCTAACGGAAGTCGTAGATTTTGAATCAGTAGATATTGATTGACTTGAGCGCATACGACGCCTATCTATTGTCGTTTCAATATGTTTTTTTGAATTCACGGAAAGTTTAGATGCTGTTTCCAAGATATAACTCAGATATTTTGTGCTAACATCACTTGTATCGAAATCAATTTCCTCAAGTTGCTCTAAATTTATCTCATAAAAATCGATTTGGCCTAAATTTTTACAACCCTGTAGATTGATTTTTTTTAGGTGTTTGGATTGGTTCAAAATAGACGTGATTTGACTTGATGTAATCTGACTGTCATGTGCTGCATCCATCTCTTCAAGCTGCTCTAAATGGACACCAATAAAGTCAATTTTACCTAAATTTTTACAACCATTTAGATTAATTTTTTTTAGGTTTTTGGCTTGATTCAAAATGGATGACAGTTGAGTTGAGGAAATTGTACTGAAACTTACATCCAGCTCTTCAAGCTGATCTAAATAGATAGCAGAAAAATGGCTTTCGTTTAATTGTTTACAATAGCTTAGATTCATTTTTTTTAGGTTTTTGGTTTGGTTCAAAATACACGTGATTTCACTTAAGGTAATAATACTGCTACCCGATACATCCATCTCTTCAAGCTTTTCTAAATGGATACCATGAAAGTCGCTTTCACCTAAATTTCGATAACCATTTAATTTAATTTTTTTTATGTTTTTGGTTTGGCTCAAAATAGAAGTGAGTTGACTTGATGTAATCGGACTGTAATTAAAATCAATCTCTTCAAGATGCTCTAAATGGATTCCAGAATAATCGATTTCGATTAAGTTTCCAAATAACGTAAATTTCTTAAGATTTTTTGTTTTGCTCAAAATGGACATGAGTTGAATGGAGGTAATATTATTTAGACTTACTTCAATCGCTTCAAGCTGCTCTAAATGGATACCAGAAAAATCGATTTCTCCTAAGTTCACACACCGGTTTAAATACATTTTTTTAATATTGTTTGTTTGGCTCAAAATGGATGTAAGTTGACTAGAGGTAATATTGCTGTGACTTACATCAATCTCTTCAAGCTGATCTAATAAATAGATACCAAAAAAATCTATTTCTCCTAAGTCTTCACATTTGCTTAAATTAATTTTTTTTAGTTTTTTGGATTGTATCAAAATGGAATTGAGTTCACTTGAGGTAATATTACTGTTGCTGAGGTCAATTTCTTTAATATGCTCTAATTTTATATCAGAAAAATCGATTTCGCCTAATTGTTTAAAATAGTTTAAATTAATTTTTTTTATGTTTTTCGCTTGCATCAAAATCGATTGGATTTGACTCGAGGTAATATTGCTGCAACTTACATCAATCTCTTCGAGCTGTTTTAAATTCATACATGAAAAATCAATACCGTCTAAGATTTTATAGCGTAAATGAATTTTTTTTATATTTTTTGTTTGGGTCAAAATTGATGAAAGTTGCCTTGAGGTCATGTCACTCTTACTTACATCAATCTCTTCAAGCTGTTCTAAATGGATGCCAGAAAAATCAATTTCGCCTAAGTTTCTACAACCCCATAAATTAATTTTTTTTAGGTTTGGAACCTGCTTTAGGACAAAGCATTTCACTTCGTTTGTAGTTGATTCAGACATTATGACTGATTTCAGTTTCTGTAATTTTGGTTTGTCTAAAATAAATTCTCCAATTTTTATGTTATCCGTGTCTTCGAGGGTTTTGATATCGGTGAAATTTGCCTCGGTATACTGAATGTCCACATCGACCCCGGGCCATTTTTCTTTTAATCGAGTGACCGTATCATTTGATTTTTGTGAAAAATCATCGTGAATAATTTGGGATAGGGGTGGCTTTGATGCATTGATCATTTTCACTAACTGATCTAATTCTTTTGTTGATAGATAAGGCATCTCACTGGTTCGCAGCACACGAGGTTGAAGGCGTTCGTCATCTGATAAAATTTGATTTATGATGTAATCATCAATGACTTGAATTTGATCCACGGTTAACGTGTGTTGAGCTAACGCAGCTTTACACACGTCTTTCGCAGTTGAAAAATCGAGTCTATTTTCGCTCAAACGTAATAAATCGTCCTGTTGAAGGGGAGACACTTGTCCATTACAGAATATATAAATAGAAAATCCTTGAGACCTTAATTCACTCAAGACTTTTTTGACCTGAGCCGTTTTTTCACTTGTCCAAGCAGGCATACTCCAGTCTGCTAGAATGAGCGTTTTTTGTTTTTCAATGCTTGGGAGCGTTGGAGGAACCCAACAAGGTTTTCCTGCTATCAATTCATTTACAGCGAGTTTACCTACAGGGTTTCGGGTATAATTTACCCAGCCTTGTTTCTCTATGTAATAAAGAAATTCAAATAGTTTGCCATCAGTTTTTTTCATGTTCAAAGCAAAAAAATATCTCATATTTTTTATTATAGTCCACGATTTTTAGTTATCAAGGTGAATTTCAGGAGGTGAATTTCAGGAGGTGAATTTCAGGAGGCTATCGTTGTCACATTCTACAATAAATGAATAATTACCGTATATTTTTGATAATTTTTATCCAAAATGACAGGGGGGGAGATTTTATTCTAATTATTTTTGACCAGCGCCATTTATTAGCAGGTTCTTAGCCTGTCTACACCCATATAATCAGCCAGTGTGGCTTGAGCCATCGCATCCATCGTTAAGCCCAATTTTGTACGCCGCCACAGGATGTCTTCAACACAGGTCGCCCATTCGAACTGTATTAAATAGTCTACTTCAACTTGATAGAGCGTGTCTGCAAAGCACAAACCGAGATCATGTGTATGGGTGCAACCGGCCAATATATTTTCAATTAATGTGCCATACAGGCTTAAATAGCGGAACATTAAGGGGTCACGTCTTGCCCCGTGCCTTTGTGATTCAAAAAAGGCACGGGGCAAGACGTGACCCCCTAA
Organism: Legionellaceae bacterium; assembly: GCA_030157565.1. Classification (GTDB taxonomy): domain Bacteria; phylum Pseudomonadota; class Gammaproteobacteria; order Legionellales; family Legionellaceae; genus DDPF01. Next base: position 31,537 of record JAOAUO010000156.1, read on the forward strand.
TGTTGGCGCTCGCACATGTTGCATTAGCTGTGAGTACTAATTTGGCTGTTGTGAATTGCTTGCAGGAGC
>JAOAUO010000157.1 GCA_030157565.1 Legionellaceae bacterium
CTCATTGAACTCCAACAAAATTTCCTCACCAAACCCAGTGCAATCGAACTGACGGTCAATGTCGTGCTCACACACATTCAAGACAATCGCATGGTGTCCTCACGCATCATCAAAGAGCGAATCAATTGCCCAGAAAACACGCCTTACGGTGGGGTCATTGCCGCCAATCAGGCCGCTTATGCCTTTACAGACCAGTTGGTCCATTTTGTGGTTACACAAGTGCGCCAGGATAGCCGGCGTTGAGATGGGACATTGGACATTCAGAACGGTTAGCGTATTGAATAAAACGTTTGCGATTCTGACTGGACACTCAATATTGACCTAAAAATAAACGGCTGCGTTGGTATTTGATCAAAAAATGCGTTAGTATACGGTTGATTGATTTTAGCCAGAGGGCAATGCCATGATGTTTTTTGATGATAACCGGGCTTTTTTTAATGCGTACGCATCACCCGATGAATTCGGTACCGATTTGGCTTATGTCATCACGGATCCATTGACATCGCTCTATCACCTAACCATCCATTCGATCGAGTTCCTGCTGTGCTCTGTTCCGCTCACGCTGGGCCTGATGTCATTCAATATCCCATTCCTGGCTCTTCTGTCGATTCCGCTGGCCTTAAGCTTTCTCACCATCAATACGCCGATGATGATTGCATTTGCAGCCCTGGCACTGATTGCGGCACCAACGATTGTGACGTTGGGCTACGTCCTGTATGACGTGGTCGATTTAGTCTTATCGCCCATGGTGGATATTTTGAGAATCATGACGAACTTAGGCGCGACGCTCGCAGCGCAATGTCCGACGGAAATGCCTTCTTTTTGCGGTTGAAGCCATAGCGAAAAATTCAAAACGATTATACAATAAGGCGCGCCACCCACGCGCGATGATATATTTCATATCCTGTGCACTTCAATAGATAATTAAGGAAAAAAAAATGAACGTTCGATCCGTTATAAAATTAGGGCTTGTGATCTCTTGTGCCATCCTCTTTACTGCTTGCTCAAAAACACCGGGTGGTGCGGATGGAATGGGCGAAAATGGTGGGTTGTCTGCCAATGGGCTCGGCCAATCCGGTGGGTTTTCAGGTCAAGAAGCCGGTGAAATGTACACGACAAACGCACCTCACAACCAAATTTACTTGTTTGCCTATGATGACAGTGGCTTAAACAACAAATACGTAGAGTCTGTTAATGCACAAGCCGAATACCTGAAATCACACCCCGGCGCGCACGTATTGATCGCAGGCAACACCGATGAACGCGGCAGCCGTGAATACAACGTGGCATTGGGCGAACGTCGTGCAAACACCGTAGCCGACATCATGCGTATGGCCGGCGTTGACCGTCAACAAATACGTGTTGTCAGTTATGGCAAAGAACGTCCCGCGAATTTAGGGCATGATGAAGCATCACATCTCCAAAACAGACGTGCTGAATTGACATACGAGTCAACACGATGATCCATAAGCTCCTGCTAGCCGCTTGTTTTTCTGCGATTCTTCTCCCGCTCAACGCTTTTTCGGAAGCGGCGGTCGTTGATGACAGCGAAAACTATGCGCTACTCGAGGAACAACAGGGGGCTTACGAGCCTCCTGTTGCTCATGATGGCAGCGATTTTAACAATCACGCGAATGAACCCGCGCTGGCCAAAGATGACATGGGTAGTCGCGGCAACGTGAACCTGCTCGATAAAATACAAGGATTAGAACAAGAAGTACAAGAATTACGCGGTCAATTGGACGTGCAAGCGCACACATTAAAATTACTACAAGAACAACAACTCTCTTTTTATAAAGATTTAGACGCACGCTTACGTGAGACGCCAGAGAAAACAATGGCCCATGCCAGCCCGCCTGCAACGGACTTGAACATCGGAACACCGCCGGCTGCGCCCACTACAGCCCCTATCCCCGTTGCAGCTGTCCTGCCTGTCAATCCACCGGCGGGCAATCTCGCCGACGAGCAAATCAGCTACCTCGCCGCGTATGAATTCATCAAAAACAAACGCTTTGACGATGGGTTAACGGCCATGCAAACCTTTGTGATCAAATACCCACACAGCGGTTACACCGCCAATGCCGAATATTGGTTAGGCGAACTATACCTGATTAAAGCCAACTACCCAGACGCCATTGCGCATTTTAACGTGGTCTTGCAAACGTTCCCATCGTCTAGCAAAAGTGCGGCCAGCTTATTAAAAATAGGCTACGCATTGGCCGCCTCGGGTAAAACGGTTGAAGCGCGATTGAAACTGCAAGACGTTGTGAAAAAATACCCCGACACCGACACCGCACGCCTCGCCATTACCAAATTGGACTCACTCAAAAATCAATGAAATCACTACGCATCACCGAAATATTTCACTCATTACAAGGCGAATCCACCACAGTGGGTTTGCCCACGGTCTTTGTTCGCTTGACTGGCTGCCCGCTGCGCTGCCAATACTGCGACACAGCCTACGCCTTCAATGGCGGAAATGTGGTCGCACTCGACGCAATTCTGACACAGGTTGCCACGTTTAGCTGTCAACACGTTTGTGTCACGGGCGGAGAACCATTGGCACAACCCGGCTGCATCGACCTGCTCAAAGCATTGTGTGATGCAGGACATGCCGTATCCATAGAAACCAGCGGCGCTCGCGACATTGCCGACGTTGATCAACGGGTCATGATCGTCATGGACTTGAAAACGCCGGATTCAGGTGAGTGTGAAAAAAACAAACTCTCTAATTTGGCCCATCTGAAAGACCGCGACCAAATTAAATTTGTACTTTGCAGCCGAGATGATTATCAATGGGCGCGCGCCATGATAACCGAGCACCAGCTGAACACCCGAGCACACATTCTTTTTTCACCCAGCTGGGGCCAATTAAACCCGACCGTACTCGCTAACTGGATCATAGAAGACCGGTTGCCTGTGCGATTTCAACTGCAGTTGCATAAAATCTTATGGAATGACGCGCCGGGGCATTAATGGAAAGCCCCCCTTTCAACCATTCGCCCTCCGGGAAAAGGAGATGAAGGACTCCGCAAGCCCACACGGGGGGCACTTGTTAGTATCCGTGAATTCATTTAATCTATTCGCTTTCAATCAATGAAAGAAGTGAATGCCTCATTTAAACGAAAGAATAACGCAAGATGACTTAACACCCCAGGCACCTCAACAGCAGCCCATTGACTCGTCGAAAGTCATTGGATTATGTATTGATATTGATGATACGTTAGTGCGTTGGAATAAAGAAAGACAACAATTCATCTTCAATTGCCCATCTATTTGGACTGAGCAACTATCTACATTGGAAAAAAGCTTGGGGAAAAAGGGTTGGAGACTCGCCATCCATATTGTATCCGCGAAAGATAGCGTCGACAACGCTGTTCTGATGGTTATTCAAGAATTGAAGCCATTTCTTAATCTTTGGCGAAACGATGGCACTTCAATCACGCAGGACGATTCTTTTTATGTTGGGTTTTACCCGAAATCCAAATCCAATTCGAATGGAATCTCAAAAAAGACCTTCTCAAGAATCGATATGAAAGACAAAAAAATATATCACAATCAGAACCTGCCTGATCCGGCACTACTTCCCTGTATTCATATTTCTGGACGTAATCCAGATACGCGCGTTTCAAAAGCGCATGTATTAAAATTGATTAGCGAATTTTACGGAAGCCCTCCTATCCCCGCTGAAAATATGTATTTAATTGATAATTTGCCGTACTGGGGGCAGGAAATTTCGACGGGTTCAAACGGTACTACACCGATATATCGTTTTATATGGGCATACAGCATCGAGGCAGCACAACGATGCGATGATGAGTATATTGAGTATATTATGACACAAGCGGTCGATTATGTATTGTCTGATTGCACGCAATCCATTAGGGATGAGGTTAAGAAGAAAATACTGTTCGAGCGCAAAACCATGCTAAATGATTGGCACTTTAACGAACACATGTATAAATTTCATTCAAATTCGTCTAGCTCATGCTCAATCATGAGGACTAAAAAACAAGCCGCGCTAGACGCGTTTGTGAATGAAATGGACTTTTCGTGCTCAAATTTCATTCAATCAAGCGACTGTACTGAAAAGAGTACGGCGATATTTCTTGAAGAATGCAATACTGCCTTAAATAAAGCAAGAACAGCCCTTTCAGGCGAGCCTCAGCCTAGACCCCTGTTTTCATTGTTTTCGTCTTCTAGCAACGCATCGTACGTTCAGAACATCGACGATTTTCTCAGCGATTTAGGCTTGAGTCAGACCCCAGAGAATCGAGAAGCCCCTAACCCTAGTCTGGCTTGTTTAGCTAGCTCATAAAAAAACGGGCTGAAACCTAAGCAATCAACTCGCGCAAAACGCTCGTGGCATACGAGCCCGTTTTCAATTCAAAGGTGAGAGTCAAGTCAGATTCGTGCCAGCTCCAAGTCAGGTGATGGGCAAACAGCATGTGCGCGCGATGCGCGCATTCAAGCCCATGCTGCTTCGCCTTGAACATCTGCTTGATTCATTTTAAAGCATTGATCAATCAATTTAATCTGCCCCCATGATTTCTCATCGTTTTGTCGGCCTCAGTCACTTCAAAAAGACTACTATCATGACTGCTGATAAAGATCGCCATATATCGAGAAAGATGATTAACCATCTCTTTAAAAAGGATTTTTTTATCATGATCTAAAAAAGAGTCGCACTCATCTATAACCAGTAAGCGCACTGTGCTGTCCCATGAAACAAAAAAACGAATCAATGAAATAATCACTTTTTCCCCGGAAGACATGTTTTTATCTCCCCTATTCGTGTATTCCATTTCAAGAGACAGAAATATAATAATCCATTGCTGAGCCAATGTGGTATCCAATAATCGACGGATTGAATCCATCATTGCGGTTTTCCATTGTATGCGGCCGTTGTTGCCTGGTCCTGTTATTTGAGCATCAAAACCATTAAGCGATTCAAAAATAACCGCGTCTCGCTCAATTAACCGTATATCAGCAGCCTGTACTGCGTTTATTAGGTCATCAAAACCATTGTGGTCAAGAATAGAATAGCGCCGCTCATAACCTAAAATAACGTTAAGCAATGTGGATTTTCCTGATCCGTTACTGCCGGATAATCGATAAATGCCTGGGATGAGTGATAAAATGCTCTTCGAGCCGTCTCTCAACGTGACTTCTGAAGAAACGTATTTATTAATAACACTCCTCAGATTGGTTTCATCATGATTAGTATTTTTAAACCGATTCAAAATATCACTGCTTTGAACGAGCAATATTCTGCGTTCTTTTTTCTTTACGCGATTTTCAAAATAAGCATTAGAGGCATTGATCATAAATTGGCAAAACCCAACCCAAATAAACAATTGTGTTAACGTTATATATTTGTAGTAAACACCGAGTATGACGATGGCGGAATTGATTATGAAAGGTAATTCGACTAAAATTTGGCTTAATATATCACGATAAAAATAAAATAAATTCTGTTGTTTTTTTGAAAAAAAATAAGACTGATAAATACTGGCGATCCATGATGAACTGCTGACACAAACCCAGTTTTTTGATAATTCTCTATACGAATGCAGATACTGACTTATCCAATTCAATATCTTCAATTTATTATCACTTGCATCCAAATTGTATTTTTCAATTTCTTTTAAAAAAAGACTTTTACTTGCATAGTTAAAAGAAAACACTAGCATCAATGCAAATATTGCCGTGTAAAATTCAGCGTAGATAAGAGCCGCCAACGTGAGAATAGAAACATAGGTGACTGTTATTGAGTTACGATAAACTGCGCTTTCAACCTCAAAAAGATGTGGGATATAATCAAAAAACAATAAATAGAGAATGCTTTGATCCTGCTCATTATCCTTGTATGTGTTTTTCGGGAAGTGTTCAATCCATTGCTGATTTAATTCGATGTTCTTCATATACTCAAAAAAAAATTTTGAGCTATCTCGCAGATCATAACTATTATTTTAACGACAACGTACCCTGATAATGTATAAACAAGTTGACCGAATAATTTTTTTTCATTTATGGCCAGTTCAATTGATTTTCCTTGCAGGAAAAAGAAAAAAAACCACATCGAATTTTTAATTATTATAATCATTGTAGAATAAATATTGAGCTTTTTTAATTGGGTAAAATTAATCATTTTTTAAAACCGCCAATAGTTCGGTTAAAAACGGGTTAATCGTAATTCCATCATATGGATAATATGCTGACCACCCTGGAGATGGATTGGCTTCTAATACCACATAGCCATGATCTGTTCTGATAAAATCAATGCCTAACATGTCATTTTTTTCTTCTTTAGAAACAGAAAGACAAAACTCGACCAGATCCGGACTTAAATTTTCAACATCAGTGAGATTAAAAAACTCCTTATCATATCGATAGTCTACATTTTCTTTGGCATTTGATATTTTTGAAAATATTTTGTTACTTATAACATGAACTCTCAAGTCATTACCCTCAGCTTTTTCTTGGAATAAGACGGGAATATTTTCAATACTATTGTAATCCCAGTCGGAGTAGCTTTTTTTATCAACGACTATCGAACGCACCCCTGAGAGAGATTTAACGATGTATGATTTGTCTTTTTGTAACATATTGTATTTTGAAATTCCTTTTACGACATAGCTTTTGCCAATGGATACTGTTTGAGATTTTTCAGCCGATTTATGCAGACTATTATTTAGTTGATATAATTTTGACTCATTGGTCATTTGCCTTTTTGGCGCACATAAAACTTTTCCGTCCCATAGATCAATAAAACTAAAAAAATCTCCCAATATTCTCCAATGCTTATCTTTTGTCTCAATGTAACATCCTCTAATATACAAGTGATGTGGCTTTATTCGATATTGTTCACTATCATTTTTTTTATAAATAAAAAAAACTTCGCCATTATTGCAGGAATACGTCCACCTTAAGTGAATATCCTCATAATAAAAAATAAGTATGTCATCATGCCGGCTGATTGCATGCTCTATATTAATTAAAACATTATCTTTTTTTGGCCCAAAGCAAATGGCATTAAAATATATTACTTCGGATTTCACTTTAATAACATTTTCATCAATAATGAATCGTGTTTTATGTTCTTTGTCTAATGTCCCGCCTTCTATATCTGGTCTGAATTGTTTTTTTATGAAGGTTTCTAATGGGCGCATGATATAAACTCACTTATGAGATGTTTAATGACAAACGAGTCAAAATGTATGTTTTTTACAGACCTAACAATTCCTGCGTTAATGCATCCAAATATTACAGAATCACCATCAACAAAAAATAATATTTCAGAAATAAAATAATGCGTTAATATCGATATTTGATTGGATAGTTTCAATATATTATGTTCTTCAGACGCCGTTAATATAATATCTGACGTAATGAGCATCTTTTTGCCCATCACAAGAACGAATACAGGCTCCCCTTTTGGCTTTTCAAAACAGAAAACGTGCTCCTGTTTTTGTGTATTGTTTTCTGGGTTCCAATTTAAGTAATGGTAGATGTCAGAAGTAACGATACGATGACCATTGAGTGGATTAAGGGCGTCAGGCCCCCAGTAATACGTGGGAATACTTGCATCGCACTCTTTACTAACTTTGTTCCATTGCTGCGGCAAAGATAGTGCTTTTTCACATAGACCCGTGGTCGTTTGATTACTCACGCCGAAAAAAGCATTAAAAGAGAAACCAATATACGCTTCAAATTCACGCTGAGCATAATCTTTGTCTTCAGGTAGGAATTTAGAAAAAAGACTGTCGGGAAAATATAACACTCTATTCAATAAACAATGACTGTTATTTGAAATGTATTGATCATCTTTTTTATACCATTTCACAACGTTGTATTCGTCGTTGATCTCATCATAAATGTCATAATCAAAAAGAATGTCTGAAAGCAAAACAATGCTTACACTGGATTCAAAGTGTTCTCTGTTTTTAATAACGCAGTGTGTGATTGCCTCATCATATGAATGAGAGGCAATTAAAATGTTTTTTATTTTCATCATTTAAAATATATAGTCAGGGTTATTGTGATTGGTTTCATTTGTAAAATATGTGAATCGATGATGATCCCCATCTTTACTACCTTCTTTTCCATCACTTCCGCCTTCCTTCCCATCACTATACATACCAAAAAATATCTCTTTGGTTGTGTCTTCTTGCTTTATATTCATTTTCAAATCATCCATTTTATGCTTTATTTTGAAGAAGTCTGTCCACCAACAACTATTCCACCTATTTTTGATTCTCCGCGAATCACAACCTCACCTAGCCCATCATCAAATACGATATCCCCGGTAACCTCAGAAAAATTGTCTAAATAAACAATTTGTTTTTGAGGCTCTGTATGCGGGAAGTGTAGATCACCATTCACTTTGCTATTTATAAAACGGGTACTACTGGAATAGACTGTTAAGCCGTTCTCAAATTTTGTTGAGGCGGCAGTAAGCGAGCCTTTTATTTCAGATAATTCATTAATCGTGCACTGAATTAAATTAGCACTACCATTCACCTCTAACGAAGAAAAATTGGCGTCTGTAGCAGAGAGAAGGCCATTAATGATCGCCGATCCAGAAACAGTTGTGCCGTTAATAGTGACCATGCCATTCCCTGTTATATTACTTACCGTTCCTTTGCCACAGGTAACGCTGCCAGGCTGTATTTTACACACATCATTCGCATGACTAGCCGTGACGCCCCCCATTAATAGCATCGCTATAACGCTTGTTTTAATGTTTTTTTTCATATCTATCTCCTTTTTATTAACACATTAATTTTTCTAAATCATATAAATGGTTGCATTCGTTTGATGTAATGAAATGCTCGAGGAAATGACCGTTTCGTACGGCTGCTTGGTGTTTTTTTGTTTCATGCCGCGAGTTCTCAAATGATCCATCAATTCTTAAAATACCGGTTCCCGTAATCCCTTGAATTTGAGGTTTTCCAAGCATTTCTCTGGAAATATTGAGCAAGGCAATGCTGATTGCCATACTTGAACTTTTAGAATCTTTAACAATAAAATGATCATTGTCGCACTCAATAATGTATTTATGATTAGTAAGGCATTCCCAAGACTTTTTGATTGATGACATAATTTCAATAATACGTTGAAAATTAGGTTTAAGAGCCGACGCAACATTCCCTATCGCAATAATAGATGGCGTTCCATTTGTTATCGTGGTTAAGTGCAGCATAACCACCAAACCTTCTCCAGCGGCATCATACGCCGGTATGTTTATTGATGAGAGATAAGTGGTCATCGTGGTCCGCCCCCAGAAATAGCGGCCTCAGTCATCGGTTCGCCAGTTGATGGTTCTGTCGAAACGAGGACTGAAACCAAAATAGCTGTGGTCTGTGATATCAGACATCCCATGTAACAACTCCATTTTTTTAAAATTAGTGAACAAATTAGTTTGGGTTTGATATTGCGTTATTGACATCAGGGACCGATCAAAAAGATCCGTATAAAAATAGAGCCTGCTACAAGACCTTTCAATTTGCAATCAGCCCCTATTCACGACAAAATCATTACAAACAAAAAAACGTTCTTAAGAAAGAACAATATAGTAGGAACGACCAGAAACATCAAGAACATTTCTGTGATTTCTTAAAAAACTACGAACGTTCATCAAAACAGAGAACATTGAACGATTTGATCATATAAGGTATATTAAGAACGCTGGAAGTTGGACTTCATCGCGGGTGAGCTAAAAATGAACACTGAAACAAAGCTAGAATCTGAGCATCATAGATGGGAGGCCGTTCATGATATTTTTTATCAATGGATAGAAAATAAAATGGATATTTTAATGCCCGGTCTAAATCCTGAGCCAACAATCAAAGTTTTGATTTTTTTAGCATTACTCGATGCTGAAAAAGCCTGTACATATTTGGAAATAAGAGAGATATTTAAGGCGAAGAACATAATCAAAGGAATGATACCCGACAACACATTACGTACATCTATTTTAAGTCTGGGTAGAACGCTAAATAAATTCAACCACTCATTGGAATTAAAATCAGAACGAGGTAAATTTCAACTGGTTTCAAGAACACTTAAGTTAAACCAAGCGTTACCGTCAATCAAACAACATGATTCTGTCATTCTTTTACTAGATCCTCCCGCCATAAAAGCTGAAGAAATTGCTTATGAACTGATAGAGAAATCTCGACTACCTTTCCATGCACTATATTTCTTAGAACGATCCGCTCGTTGGTGGGAAATATTTTCTCATAATGAATCACAAATCCGTGTTCAATATGAAGTTGAAGCATGGAAAAAGTTAGATATTAAGGACCGGATCCTGACTAATACAAATGAAATCATTAGCGTACTTGGCCTAGCTCCTGGAGAAGGACTAGCAGAAATTGAATTATTGAAAACAATACTACTTGAGAATCCACAAAAAAAAATTCACTATTTAGCCGTTGACTTATCAAAGCGACTACTAAGAGAACACATTAATCTTCTCAAGGAGACATTAGCAACTGAAATTCGCAATAGTAGAATCATCTGTGCTGGCGTAATTGCCGACATTTTCTGTAATTTTGGAGATACTCTAAACCGAGTGAAGAGTGAATTGGTCAATAGAGAAATTATCGACCAAGAATGCAACTTCCTACCTGCATCGAGCAGTTTGTTAGTCACTTATTTCGGAAACTGTCTCGGGAATTATTACCAAGATCAGGAAACTGAAATATTCTCAATTATTTATAGTGCATTCCAAAATCGACCACTTGAATTTTTAGTTGGCGTCTCGGTAATGAGAGCCACACCAGACGAATATAAAAGAAATTGGGATGATTTTCTTTTGCAAACGCCAAAACACTTACTGGAAACCAATAAATTACTTGAATCGTCAAGATCACCTGAGAGTACATTTTTACCCGAATTTGATTTGCCAGAAACAGGGGATAGTGACCGATGCCCATCTGTGGTCCCTGAATCTTATATTGTGAGACATCGCATCGAAGGCCAAATTTATCGTTTTTATTACAAACTGGAGTATGATCTTAATCTGGCCTTTGGACTAAACAAAGGATTAAGACCTTTACCTAAGGGTTCTTTAATTCTTCTATACAATATTGTAAAATATAATATAAAAACACTAGTCAATGGAATTGAAACCTGCGGTCTATTCAAAGTCAAATACGACCCCCAATACCATCAAATGATTGACACACCCAATGGCATGAGAGAATATGCCGTATTTAGCGCATTTTTAGATAAATAATACATGGAGTATCGTTGTATGTCGTTAAATAAACACGCATCTTTTCATTACTATTTGTTTTCAATATCGAATTTTTTAGCCGCCTTGGGTGGGGGGTTAATTTTAGGGAAAGGAGCCGGCATTATTCATTATCCCTATCTTCAAGGCGGATCTATCTTGGCTTTTTTTATAGGAACAATACTTGGTCTCATGTTTTTACAGTTTATTCCAGAAAAATCATCTAAATTTCTTGCTAAATTTTTTTCCATAAACTGTGGGATTACCTCGCTTATTTTGTTTTGCATTTATCAACATTACGCCGAAAACGGCCAAATAAGTGAAATGCCCGCTTTAATATTTTTCATTCTTCTCAGTATACGATTTGGTTTCTGGCTTTACTCTCGTGTCATGAGAGCATCCATAGCCTCTGGCCATCAACAATCCATTGCTTGGGTTGAATTTGGTTATTATATAGGCATGGCATTGGGCCTAGTGATTTGGAAATTGCTTGATATTCATATCGAATTAGGTACCGCATTAATAATAGATGCTATATTTCAGTTTGTGGCGGGGATTTTAGATTTAAGAAACGTTAGAGTAGATAACGTTTCTCTAGATGAATCAAAACAAGACATGCCGGTTATAACCGATCCACCATTCACCCAATATAGCTCTGAATGGTGTTGGAAATTAGCCAGTGCAGTGGTTTTGATCACGATTGGGGTCCAAGTCGTTATTTTCAATATAGCGCATTATGTTACCGGTGTTTTTGGTTCTTACATTTTAGCAACGTTCTATCTTGGGGTTGCAACGGCGGCTTTCATCTGTAACAAATTTAAAATATCCATTTCCTGGGGAATCGAAAATCACTTAGCCACCATGACTACGAGGACAGGAAAAATAATCAGGTTAAATTTTTTATTTTTAATTTTTATGTTGGCGATTGCTGTTGCCATTGTTATCCCTAATATGGATTTGAATCGCTTAATGACTGGCAGCATGCTTTTTCATGGGTTATTTATTTGTATATTTGTGTTTATTTCCGCGTTTATTTATGAAGTTATTTCAGTTTCACTACTGGATAGAATTGGATATGAGGAAAAAAAACTAGGCGGCTCTGGCATGATCATGAGAACCTACGGACTCATGGGGTTGGGGGCTGCGATTGGATTTTGGACCTTAGGATTAATGGATGATCATTTAATAAGCTCTATCGTAACGGTTGTTACTTGTCTTTCTTTTGCGACGATGACTGTACTTAAAAGACATGTTATTCAAACCCGACCAGGACCTCAACCACATGACGATGGATTTGAAGGGGTAACTGGAGAATCAAGATGATTGGCTGCCTATGCAGGCACGTCGAGCCACACCATATGTTGGGCCAAGGCCCAACCTGCAACCCCATGACTTCATGTTGACGTCGCACTAAGCTATCAGCTCGCGCAAAACGCTCGTGGCATACGAGCCCGTTGTCAATTCAAAAGTGAGAGTCAAGTCAGATTCGTGCCAGCTCCAAGCCAGGTGATGCGCAAACAGCATGTGCGCGCGATGCGCGCATTCAAGCCCATGCTGCTCTAGTGCGCCACACAACGCTGAAAAACCATCCAACCCCTGTTGCTCAATGATGCGTGCGTCAGCACTGACGCGTGACTCACCAAGTCCCCACAAGACAGACGCCGGCGATGCATCTTGAAGGGCTATGCGTGCTTGCAAGGCCTCATCTGGGTGCGACGTTGTAAAAATACTGTGCGTTCCTGTTAATTGCATCACATCACCCGGCAGGGCTTTATTCCAGCTGCCGTGTTCAACCCGAGCGGAAAGAATGCGATTGAAGAGAAAAGCACGGACTGCCGAATAATAAATTCCGCGCAAAAATCGATCTTTCACACGCCGTCCTTGCAACAACATGTCGGCCGCCTTCACCATGTTTTGTCCTTGGTGTCCGAAGCGTTGGGGCCCGAAATAATTCGGCACGCCGCCTGCTTTGATGTGCTGCAAACGCATCTCCAGCGCGTCTGACTGTTGCATCTCACGCAAAACCAGCTTAAATCGATTGCCTGACAGGCCACCTGCTTTTAATTTTTTTAAATGCCGAGCACTCTCCACTACACGCCATCCATCGCCCTGCAATACATGCGCATTGGGTATGTCTTCACCCGGACAATGCACTGATAACCACTGCGTGGTGAGCGCTTGCCGATCTTTAAGGCCTGCATATGAAATGTGTTTCGCGGGTTTTCCGACACAAGTAGCGACTCGCTTGACCAATTCTTGTGTATTCAATCCCCGTTTTTCAATGCGTAAAAATTGATGCTCGCCTTCACCGGACAATTCAAAGCTCAAGATTTCATCCACCATAAAATCGTCAGCAGAGGCTTTAAAGACCCCGGTTGATACAGGCTTTCCATTCGCGTATGCCAGCTCATTTACATCAAATATCATGGGGATCTCATTTGGATTGAAGTTTGGATGGTATGGTATAATATAACGATATACAGGAGTATACGCCAAAGGAGCTCATTTTGTTTCATCATCCAAAACAAAAACCAAACCTAAGCCCAACGGAACGGCAGCATGATTTAATGGCCGTGACGGCACCAGACCTCATCTATGCTGACAGTCGGCGTCATGCCTTATTAACAAAAATACAAGCATCCTGTGCGCTGGATACTTCTCAGTTTGATACGCTGTGTTTGACATTGCTGAAGCAAGTGGCCAATCAATATCAATCCTTGCCTGAAACGGCACATGGCTATTACGCCTTACCGGGCGGTCTGCTCGATCACGCCCTGAACCGAACAGAAGCCGCCCTTCACCTGTTTCGTCACGGACTGATGCACGATGAAAAAAACACCCCTTCAGAAGAACAAAAACGCTGGATGTATGCGCTATTTTCTGCGGGCCTTTTACAAGGCATTGGCAAACTTCAATTGGATTATTGTGTCACCCTATTTGATAAGAACCAGCGTCCGTTAAGATCATGGAATCCACTGCTAGAGCAGTTGGCTTCTGTTGGGCATTATTATGACCATGTTTTTCAAAAAAACCTCGATAATGAATTGCGATGCCGATTAAATGTACTGCTGGCTTATCAGCTCATGCCCAGAGAAGGCTTTGCTTGGATCGCTGGAAATCCGCGGGTTTTAGAGACATGGCTGGCTTTATTGCATGAAGACAGCAGTACCGCTGAGATGTTGGGCGCCATTCTTGAGCGCGCAGATGCCATTGCGATTCAACGTGATTTAAATGCGTTGGCCATGAAAGGAGGCCATTCAAGTGGTACTCGCCCCGCTCATATTGGCACATTTATCGATGTGGCGCCTGAATCCACTGTTGAAAAAGAGCAGTTGATTGGAGCCGCTTTTATCAAATGGCTCACAGACGCGTTAAAGAAAGGCCTGCTAACCATCAATCAATCTCCGGTCTTCATGACGCCGGACGGCTTGGTGATCTTGCCCGAAACGTTCCAACTCTTTATCCGTGAGACGCCTGAATACAAACCGTGGCAAGCGGTGCAAAAAGGGTTGTTAAACTGGGGCCTGCACCGGTGCGATGCCAACGGTCGCATCATGTCGCCGGATATCCAAAGAGGAGCCAATGGACTCATTTTAAACAAATATGGCGTCGTGCTGCCGGACGAGTTTCAGGTCCACAATCCTAAAACGGGCCACACCGCGTCAATGACCGCGATGGAGTTTGTGCGCATGCAGCAATCTCCCAACCAACTCCATTCTCTTCAACAACTATCGGCATCCGGTGCTTGGGCTTCGATCGAGGCAACCCCGCTTGCATCACAAACGGTTTTCTCACGCCGTGAGTGATTATGCGCTAGGCGACGTTCAAGGCTGCTATGATGCACTCCTTCGACTGCTAGACCATGTGCGGTTTAATGAACACACCGATCGCCTGTGGTTTACAGGCGACTTGGTGAATCGAGGGCCTGAATCGTTAGCCGTCTTGCGATTCATTCAACACCTCCCGCTCACCCCTCGCATCACATTGGGCAATCATGACCTGCATTTATTAAGTCAGCTGTTTAGCGACAACGCCTGGCGAAACCAGGATGACACACTGGACGAGATACTCAGCGCCCCGGATGCGCATGAGTTAGGGCACTGGCTACGCAAACAATCCATCATGTACCACGATCCCGTATTAAACGTCGTCATGAGTCATGCCGGCATCGCACCCATATGGGATCTGTCGCAAGCGCTCGGATGCGCTCATGAACTAGAAAAAGCCCTATCGGGCCCACATTACCGAGACTTTCTAACCCAAATGTATGGAAACGAACCGAATCATTGGGCTCCTGATTTAACCGGCGTGGCGCGACTTCGAGTGATTTGTAATTATTTTACTCGGATGCGTTTTTGCAATGCGTACGGCGATTTAATGCTAACCTATAAGGGAGGGATTCATGATGCCCCCGCGGGGTTATATCCTTGGTATGCGGTGCCAAATCGCCAGGAGATAGACGCCGAAATAGTGTTTGGCCATTGGGCCGCATTGAATGGGGAGTGTCCTCACCCGCGAATTCATGCTTTGGATACTGGCTGCTTATGGAGGGGTAGACTCACCGCATTGCGCCTGCAAGACAGGCAGCTGTTTTCGGTATCAGGATGGTTAGGCCGGCCGCCATAAGGGATCGCCAAACAATCCGTTTACTCGAAGAAGTTGGACGTATTGCATGGCAAAAAGAAAATGATTACGGATTACGTAGCCATGTCGAGTTGTGTATGCTGCGATATAAGAAAATCATCGGGCCAAACATGATGGCCAGGGAAATTCCGCAACAAAAAACGGAAGGCGGGATAGCTGTGCGTGTACTAAACCGGATGACATCACTTGGAATGCCTGAGTCATACAAAGTGTGCTTATTAAAGACTGAAGCACCCGAACTCGTCCAAAGTTTTATTTATGCAACAACGCCTCAAAATGACATCACTCTCATAACAAGGATTTTTTTGACTTCTCAGAAACGCAAATACTGCACACTTTAGTGTTTTTTGAACAAATCCAAGAGATCTCTTGGAATATTTCAAGAAATCTCTTGCAGGATTTCAAGAGATCACTTACAGACCAATAGAGCAAAATAAATTAAACTCTCAGAACAAAAAAAGACTCTAAGAATAAAAATATTGTCACCATGAATTTTGGTTGACATATTTTTCGATTTGGACTCATCATCGCTTTAATTTAGACGAACCATAAGCATTCAGGATGAAAAAACAATAACAGCTTATAACAACAAATGGAATGGGTTTGTTAGGCTTTAATCTAAACCAGGAGTTGAACAATGAAAGATGTGGCAATAGATAAAACTGAAGAACGGGTGTTGGCCTATAGTCTGGCAACAGAAATTAGTGAGGAGGAGATGAGTCAGGTTTCTGGTGGCTTCGGAACAAGAACGTTTGGTGTTACGGCTAAGGGCGCTAGTGCAGAGTATGATGCTGATGAAAATTAAGCATTAAGCAGATGAGTATTGTTCTTAAAGAAAATCCCGCCCTTCCAGGCGGGTTTTGAAAAAAAGCGAAGACTGTATATTGGTTTTTATGGTACCCCATAGAAAAGGATAATAATATGAAAATGATAATTGCTACAGAGCCAAATGACGCGCATGCGATACTGGTAAAATTGGCGATGGAAAATTTTGGGCATGAGTGCGACCTTTGGTTTACAGCCGATATGCCCACCCAGCAAACCAACAGTATTTATTTATCCAACAATGCATTTCACTGGTACTCTGAGAATAGTCAAGAAGCACTAAAAAAAACACTGAGCGACGCATTTGATGTGGTATGGTGGCGACGAGCTAGGCGTCCCTTTATCCCAGAAACGGTACATAAAAAGGATCATGATTGTATTAAAAAGGAAAACAGTGTATTTCATGAGTCCATCCCATTGGTCCTAGCTCCCGAAGCTTGGTGGGTTAATCCGCCTGCATCAGTTAAATACGCAAATTCAAAGATCTATCAACTTAAACTTGCCACCCGATGCGGCTTCAGAATACCGCTCACTCTCATGTCTAATTCCCCGGAAGATATTAAGGCTTTTATTAAAAAGCAAGGGACGGTCATATATAAGCCATTTGAGCCACATAATTGGTATGAAAATGAGAAGCTAAGGCTTTCCTATACTCAAGTTGTAGCATTAAACCAACTACCATCCGATAAAGTCTTACAAATGACACCGGGCATTTTTCAGCAACAATTACAAAAGCGTTATGAATTAAGGGTTACTTGTTTTGGTCAGTACCTTGTCGCAGTGAAAATTGATTCTCAAGATCATCCAAAAGGGTTAACGGATTGGCGAATTGCCCCTACACAAGAATTGAAACTAGAGCCCTATGCTTTAACGCCTGAGATTGAAGGCATTATTCGCATTTTTATGAAACAATTGGGCATCGTGTTTGGATGTTTTGATTTTATTGTTACCCCAGAGAATGAAATTTACTTTTTGGAAGTTAATCACCAAGGGCAATTTTTATGGATTGAAGAACGGCTTCCGGAAGTAAGGATGCTGGATATGTTTGTTCAATTTATTTTGCACAAAACGGTTGATTTTAAATGGAAAAGGACCAGTGACTCCATTAAATTTGATGACTTCAAACTCGCTGCATCCCAGTTGATCGAAACCAACTTATTGAAGCATGTAAATCTAAATACGATTAAAAAAAAGGAAGTACGGGTATGAAAAAAATAATATGCATGTTTGCACTCATCGCATCTTGCTCTAATTTAGCGTATTCAGAAAATATCGTGGATATATACGGCGCAGATAAAACCCACTCCATAACTATATTAAAAAAGTACACTAAACAAGTGGCGGAGATCCAATCTGAATTGGTGGGGGCGTGGCACAGTGAAATATTGAGTGGCAATAAAAACACAGTCAAAATAAAAAAAATACAATCAAAAAAAACTGCGTTACAAGAAAAGATCAAAAAAGATGGCGAATTCTTGTTTGTTTCTCTCCAGACAATTACCTATCCCAGCAGGAAAAACAGTTATACCACGATAGAGGTGATTGAAAAAAATCAATCAGAGAGACTTCGATTCGTTAACTCAAATGTCAGTATCAAAAAAAGCCAAAGACAATCGAATTTGATTGATAAAATGATCGAATATGACAAACTTACTTGGAAATTAATGCTAGAGCATCAATTACCTTCAAAGGATTACATCTGTCCTGTTTATCATTGCATGTATGCGTTTGACACACCAATACTAAAGCCATATTTGACCATTTTTAATTCAGGAGTGATCAAAGACAAGCAATTGATTCTGGATACCTTAAACCACGATCCGGATCCCGAACGACGAGCTGAGGTGGCATTTTTGGTGGGGCATTTCAAGGATCCACATGAAATTATAGAGCTATTATCACAACACGTTAACGATAAAAGTGAGCTTGTAAGAAATAACGCAATGCGGGTGATAGGGGCAACAATCGAGAAAGCTAAGATAATGCGGCTCGATATTTCCCCATTTTTGGCTTTATTAAATTCACCATACGAAACAGATAGAAATAAGGCTTTGTATATATTGTTTCACGCATCAGGCACGCCATCATCAAGAAGATTGATCCTTCAACAAGGAAAAGGTAGTTTATTGGCCTTGCTGCGGCTTAAACAACCAAATAATCATGACTACGCTTATTTAATTTTAAAAAAAATAAGTGGAAAAACATATGGTGAATATGATATCGAAGCGTGGGACAAGTGGTTGACTTTTGCTCAAAACAGCCTAAAGAAGGCTGCGGGATGAAGAAGCCTGGTCTATTTAGAACAGAGGCCGTTGAAAGCCGTCAGCATTCTCATTATGGAACGGTCTCAATTAATACTCCACTACGCTATCAGATCGTGATCGGGGGGGTTGTAGTGGCAACCCTCGGTGTTATTTTATTTTTATCCGTTGCTCAATTTTCAGAAAAATTCATTGTGAAAGGTTACGTCAATTCAACCAAAGGAGTGGCTCGTGTATTTCCGAGCAAAAATGGGGTCATCGTGCGCAGCCGTGCGGTTCAAGGCGCGCATGTTAACAAAGGGGATGAATTGTTTGTGATTGATACCTCGTACGATGGATTGTTTAAAAACAAACAGCACGACTTGTTTGATCAGTTAAAAAACAGGAAAGCGTCGCTTGAAACAGAAATAGATTATAAAGAAAATCAATTGGCTGCACTGCAAACAGTACTCGATAAAAAATACATCACGCAGACAATGTTCGATATCAAACATGGCGAGCTGGTTGCTCTTCAAAACAATAAAAGACTATTGGAAATGGAACTCATAAAATATAAACAAGAACGAGCCTATCGAATAAGAGCACCTGTTAGCGGTACCATTTCAACGGTGATTTACAAACAAGGCCAATATACAAATATGACAAAACCACTGCTTAAAATTTTGCCTGATAACGCCCATTTAATCGCAGAGATATTTGTTCCAGTGAATCAAGCCGGTTTTCTAAACACGGACAACAAAATACTGATTCGATACGATGCTTATCCATATGTGCATTTTGGCACATACGATGCCACACTACACGATGTCAGTCAAAGTATATTGACCGATGAAGAGGATGAGGATGAGAAACCCATCACTGTTGGGGTGCCTTATTACAAAGTCACGGCAACACTTGCTAAAGAATCTGTGACGTTGTATGGCCATGATAAAAAAATAACAAATGGCATGACATTCTCGGCCGTTATCGTTGGGTCAAAACGAAAAATATGGCAATGGATTTTAGATCCGCTCTACAGTTATCGTGGCGGCATATTTTCATGAGCACAATCCTTCAATTTAAAAAAAGGTCCGCAACACTCCCGGTGATTCTTCAAAATGAAATGGCTGAATGCGGACATGCTTGTGTGGCGATGATTGGCAATTATTGGGGACACGCCCTTGATTTACACACCATTAGAAAAATTAATAAACCCTCAAACCGTGGCGTGACTTTACAGGATATTAATAAATTATGTGACCATCTTGGGTTTACCACGCGAGCATTGCGTGTGCCTCTCAAGGAGCTAAGCTTGATTAAAACACCGGCCATCCTTCATTGGAATATGAACCATTTTGTGGTACTTAAGCGCGTGACAAAGCATCATATTATTATTCATGATCCTGCTTTTGGTCTCCGGCGCTGTAGTCTTGAGGAGGCCTCCAAATCGTTTACGGGCATTGCGTTGGAGGTTGAAAAATCAAGTGATTTCTCGGCGATAAAAGATACCCAAAAACTAACGTTAATTGACCTGGTGAAGATGACAAAAGGAATCGGTAAATTTGTTATTTTACTTTTGTTGCTATCGCTCTCCATTGAAATCCTAAGCTTGGTAAACCCATTTTTTATGCAGTATGTAACCGATAAAATCATTGGAGCCAGCAATTTAAATAACTTATATGTCATCGCCATCGCTTTTTCGTTTTTAATAGGGGTCCAAACGTTTGCCGAATATATTCGCGGCAATATGGCCATTTATTTAAGTAATCATTTAACAGAACAATTTTCATCCAATATTGTCAAACATATTTTAAGATTGCCCTTGGATTTTTTTGAAAAAAGACAAAAAGGCGATATACAGTCCAAATTTCTGTCGGTGGATCAAATTCAAAAAAAAATCAGCACGGATTTTATCAGCACGGCACTGGATGGTTTAATGATTGTTATTAATGTGATAGTCATGATGATTTATAGTGTGTCATTAACGGCGTTGGTGATGTCGAGTTTATTCTTGTTTTTGACAATGCGTGGTGTTTCTTATCATTTTTTAAAACGAGAAACCGAATCATCAACGCATCAACATGCTCATGCGGCGTCTATTTTTCTTGAAACACTGCAGGGGATCCTTCCCATTAAATCATTTTTGAAAGAAAACGTCCGATTTAATACGTGGCGCAATGGCTACATCAAGTCGCTGAATGCGGATATTAAAATTGCCCGAATGAATGTGGTTTACAGTAGCGTTAATCAATTATTGTTTAATCTTGAGCATATTCTAGTGGTGACCGTCGGCGCAGGGCTTGTGTTTTCGGGGCGATTTTCAGCTGGAATGTTAATCGCGTTTTTATCTTATCGACTATTGCTCGTCAACAAAACCACCTCGTTTATTCACAGTTTATTTGATTATAAACTCATTTCCGTTCAACTTAATCGACTCAGCGACATTCTCTTTCAAGATCCTGAGATCATTAAAGCTGGCTGTGGGAATGTTGAGCAGGTTAAAGGTTCACTTGAGTTGAAAAACGTTTCATTCAAATATAATCAAAATGACAATGACGTTTTAAGTCACATGAATCTGCGGATCAATGCAGGTGAGAAAATTGCAATCATCGGCTCATCAGGCTGTGGCAAGTCAACGTTACTCAAAGTAATGATGGGGTTGCTCAGTCAAACCAGTGGGGCTATTTATCTCGATGATATCCTAATCAACGAATTTGGGTTAAAAAACTACCGTGAGATAACTGCTTCAGTCATGCAAGATGACTGCTTGTTATCCGGTTCGATCATGGACAATATTTCATTTTTTGATGACAACCTGGATCTCGATCGCGCTTACCATGTTGCAAAAATAGCGTGCATTCATGATTCAATCATTAAGTTACCAATGCGTTATGAAACACTTACAGGCGATATGGGATCAACATTATCCGGTGGACAAAAACAACGGTTACTATTGGCTCGCGCGCTGTATAAGCAACCTAAAATATTGTTTTTGGATGAAGCAACGAGCCACTTGGACGTGGATTGCGAACAACGCATTAATAAGGCGCTAAAATCAATGAGTATGACTCAAATCGTAATCGCTCATCGTATTGAAACCATACAAATGGCAGATCGGATTATTAATTTAGAGATGTTAAAATAAGCGCGCACTCGCGGATTCATGCCTTGGACACCGCTTGCTTATGAGGGCGAAGGCTCACTGCGTTGCGCCTACAAGACAGGCAGCTGTTTTCGGTATCAGGATGGTTCGGCCAGTCGGCCTAACCATCCTGTGTTTCGGGTCCAAACGACTAGTTAAATTCCTGTTTCGCATTTAACTTTATGATGACGACAATATACATCCTGCGATACTTTGCATGCTCTACGAGAGCCTACATGATGCGCACACCACGCAGCTGCACGGCTACATATTTTAGGATTTTTTTGACAAAAGCTTCCTTGATTTAATGAAGATGCATGATTAGGTTTAGCGTGCGCTAAGCCGGTAAATAATATCGCTGATGTAACGATAGCAATGAGTAATCCTTTCATTTATGTTCTCCTTAAACAGTTAATTTTATTCGTATCAAACCCAGATCATCCTGGATAGTATAGCAAAACTAATCAAGAAATGGGCGTCCGGCACAATGATCGAACCGACACGCGTGCGGCCAACCAGCCCAATGCCATTGCGGACAACAATAGCAAGGTGACTTGGCTAAATGACAGGCCCATCAGCGCATAGTGTATGTCATACGCATCGGCCAATTGATTCACTAGCACCGTTAAACTGGCCAGAATAGCACTCACCAGCACCATGGCAAAGACTGCGCCAGCAAGCCCATAAAAAATCCCTAAATATAAAAACGGTCGGATGATATAGGCATGGCCCGCGCCAATGAGTATTAAGACTTGAATTTCTTCATGGCGGTGATGCATGGCCATTCGAAGCGTGTTGCCAATGATTAAAATAACCGCAGACGCCAATAGCACCATCAGGCCACGTGCGATTTTAGTTGAGACATCCATCACCGTGTAGAGCCGATTGATCCATTGCATATCAAACTTGGCTTGCTCCACATGAGGATATGATTGGAGCACCTGTTGTAATTCACTCACTTTTTCAGCCGTGTTCATCTCAGGGATTGGAATCACATCCATCACTCCGGGCAATGGGTTTTCAGGCAGGTAACGCATGATGTCTTGCATGCCCTCTTGGTGTTGCAATTCACTCAGCCCATCGGCTGCCGATTTGAATAGAACGGTTTCAACACCCGGGGTTGCCCGCACGCGCGCCAGCAGCGCGGTTTCATCATGGGAAGCCAGAGGGGACTCGAGATACAGTAAAACATGGCCGCCACGCCGCCAATCGTGCGTGAGTTGCTGTAGATTATCGGTCAGCAGCCAAAAGAGCGTGGGCAAGGTCAATGTCATGCCAATGACCACCACCGTCATCCCAGTCGCCATGGGTTTCTGCAAGAGAAATTTGATGCTGTTTTTCGCGGCTTGTACATGATAGGCCAAGCGTTTTTTGAATGGGTCTAACATACATGCCCCCCTTTTAACATCACAATACGATGCTTCATGCTCGCAATCAGGGCTAAATCATGCGTTGCGACCAAAACACCCACACCCGCTTGGTTTAATTGCTCAAACGTATTCATGATGTCCATGGAGAGAGCGGAGTCTAAGTTCCCTGTGGGCTCATCCGCCAGTAAAATGCTGGGCTTATGGACCACGGCACGCGCAATGCCAACGCGTTGTTGCTCGCCACCGGAGAGCTGGTTTGGTCGCATTTTGTCTTTTGAGAGCAGCCCCACCAGGTCGAGCGCTGCATGCACGCGTTTAGTGATGGTTTTAAGCGGAGCACCTTGAATGTGGAGCGGCAATGCAACATTTTCAAATACGGTTCGGTCCGTTAACAGGCGCGGGGTTTGATGCGTAAACCCTAAACTCGCGCGATAAGGTGCTATATCACGCGGCTTTAAATGATCTAGCCGCCGTCCGTGCACCACGATATGGCCTGTAGATGGCGTGTCTAAGAGCGCAATCAGCTTCAGTAACGTGCTTTTCCCCGCACCCGAGTGCCCAGTAAGAAACGCCATCTCCCCTTTTTCAAGTGAAAAATCAATCTGAGCGAGCGCTTCATAGCCACCTGGGTAGCGTTTACTGACTTGGTTAAACGTTATCATTAAAATATCGCATCCACAAATTGCGATGCATCAAACGGTCGCAAATCATCAATGCCCTCGCCAATCCCTAGGTAACGAAATGGTATCCTTAATTCATTGGCAATGGCAAACATTATTCCACCTTTCGCCGTGCCATCCAGTTTCGTCATCGTGATACCCGTTAAGCCTATCGACTGATTAAATTGCCGCGCTTGATTCAGTGCATTTTGACCCATGCTGGCATCCAGCACCAACATGGTTTCATGCGGCGCATGGGCGTCCAATTTTTGAAGCACACGTTTGATTTTTTTCAATTCATCCATCAGATTGTTTTGAGTGTGCAAACGACCGGCCGTGTCCGCAATCAATACATCCATCCCGCGCGCTCGCGCAGCTTGCAAGGCATCAAAAATAACCGACGCACTATCAGCGCCTGTGTGTTGGGCAATGACGGGGATTTGATTGCGTTCGCCCCACACCTGTAACTGCTCTACTGCCGCCGCACGAAACGTATCGCCCGCCGCCAGCATCACTTTTTTGCCTGCGCGTTGGTATTGCTTGGCCAATTTACCAATGGTTGTTGTTTTTCCAGCGCCATTGACGCCTACCATTAATATGACCAACGGTCCTTGTCCCTCATCCACCGGCATCAGCGATTGTTCCACCGGCGTTAACAGTGCTTGCAGCTGTGCTTTCAAGGCCAAAAACAAGGCATCACCGTCGGTCAGTTGAGCTCTTGCGAGCCGATCGGTCAGCTGTGTTAAAATTTGAGTGCTGGTTTCGACACCCACATCCGCACTCACCAAGAGCGTTTCAAGTTCTTCCAACAACGTGGCATCGATTTCTTTTTTTCCCAGCAGCAATCGACCGATCCCATCGCCCAATTGATGACGCGTTTTGCTTAAGCCCCGCTTGAAGCGGGAAAAAAAGCCAGGCGAGCTGGAATCGTCAGCCGATTCGGCAGAGGGAACGTCCGGTGCGACTTGATCGCGTTTAAACCATTTTATCATAGAGTATACAAAGCCTGAGAAATGTGAAATTCTATCATCTTTTTTCACGAAGGAGCGCATCATGCGCATGTTTGTCATCGTATTCACGCTATTTTCTAGCGTGTTGTCCGCTCAAACAGAACAGTTTACATTGGATAATGGATTAAAAATACTGGTAAAGGAAGATCATCGTGCACCGATTGTTGTCTCGATGGTTTGGTACAATGTGGGTTCTGCTGATGAGCCCGGAGGGATGACGGGGATTTCACATGTGCTAGAGCACCTCATGTTCAAAGGCACCACGCAAAACCCACTGGGCGTTTTTTCAAAAAAAATGGCCCGTATCGGCGGGCAAGAAAATGCGATGACGAGCCATGATTATACTGCTTTTCATGAAAAAACAGCCGCCTCACATTTAAGCTTAAGCTTGCAGCTCGAAGCCGATCGCATGCAACATTTATTACTGGATAAAGAAGAATTCGCACGAGAAATCAAAGTGATTCAAGAAGAGCGGCGCTTGCGCACGGATAACAGCCCACAAGGCTTAACCTTTGAGCGTTTTTTATCCACAGCCCACTTGGCCTCGCCTTACCATCACCCGGTGATTGGCTGGATGAGTGATTTGAAACAGATGTCTGTTCAAGATGCAAAAGATTGGTACCATCGTTATTACACGCCTAACAATGCGACGCTAGTGGTTGTGGGGGATGTAAAAGCAACGGACGTTTACCATTTGGCCAAACAGTATTTTGGCACGATCGGCATGCGTCCTTTACCGCTTCGTAAATCACAAAACGAACCGCCTGCATTGGGAAAGAAAACGGTTTTTGTCCAAACGAAAGCCCAAATGCCATTGCTCCTGTTGGGTTATACGGTGCCTTCGATTCAATCCGCGTCGCCAAAAGAGGCCGCAACGCCGTACGCATTAGAGATTATATCCGGCATTCTCAGCGCTGGAAGTGGCGGGCGATTGAACAATCGATTGGTTCGCGGCACACAAGTCGCCAGCAGTGCGGAGGCTTACTACAACCCTTATGCACGTTACCAAACCCAATTCGTCTTGTTTGGAACCCCGAGCAAAGCCCACACGCTAGGCGATTTAAACGCCGGCATGCTGTCTGAAATCAAGCGATTAAAAGACAATCTCATTGACCCCATTGAATTACAACAGATCAAAACACAGCTGATTGCTCAAAAAACGTTTGAACGAGACTCCATTTTTACACAAGCCACGGAATTGGGCTTATTAGAAACCGTAGGGTTGGGCTGGAAAACAGCCGAGCAATACGTCGCGCGCATCCAGGCCATCCATCCTGAGCAAGTACAACAAACAGCACAGCGTTATTTCCAGGAGGTCGGGTTAACCGAAGCACAACTGGTTCCTGATACCACTCACCGAGATCAATCCCATGAATAGACTATTGAGCAGACGCTCACCGCTTATTGCTGTATTTTTTTTCATGCTCACGCAAGCCTTTGCCGGCACGTCATTGGAAACACAAACCTGGCTAACCAGCAACGGCTCACGCGTTGTTTTTTATCCAGCACCGGAAGTGCCCATGCTCGATATCAACATCGCATTTGCAGCAGGGTCTGCTTATGATGGACGTCAATGGGGCTTGAGTGCGTTAACCACCGCGCTATTGGATCAAGGCAATGCCGGCATGAATGCGAGTACCGTTGCGAGTCAATTTGCCCAAGTAGGCGCGCAATACGGGGGCGCCAGCTCTCAAGACATGATGGCCCTTACACTCCGAACGCTCACGCGTCCCGATGCGCTCAAACAGGCCACGGCCATGTTTGCGTCGCTCATCAATCATCCGGATTTCCCACCGGATGCATTTTTACGCGAAAAAAATCAACAGCTCATGTCGATTAAACAAGACTTGGATTTGCCAGAAACCATCGCAAAACAGACGTTTTACCAAGCACTGTATGGCCAACATCCTTATGCGCATCCGATCAATGGAACCCCTGCAACCGTTCGTGCGCTAACGGTTGAAGATGTGCGCCACTTCTATCAACAATACGTGGTCAGTCGCAATGCCGTGATCGTACTGGTCGGAGCCATTGACGTAGCCCGCGCACATGAAATCGCAGAATTGATGACGCACGACTTACCCAAAGGCAAACGGGCCGCAAGCATTCCTTTGGCCCAGCCTTTAGCGAATGCGTTAACGATTGAAGTGCCTCACGCCTCACCTCAAAGCGTCGTGCGCCTTGGAACACTGGGCATTACGCATCAAGTCAACCATTACTTCCCACTCCAAGTCGGCAATTACATTTTAGGCGGAGGAACGCTGGTGTCACAGTTAGCCACAGAATTACGTGAAAAACGTGGGCTGACCTACAATGTAACGAGTCAGTTCTCCCCCATGCCGGGCATAGGGCCCTTTGTCATCGGCTTTTCAACCCAAAACAAACAAACAAAAATGGCATTGAATGTCACTCGAGACACCCTTTCTTCGTTTATTCATTCCGGGCCTACGGAGGAAGAACTGGCTGGGGCCAAACAATATTTAACGGGCAGCTTTTCCGTCTCGTTGGGCAGCAATCGCAGCATGGCAGACCTCTTATTAAGACTTGCATTTTACCGATTACCCTCGGATTTTCTCAGCACGTATATCGCGCACATTAACGCCGTGCAACGGACCGAGATACAATCGGCCTTTCAGACGCAAATCAATCCGAACGCATTGCTGCAAGTCACGGTGGGGCCGGTATGAAGCAAACCATTCGTATCATTGGCGGCCAGTACCGCGGGAAAAAACTGCCCTTTCCATCCGCGGATGGGCTGCGCCCCACGCCTGACAGGGTACGTGAAACGCTGTTTAATTGGTTAATGAATACCATTCGCGGCGCGCGCTGTTTAGATGCCTTTGCAGGCAGCGGCGCATTGGGTTTTGAAGCGTTTTCTCGCGGGGCGAGTCAGGTCGTACTGATTGAACGCGCGCCGGCAACGCACGCCAACCTTCAAAAAATAGCCTCCGCATTTAAGGCACCCCACATCAAAGTGGTCTTAGCCGATGCCTGCGCTTATCTACGACAAACCGAGGCGCGTTTTGACATTGTGTTTGTTGATCCCCCTTTTGCTCAAAGCCATTTACTCAGCTGCATTGAAACATTGGCCCATTCTCCCGTCTTAGTCGACGGCGGCTTATTATACTTAGAAACACCGATTGAAATATCGCTTGATGAAGGCCGATGGGAACCCCTTCAATCCAAAAAAGCAGGCTTGGTCGTTTATGCGTTATATCGAAAGCGAATGCTTGACAAGGAGCCTGGCTCCTGTTTCAATCAATGAAATACTCATGGCCCATAAGCATCCTTGATGAAAAATAAGCTCATTCTGCTTTTCTTGGCATCAACGCTGATGACCGCGTGCGCCACCACAACCTATAAAAAACCACCCACGAATGGCCCCAGTGATGATGCCAGCATCAAATTGGCAGAAGCGGCCAATTCGGTCAGCGATTCCATGATGAACATGGCGCGCGTTGAAAAAATAATCCTGCCGGCCAATAAAGACAACACGCTGACCATACCCAATGCTTATAATTTACAAGCACGCGCATCCGTTGATTGGTCAGGACCCGTTGCCGAACTAACGGGTCGGGTCGCGAATGCCGCCCATTTTCATTTGCGCGTATTGGGACAAACGCCCGCCATTCCTATTTTAATTAGCCTTGATCTACATGACCAAAGTTTAGCTGAAATTTTACGCAACATTGATTATCAAGCGGGCAAAAAAGCCTCCATTCATGTTTACCCTAACAGTCAGGTTGTTGAATTACGCTATGCCAATATCTATTCGTAACCTACTCGCGCCAGCCATGGCGCTTCTTGTTGCGGCTTGCGCTGCCACAAACCATCATCAAGTGGGCGATACAACCTCGCTTGCAGGCTTGCAATCGTTATCCAACACAAAAAAAGAAACGGCGAAAAACACGCTCTCAACAGGCCGCATTCGTGAAATGGCTCTGAAGGAAACGGCGCTCAGTGTAGGCGCGCAATCGGGCTTGGCATGGCGTGCAAAATACATCGATGATCAACTGGTCAAACAAACTCGAAGTTTAGATACCATCTACGATTTCAACGCCTTGGTTCTGGAACACAATGTATTGCCTCCCGTCTTGCTAGAAGGACGTAACACATTAAATTTAGCGGATACGCAAACCATTCGCGTATCCGATCGGACCTATAAGGTTTCAAAACAAGCGCATTTTATTACCACGCCTCCGGATTGGCGACAATATTTGTGGATGGACTACCTTGCCCCAGAAACGCCCAACATCACCTTATTGCCGACCACGAAAGAGGAACAAGAAATATGGTCTACTTTTGTTGCCAAGGGTTGGGAAAATGGCGTTGAGCAAGCCAATACCATCCTGGAGGAAAGCATTGCGCGCATCAAAGAAGATTTTACGGGCATGATTCTTTATCGCAAATTATTGGCCATGAACATGGTTTCGCCTCCATATGTATCCAACACCGAGCTCGGTGTAACTGGGGATGGGGATGAAATTCGGATTGATGATCGAGTCTTACGCATTACCGCACTCCCGGCTTTAAACATCAATAGCAATGAGTGGCGCGCGGCTGTGGCCAAAGATGAGGATGCATTGGAACGATTCAAAAGCATGGAAAAGCAAATAAAAACCGCTAAAATTACCGTCACCAGCAGAACCTGGCAGCCCATGATTACGCCGGGGTAAGGAGAACACGCCCTTGAAAACCCATCTCATGCCTGACGAGCCCACTCGGTTTACGCCTGCGTTCATGGACAAGATGCTCGAGCATGCACAGAAATTAGAAGCCTCTGACATCACCATTCAAACCGGATCGCCTATTTTCATTGAAGTGTATGGCATGTTGTTAAAAATCACGAACCGCTCGTTATCCAACACCGAACTCGGTGATTTAATCAATGGCATGTATGGCCCAAACGGTACCGCCCAGCTGTTGTCCGGCAAAGACATTGACACCCATTATGAATTTCGTCCCAATCGCGGCGTGCGTTTTCGATACCGTATCAATGCAACATCATGCCTTGTTGATGGGCACGATAGCATACAAATAACCATGCGAACCATCCCCACCACCCCGCCAAAGCTCGAAACGATGCATTTGCCTCAAAATATTCTGGATGCCATCGCACCACAAGAAGGCATCGTTTTTATTACAGGGTCAACCGGCTCAGGGAAATCCACCTTATTGGCATCCATCATCCGTGAGCTCATTGAAAAGGAAGATTCGAATCGCAAGGTCTTAACCTACGAAGCGCCCATTGAATTTGTATACGATGAAATTGAGACCATTTCAGCCATCGTCAGTCAATCTGAAATTCCACGCCATCTTCCCAGTTTTGCCGAAGGGGTTCGGAACGCATTGCGACGTAAACCGCGGCTCATTATGGTGGGCGAATGCCGTGATCCAGAAACCATAGCGGCCACCTTAGAAGCCGCACTAACCGGCCACCCCGTGTATACAACGCTGCACACCTCCGGCGTTGCTGAGACCATGCGTCGATTGGTGACCTCTTTTTCAGGCGAAGAACGCTTAGGCCGCACCATTGATATTTTGGAAACGATCCGCTTGTGTATTTGGCAAAAATTAGTCCCCACAGTGGAAGGGACACGCGTTGCTTTGCGAGAATATTTGGTATTTGATGAGGAAACGCGCGACATTCTCCTGGACAGCAACCCCAACGAAATCACCACCAATACGCGCAAGCTGGTTCGTCAACGCGGTCAATTGATGACCGTAGATGCCAAGGAAAAATTTCAGCAAGGCATCATCAGCGAACGCGTATACAAATTGATCATGGCCGGCACCAAAGAATATCAACAATAACGATCTGAGAGTGAAACCATGCCAATTGGATTAAGCATTGCCTCATTATCGCTTAGCAGGCATCATTAACTATATGACTCGTTGATTCAATACACGGAGCGCTCTAACGATTCAGGCGCTGATTATATTTGGACGAAATGACATGCGTGTTTTTGCATGTCGTTTCGTCCAAACTCCAATAATAATGTTTGCTTATGATCTCCATTGCGATAACGGGATCAGTCAATGATTGAGGATGAGAAACCGTGTTTAATTTAAAAAGTAACTGCTCACCCCTATTATCCGCTACGCGGCTAACAGAGGTGAACGACAATGA
>JAOAUO010000158.1 GCA_030157565.1 Legionellaceae bacterium
CAAATATTGCAAGACAACTTAGGCAATGCAGTGGCGGCCAGCGTGTTACAGCCGGCGCCCGAATCAACATCCATCGCGTTTGCATCCGATGAGGTAGAGTCTGGCGGCTATTGCCCGATTCCAACACCAGAGCCCGAAGAAACCGCATCGGCTATTCCTGAAGGAACATGGGAGCGATTTCATCGTGAACAATCATTGCGAAATCGTCTGGATGCGATCGCGGTGAAGGCGAAGCTGGGTGTGTATGCTGCAGCAGGTAGTGGGCTTGCTGACGTGGGGGCGTCCTCGCTTGGGGTGATTGGGGATGCGGCCTATGGAGTGGCTTCTTCATTGCCTTTGGGGCAAGGGGCTTTGACGCTTGGCTGTGTGAATAGCTCGTCATTTAGCCCTCATGTTGTTACTGGTCAACAGCTAAGTGCAATGTTCCCCAATGCCAATAAAACAGTGTTGGCTGCTTACTTGCCTGAGTTTAACACCCAATTGCAGGCCGCGGGCATTAGTACCCCGAAGCGATTGGCTTATTTTTTTGCGACGGTGAACGAAGAAACAGGCGGCATGACGAAACTGGTTGAAAATGATTTTAATTATAAGGATCCCAGTCGCGCAAAAAATATGTTTAATAATTTGGCTCATTTTTCTGAGCGGGAAATCAATGCATTAGGGAATGGAGAGCTTTTTGCCAACACAGTATATGCACATAGAAATGGAAATGGAGGTGTGAAAAGTGGTGATGGTTACCTATACAGGGGAAGAGGATTGTTTAATTACACTGGTCGAGAAAATTATAGGATGGTCGGGGGGAGTGAGTTTATAAAAAATCCTGATTTGGTTTTAAATCCATATCATGATGTTAAAGCGGCAGTCAATTTTTGGAATTACAGCGGGCTAACCAAAAAAGTTGACATGTTATCAGCGACGATCCATGTCAAATCATCTGGAGACGTGATGGATTATCATTTTATGGCGGCAGTAAAAGTAATTAATCCTGGCTA
Source organism: Legionellaceae bacterium (assembly GCA_030157565.1). Lineage (GTDB taxonomy): Bacteria > Pseudomonadota > Gammaproteobacteria > Legionellales > Legionellaceae > DDPF01. Next base: position 993 of record JAOAUO010000158.1, read on the forward strand.
TATAAATATTGACAGGCGTGCAATTTCATACAATCGATACATTAATCTATTTAAATAGAACCTTGGAGATTATGTGAAAAATATACTGTTTTTTATCATGCTTTTTTTGTTTTGCATCCCTGTTTTTTCGTCCGAAAATGGGTGCCAATCGACAATCCCTGGATATCACGTAGTAGAAAAAACGGTTTTTCAATTTGTTGTTGATCAAAAAAAGCTATGTTTTTTTGCATTTTATACGAAGAATCCAGATCCTTGCGTTGGTGTTCGAGGTAATGGGAATGCTGGTGAATCGCTATGGTTTGGGTATTATGAAATAAAAAAACCAGCCATAGTTCATGAGATGCCGAAGCCATCGGACGATGATTGGAGTGGTATGTGTAGTGTAAACGCAGTTGCATTTTATGACATGAACGATGATAAGATACCTGATATTACAGTTATTGGATCATGTGAAAAAAATGCGATAAATTACACATTTCCTTTTGTTTTTATCCGGAAAGGAAATGAATATATTTTAAATGAGAAGTTATATAGGCGGTTATACAGCTTCATTGCTTTAACTGTTGCTGATGTTGGTAAATATATTAAAACAAAAGGGGGAAACTATAACGAGTTGAAAACTCGATATACGTTACGATAACACTCGATGATAAATAAATGAGACGGTATAAATGGGAGGCCTTGTTGGTTTATCATCGAAATTAAATTCCCAAAAGAAGCCTCATTTTTTCTGGATTTTTTACATTTGTCATCCATAATTTAAAAGCAACATGACAAGACGGTTGAATAAATGACGCTGGTTCATTCATTATAAGGGGATCATCATGAAAACAATCAACAATCAACAATCAACAATTATTGGATGGAAAAAGTGTCCTTACAAAGACGCGTGTTACACACCAGAGAAAGCCTAAGAAGGCACCCATAACAAAATGAGCAGCATCCATAAAATAAACAGTTCGTTTTCCAGCTTTTGCTTCTTCAAGGCGAGGTTGAAGTTGTAGCTGGCATTAAGTTCTGAGGCGATTTTGCTATGCTCAGAAAACTCCTTGCCATTGTCATAGGTAATGGTTAGAACGGGTAGCGTGCCTTGTCCCAGCTTATCAATAGTAGCTTGGGTTACTAGCTCAGCCGTTCTGTTTTCAAGCATTTTGAGTAGTGTGAATTTTGAGCAACGATCAACATAAGATACAATGGCTCCGCGGTGATTTGATCCAATGATCGTGTCACCCTCCCAGTCGCCAATGCGTGCCTTATCTTCAACGACAGGAGGGCGCTCATCAATATCCACACGATTGGGGATACAGCCACGACCAGCCTTGCCGGAGGAGCGCTTATTGTATTTTTTACCATTGTGGCGTAAATGCTGGTACAAAGTGCCGCCAGTACGTTTATCTTTCCAGATATGCTGGTAAATGGCCTCATGACTAATATTGGCAATGCCTTCTTTCTTCCAAATAACTTCTCTTATCCGATTGATTTTTAATGTTTTTTATTTCCATAGTTTAGGTCGTTTCAACAAGATTTAAACCTAACTCAGCAGCTCTTTTTCTTAAATTTCTGATTGTTCGATCTCGATATTGCTCTTCATAATACTGCTGGCCTGCCTCCATGTATTCAGTACCATGACGCAACATATTATAAATAATTTTAGCCAGTTTATGAGCCGTTGCCGTGATTGCCTTCATGGGGCCTTTGTGTGATTTCAGGCGCCGCAAGTAAGCTCCCAGCGCAGTTGGACTCCGATACAATGTTGATGCAGCCATGCGTAGAGTGGCAGCGGCTCTATTATTTGATGGCTTGGTTTTGCCACTGAGTCGCTTGCCACCAGATACTTTGTTGCCAGGACATAATCCAAGCCAAGACGCGAACTGTTTCGCATTGCTCCAGCGAGTCATGTCAAAGCCTATTTCACCCATTAATTGCATGGCTGTTACCGTATTTATACCAGGAACAGCCAATAGGTCAACGCCCGTTAAACGGTGTAATTCGCTCCCTAAATTAAAATCAGGAGAATTCTTAGATGCTTTTTTTTTACTGGGACTTAGCTCATTTTCAGGCACATCAACAACCCTGGAATCAGTTGCAAATTTAGCCATCTTTGATTCAATTTCACTATCACATGCGTGGATTTTTTCTTGAAATAAATCATACAATTCGAGAGATTGTTTTAAACAAAACAAGTGCTCAGCGCGATAGTTTCCAGTTAATGCAGCCTTTATGTCGGCAGTACTGCTCTTGCAGCGACGATCTCGGTGTTCGGCTAAAACGACAGGGTCTCTTTCGCCTTTCTCAATTGCACGAATGATCTTCATACCTGTCTCACCCGTAATATCTGAGATCACATGGTGCAATTGCAGATTCATTTGGGTCAGTGCCTTTTGCATCTGCTGAATATGTCTTGATGCACTTTTAACCAACATGCTACGTTGCCTAATGTAAGCACGGAGTTCGCATACTTCGTCAACCGGACGAAATGCGCCATTTAATAAACCATAGGTATGAAGCTGTTGTATCGTATCCGTTCGGGCAAATACACCTACAATCCTAATATAAACTCATTCAACATATCAGCTCCTTCATCACGTGGAGTTAAATATGTCGAAGCAGAAGCAGCATTGGATTGAGATTATTGATCGTTATAAAGCAAGTGGTTTATCCCAGCCAGCGTTTTGCAAATTGAATGAGCTATCCTGCAATCAATTTCAATATCGATGGTCTCAGCACAATCTTGCGCTAAAGGCCAAAAGCAGCGCAGCTACATTAAGTAATCAAGTCTCTCCTAGAGATCTATTCGAGCCAGTTACAATTGCTTCCCTGTCCATTACACCCAAACAAATGACCAAGGTCGTTGAGTTAGCTATCCATTTGCCCAACCGAATTCGTTGCGATGTAAAAATTGACTTATGTGCCAACGAGTTTCCAACACTACTGCAACAGTTGGTGGCGTTATGCTAATTCCAGACAACATGCAAGTGCATTTGTATTGCGGCGTTACCGATATGCGTAAGTCTATTAATACGCTGGCAGTGATGGTTCAGGATATATTGAAGATGGAACCGACCAATGGACATTTATTTCTGTTTCGCAGCCGTAGCGGTGATAAATTAAAAGCGCTGTACTATGAGGAGCATTGTTTTACATTGTGGTATAGACGTCTTGATAAGGGGAAGTTTATTTTCCCGCGTAATATTCAGGGGCATCTGGAGTTAACCCGCGAGCATTTTAACTGGTTGCTTTCGAGCAATAAATTCGTTCATTATCAAGGCGAAGACCCACCTATTTACCGTGATTTTTGTTAGAAATAGCTAATAAAATCATGCGTGTTATGGTATAATTATGCCATGAAAAAGACGATTGATTTACCTACATCCATACCTGAATTACAAGCGATGATTCAGGCTCAACTCGAAGAAATTGCATCGCTTAAAGCACAATACAGGCGCATGCTGGAGCAATTTAAATTAGCCCAGCAACGCAAGTTTGCGCGCTCGTCAGAAAGTAACCCACTTCAGCTTCAGCTTGACCTGCAATTTGATGAAGCTGATTCTGTGCCCGTAGCTGAGTTGCCTCAAGAAGAAAACACCGTCACCATCACATATACCCGAAATAAACCGAAACGCCGCACGTTGCCAGATAATTTACCTCGTGAAGTGATTGAGCATGATATCGCAGAGCTTGATAAGCAATGTGCTTGCGGCTGCTTGAAACAACGTATTGGTGAGGAAGTAACAGAACAACTGGAAGTGATTCCAGCCCAGCTTAAAGTCATTCAGCATGTCCGATTCAAATATGCCTGCAATCGTTGTGATGAAGGCGTAAGCATTGCACCCATGCCACGCTTGTTTTTACCGAAAAGCATGGCAACACCCAGCTTGGTTGCTTATACCATAATCAACAAATACCAAGACCATCTGCCGTTGTATCGACAAGAGAACATCTGGCACCGCATGAAACAAGGGGTCAAGTCGATTGATCAACTAATATGTGATCTTATATACTCCATTTTTTATTTTTTGGTTTCATTGTTATGTCTAGAGCTCAGCGCATAATTTATTCAAATGCTTATTATCATGTGATGAACCGTGGAGCAGGTCGTCAACCAATATTTAATGATAGAGTGGATCGAGAAATTTTTTTACAAACGCTTGGCGAGGCATGTCACCAATTTTGTATTGAGGTGCATGCTTACTGTTTGATGGGTAATCACTATCATTTGTTGATTAAAACCCCTCATGCCAATTTGAGTCGGGCGATGCGACATGTGAACGGGGTATATACACAACGATATAATCGTTCAAACAAGACAGACGGTTCTTTATTTCGTGGTCGTTATAAAGCAATTTTGGTTGACTCAGATGCCTATCTGCTCCATTTGAGCAAGTATATTCACTTAAACCCGATGACTGCACGAATGGTAGAAAATCTGGATCAGCATGAGTGGTCGAGCTATTCAGCCTACATCAATAAAGTTAAAGCGCCGATATGGTTAGTACGAGATGAAATTTATGGTCAACTTTCAGGAACCGAACATAAAGCAGAACATTATGAATGTTTTATGGCTAACGAAGATTTGGATAAAAAGCTGATTAAATTTTACAGTCAGCAGTCGGCGCCTCCTGTTCTGGGAGATGAAATATTTGTCAATTCTCTCTCATTGGTTAAACCATCTAAAGAAACACCTCGCCATTCGCAAGTGTATACCCGACCGTCAATCACTGCAGTGATATCAGAAGTTGCCATTCTGTTTAGAGAGGACGTTAGCACATTAACTACGGTGAAAAAAGGGCGAGTAAAATCAAACATACCGAGGAAGATGGCTATGTATATCGCGCGCAAATATGGGGATTATCGCTTTCAAGAATTAGCAGATGCATTTGGCCTGCAACATTACGGCGGTGCGTCATATGCAGTGTATGCTTTTGCACAGGAATTACAGAAGGATCAGGAATTGGAAGCGATTGTTAGTAGAATAGTTATGAAATTGGGAGCGTTATAGAGGTTGATCAATCGACTTGACCGTACGCCGTCATCGGCGATTTATCTAGCTGGTTAAAGTCCAGTGAG
>JAOAUO010000159.1 GCA_030157565.1 Legionellaceae bacterium
TGGAGTTTGGACGAAACGACATGCAAAAACACGCATGCCATTTCGTCCAAATATAACGAGCTCATCACCACATTTTGCCCGCAGGGCGAACGATGGTTAATGGTTACAAGACATTAATCATTGTCGGATGTGCTGCGTGCAGTACGCTTTCTATCCGCTTCTTTCAATTCCTTTTTACGGATACGAATGGATTTCGGCGTGACTTCTACCAACTCATCATCATCAATAAATTCCAGCGCTTGTTCAAGCGAGTATTTAATGGCGGGCGTTAAAACGATGTTTTCATCCGTTCCTGATGCGCGCATATTGGTCAATTGTTTTTCTTTCGTGACATTCACCACCAAATCATTATCTCGTGAGTGAATCCCAACAACCATGCCTTCATAAACGGCTGTTTGGGGGTCGATGAATAAACGGCCACGCTCTTGCAAGTTAAACAATGCAAACCCGCGTGCAGTGCCTCCACAATTGGAAATCAACACACCGCTATTCCGTTTTCCAATTCGCACACGAACCATCGGGCCATAATGATCATAGACATGATACATCAAACCGGTGCCGGAAGTTGCCGATAAAAACTCAGTATGGAATCCAATCAAACCCCGTGTCGGGATGCTATAGTCAAGACGTACACGCCCTTTGCCGTCTGGAACCATGTTCTGTAATTCACCACGGCGCTCACCTAATTTTTCCATGACGGAGCCTTGATGCCCTTCTTCAACGTCAACCGTTAAGCGCTCGTACGGTTCAAGCTTCTCGCCATTTTCTTCACGCATGATGACTTCAGGCTTGCAAATGGCCATCTCATAATCTTCACGACGCATCGTTTCAATCAGAATCGACAAATGCAGTTCACCCCGACCAGAAACTCTGAATTTATCAGGATCTTCTGTATTCTCAACACGAAGGGCTACGTTATGGAGCAACTCCGTCTGCAAGCGCTCGCCAATTTTTCGACTGGTTACAAATTTGCCTTCTTGACCTGCAAAGGGTGAATCGTTAACCTGAAATATCATGCTAATGGTCGGTTCATCCACCGTTAATGGCGGCAACGCCTCTACATTAGACGGATCACAAATGGTGTCGGAAATATTCAGTTGATCGATTCCCGTCACAGCAATGATGTCCCCGGCACGCGCCTCTTCAATCTCAACGCGATCGAGCCCTTTAAAGCCGAGCAGTTGCAATAAACGACCACTGCGCACGTTCCCATCTTTATCAATGATTTTAACCGGTGCTTTGGCGTTAACATGACCGCGGCTCACGCGACCAATACCAATCGTTCCAACATAGGACGAATAGGCCAGCGAACTGATTTGCATTTGGAATGGACCTTCAGCATCCACTTCAGGTGCTCGAACCCGGTCCACAATCGTTTGCAACAGCGCTCGCATGTCCGTCGCTTCATCTTCTAGATTCAGTTTGGCAAACCCATTCAGTGCAGACGCATAGACCACAGGAAAATCCAGCTGTTCATCGTTTGCGCCTAAATTATCAAACAAGTCGAACACTTGATCCATCACCCAATGGGGACGCGCACCCGGACGGTCAATTTTATTGATGACAACAATCGGATTTAAACCTTGGGCAAATGCTTTTTGAGTCACAAAACGCGTTTGTGGCATCGGTCCATCAACCGCGTCCACCAGCAAAAGAACGCTGTCTACCATCGATAAAATCCGCTCAACCTCTCCACCAAAGTCAGCATGTCCAGGGGTATCGACAATATTAATTTGAAACCCTTCCCAATGCACGCAGGTGTTTTTTGCTGTAATGGTAATCCCACGTTCTATTTCCAACGCATTGGAATCCATCACGCGTTCCACTTTAGGACCGCGCTTTTTCAGTGTGTCGGTTTGTTCCAATAATTTGTCAACAAGCGTTGTTTTACCATGATCGACGTGAGCGATAATGGCGATATTTCGAATTTTTTCAGTCATAATGGCCTTCAATTAGCGATAATGCGGCATTGCAAACAGACGTTTAGAAGAAAACTACTTGCACATGGATTTATCATTATAGCATAGGTTATCTGTCTGAGGAACCATGCGGTGTGACAGGATTTGAAATAAATGGAGAGAGTGAGTAGAATGGAGACGGCATGGGAGCAATATCATTTCAAGTACGATATTTCGTATGGATAACGCCTAAACTAAAAAACGGGAGCATCATGTGCGCTTACAAACCACTGGCAAACAGGGTATATGAATGAAAAAATGGATGGTCGCGCTGTCGTTGGCATGCTCTTCACTTGCTTATGCGGATTCTACAGCCACTGTCAGAAATATCATCATAAATCGTGTGTCTCATGCAATCAATTATGAGTTTAGTGACGCCACAGGAGTCGTCTACAGTGGCGCGCTCATGCCAGAACAAATCAAAACCATTTATCTAAATGATCATCCTAATAAATTGTATGGGACCTATTCTCTTTATACCAACGAATGCCATTGGTGGAATTGGTTTTATTGGACTTGTAAATCAAAATTTAAGACCTTATTTATCACAAAAAATGAAGATGCCATTTGGACAAATAATGATGAAAACATTATGATCGTGGAGTATGGACAAAACGACATGCAATAAAACGCAGGTCATTTTGTTCATACTCCAGTCATGTGATGTGCTCCAGTTATTTTACAGTAATCATGCTAACCTTCATTATGTTTGCTACAATCGTATCTATGAAAATAAGCGCAGACTCATCGTTTAGAGGGGATTGATGACACACCATTCATTATTTGAATCCGCAATCATTCGTCTGTTGTATCAGTTGCACCCATGAACAGAGCAACGATCAGCTGGTATCAAAAAGAAGCGGACATCATTACTTTAAACGTATATGTTCAACCGGGATCAAAACACAACGAAATCGTCGGCCTGCATGGCGACGCACTAAAAATTAAGCTCGCGACCCAACCCATTGACGGGCGCGCTAACAAAGCATTATTGCATTATATAGCCCAATTGTTTGAGGTGCCTGTCTCTCAGGTCACATTAAAACGAGGCGAAAAATCACGGCATAAAATAATTAAAGTCCGGGCAAGCCCTTTGGATTGGACGAACATCAGTCGTACGATATTCAAGGAGCCAATTAAAAATAAATAGTAAGGGACTGTAAAATAATCCCTTGGACAAAATAGCATGAGGCCCTTTTCATCCTTTCTGTCTAAACGCCCAATGAAGGCATCACGCGTTGAATCAAACCCTTCAATGCAACCCATATGGCCTGCTCGCGGACGGATGATCGGTCGCCAACAAAACAACAATGCTCGATATCAGTCCCCGAGTCAGTTGCCCAAGCCAACCAAACCGTCCCAACGGGCTTATCCAAACTGCCCCCGTCCGGGCCTGCAATCCCCGTGATGGCGACACCAATATCCGCGTTACTGGCCAACAAGACCCCTTCAGCCATGGCACGCACAACCGGTTCACTCACGGCGCCAAATGATGCAATCATCGCTTGAGGCACGGCTAACATCTGATGTTTTGATGCATTGCTGTACGTGACAAAACCTCGATCAAACCACTGTGAGCTGCCTGGAATATCGGTAATGGCTGCGGAAAGACCTCCCCCCGTGCACGACTCGGCAACAGCACAACTCAGATGCTGGCGCAATAGAACATCCCCTAACTGTTTTGCAAGCGCGTGGACGGTGGGTTGTCTTGACATGATTTCTTGTCCTCAGCCAAACGTGACTCGGTTTAAGTAGAAAAGGGGCTTCCTTCATCACCATCCTCCCGAAGGCCTATTGGTGGTGAATGGTTACAACGCAAATGCCTCTTCGAGAAAATTCGTCATCGCTTGCCATGATCGATGTGCCGCGTGCGCATTATAAATCGTACCCAATTGCGCATCATGAGCCAGGGGATTAGTAAAGCCATGTTGTGTATGGCCATACATGTGCATTTGCCAATCCGCACCGGCCGCAGTCATTTCCTGGCAAAATGCGTTTACATCGGCAGGCGTGACCATGGGATCATCATACCCATGCAAGGCTAAAACTTTAGCTTTCATCCGGTGACCGGCCGGTTCAGACGGCTTATTTAACAAGCCATGAAAACTAATGGCCGCAGCAATGTCCGCACCGCTGCGTGCTAAATCAAGCGCACACAAGCCACCGAAACAAAAACCAATCACCGCGATTCGACGAGAGTCGACTCGGTCTAATGCCATGACAGCATCTAAAGCCGCACGAACGCGAGCGAGCAAAAAGGGCCTATCGTTCACCAAGGGCTGCATGAGGGCCTGTTTCTGAGCCGTGGTCTCACCTAAACAACCGTCTCCATACATGTCTATTGCAAAACCAATGTAACCCAGTTGAGCCAGCATGTCTGCTTTTTGGCAAGCAAAGGCATTACGGCCAGACCAATCATGCACAATCAGCACCGCCGGACGCGGTGTATCCAATTTATAGTCGTCCGCTAGATAACCAACCAACGCCTGATCGTCATGTTGATATACGTGATTTTTTGTATGCATGTCACACCTATGATGTTAAAAAAAATATCAATTAGTTGAATCGTGTCCCATTAAGCCTATCTCATGCGGCACGATTCAACTCCAAAGATACGCTTAATCCAAGGTTTGTCGGTAGCGCTTAAATCCAATAAACATCACGACACTCATAAATCCAACAATGGGGATCAGTTCGCGCCACACATCGAAGAAACCATTTCCTTTCAATAAAATTCCGCGCACAATGATCAAGAAATGAGTCAAGGGCAAGACGTTTCCTATGTATTGTGCCCACTCAGGCATCCCACGGAATGGGAACATGAAGCCTGACAATAATATCGACGGCAAAAAGAAAAACATCGCCCCCTGCATGGCTTGCAACTGGTTACTGGCCAGTGTAGAGAAAGTCAGGCCCATCGCTAAGTTAGCCGCAATAAAGGGCAAACAAAGCATCAGTAATAATAGGACGCTTCCTTCCATCGGGACTCCAAACAGCAATTTGGCCATGGTAAGAATCAGGAGAATCTGCAGATACCCGACAATGACATAAGGCACTATTTTTCCGACCATGACCTCTAATGGCTTGAGTGGGGTCGCCAATAAATTTTCCATGGTCCCTCGTTCATACTCGCGAGTAATCGCCAAAGCAGTAATAATCACCAGTGTCATGGTCAGTACAACCCCCAATAATCCTGGGATGATGTTATAGGCCGTAATCGCTAACGGGTTATATTTAGCATGAATCAATGGGTGATAAGGAGAGTCTGTGGCTTTCAACGAGGAAAGAGGCCCATTTAATTCATCATTCAATGCGATGTTCGCCAAATCACTAAACACAGATACGGCTCGGCTGGTTGCAGCAGGATCGGTGGCGTCTGCTTCTAACAACAAGGTAGGCTTTAACCCTTTCACTAAATCATGCGTAAACCGAGGCGGGAAATTCACCACAAATTGCACTTTCCCTGTTTTTAGTAAATGGTTTGCTTCCGCTTCAGTCGATACGGGACTAATAAATTGAAAATAACTTGAATTTTCCATACTCGACACTATTCGCCGACTCATCAAACTTTGATCAACGCCTACAATCGCCGTCGGCAAATGACGAGGATTTAAGTTAATAGCAAAGCCAAACAAAATAAGCTGAATTAAAGGAATGCCAACCATCATTGCAAACGTCACTTTGTCGCGACGCATTTGAATAAATTCCTTCTGCATTACGGCCAGAAGTCGGGAATTAAACAAACGTTTCAAGCCAATTCTCCATGTGAGTGTTTCACTAGGCTAATAAAAGCATCTTCCAATGTAGGTTCAATCGGCGCCCATTGAATGGTGTATTGTTGACTTAATGCATCCAAACCACGTTCAATCATATCGGTATTCACGCCACACACATGTATCTGTCTGCCAAACAATGCGGCTTGAGTGACTGATTCTATGGCCTTTACCTGCTGCAGTAAGTGGGTGGTGATGGCTCCACGAATTTCCCAAGTATGCAAATCAGTCGCGTCAATCACCTCGTCTACCGTTCCTGTCACCATTAAATCCCCGTAAGCAAGAT
>JAOAUO010000160.1 GCA_030157565.1 Legionellaceae bacterium
CACACTGCCGCGCTTCTCGTAAATTACACTGGTCAACTCCATACTGCGAAAATAGAACATATCGCAGAAATATCGGTTTAGAACAATAAGCCGACAACAGGGACGATCACGCCCAGTAATAGGCCCGACAACAATTCCCTGTGGGTATGCGCCCTTTCCCTTCGTCTCGCCCAGTAAATCAGACCCAACAATATCCCGCCGTAGACCACAAAACCTGCGGTCAATGGAAATTCCCACCGACTGCCCCAGCCACCCCAAGGCATGCCAAAAGACTTTACAAACTGTTCTTCCTCAGGGATTCTATCGTAAAGATGAAACATCCCTATATAAGCCTGCACCACAACGGTTGTGGCGGCGCACAAATGGATCGACAATTTTCGTCCTGTAAACAAACACAAATACATCAACAACAAGGCGACCAACACCACCAGCGTATATGATTGAATTTCTGACTCCAGCAGGTTAATTCGCTCATCAAGTCGAGACGAATACATGTCTTTCAACTTATTCCATGTACTTGCATCAAGAACCTTGGACAAGGATTTTAATTCTCGGCCCGCCCTTTCTGGCGCATCCATCCAAGCCATAAAAAAAACCTGAAACGCCCCGGCTATCGCCCCCAAAAAGCCCCACTTTCTATCGGCCAAATTTGGCATCGCCAAACTGTCTATTCGTTTTCCCCACAACAATGCACCAAGAAACAACAATGGCACCAACACATAGCCAAAGAGGGCACCTGAAAAATGCAAGTGTGAAATAACTACGTTCTCGCCCATCAAATCGCTGGATACGAATACCCCTTCCCGCAAAAACCAAAAACCGGCCGCCGCCAAAAATCCCGGAAATGTCAGTAAAGTAATAACCTTGGCCAACAACACCGCTTTGCTGCGACTGTCAACAGGTGTATCGCCCAAAGTGTTCATCGGTTGCTTGGGTTAGAAAATGCCAGTGGCTATTTGCGAATGATGGCGCCGGCGGTTTCGAAAGCTTTCATCAGTTTTAGCATACATGCATCAACCTCAACGTCGGTTAGTGTTGCCTCTGTATTCAAAAAATGAAAACTCAATGCAACCGCTTTTTTGTTTACATCCAATGGCTTGCCTTCAAAAACATCAAACACCCTTACGTCTTGCAACAATGGTAGTTTGACACCTTTCACAACATCCTTCAAAGAAGCAAAATCAAGAGATTTTTCCACCACCAAACTCAAATCCCTGCGCATGCCCGGGAACTTGGGGGCCGACTTCA
>JAOAUO010000161.1 GCA_030157565.1 Legionellaceae bacterium
ATAAAGCCGCTTGGGACTTATTTCGGCGAACGGGTACAACGCATTTGATGGAGATTTCCGGCGCACACATAGGCCTGATTGTCGGATTATCGTATGGGCTTATTCAATGGATATGGTGTTGTTTTAGTGGGCTATGCCTTCGGTGGCCTGCGCAGAAGGTGGCTAGTGTGGGGGCATTTGTCATGGGCGCTGTCTATGCGCTGCTGGCGGGATTTGGCGTGCCGGCTCAGCGCGCATTGTGGGTGTGTTTTTTTATGTTGTTACACCGATTCTGCAGTCAGCGTATTGGCGTTTGGCAAGCCTGGCGTTATGCGTTGCTAGCGGTTCTGGTCTTTGAACCCCATTCTGTGATGCTTCCGGGCTTTTATTTATCCTTTATCGCGGTTGCCATCTTGATATTGATCAATCAACGGTTTTCACTCACCGGAATACGCAAAACCTTGTTGATGCAGTGCGCATGCTTGGTTGGATTAATGCCTTTGACCTTGTTTTTCTTTTCTTATGGTGCAGTGAATGGAATGCTGGCCAACACACTGGCTATTCCTTGGGTTAGTTTTATGATTGTTCCTGTGGGTCTGTTGACGACATTATTCGGTCATTGGTGGGTGTTGCCTTGGCAAGTGCCGCTATTGACGGGGTCTATCGAGTATTTAATCCGCTATCTTCATTGGGTGGATGGGTTGTCGGGTTTGAATTTGAATGTGACCTGTGCTCAATTTTTGTCGCCGCTAGCTTGGATGATCGCTTTGGGCGTTTTTGTCTTGTTGCCCATGGCCCGTTTAACACCTATCCTGATGATGATTGCCGTTTCAGGTCTATTCCCGTCCTATGAACGCGTGAAACCAGGAGCGGCTCGGATTGACGTGTTGGATGTTGGACAAGGGTTGTCGGTGGTGGTGAATACAGCGGAGCATACATTGGTTTATGACACGGGCGTTCAATTGTATCAAGGTGGGGACATGGGAGATCGAGTGGTTGTGCCTTATTTAAAATCCATGGGCATTAAGACTCTCGATAAAGTGGTCATCAGCCATCCTGATCTGGATCACCGAGGGGGCTTGGCATCGCTGGAGAAAGCATTTCCTATGCACGAATTAATCGTAGACCACCCGGCCTTTTACAAGCGAGGGTTCCCCTGTCACGAGTATGCGGATTGGGAATGGGATGGTGTTTCGTTTCATTTTTTCTCTATTAAAACGGCGCTCAAAAGCAAAAACAATTCGTCTTGCGTGCTGCGTGTTTCAACGGAGGGAGGCAGCGTATTACTCAGTGGCGACATTGAAAAACCCGCGGAGGATGAATTGATCAATACCTATGGGCATCAACTGGCTTCATCGGTTTTAGTGGTGCCCCATCATGGCAGCAAAACGTCATCGTCCGCGCTGTTTATTGAGCATGTAAAGCCGCGGTATGCCATTGTCTCGTATGGTTTTGATAATCGGTACCATTTTCCGCATCAACAGGCGATGCAAGTCTACCAAGAACGGCATATTCCTGTTTATAGCACACAAGCATCTGGGATGGTTCGTGTATATTTAACACCGATAGGCTTTGATCACGCACCCAAAGGTTATCGGTCACTGGGTTGATAAAATGTCACCACATTTCTCCGCTGAGTGGGCGGTTAGATTGTGGCTACGGATTATTAGAGGAATTTTTATTGGGTTCTACACATTGGTCAATGGATTCGCGTATTACTTGTAACTGATTTTTGAATGCGTCATTTTTTGTTGGAACATACTCGCGCCAAAAAAAACAGGCCTTCAATTGGGCTAGAAGAGCGGTTAAACGTTCGCCAAGAGAATCGTTCTGAAACAGGTTTATTTTTTCCTGATTAAAAACAATTGAAAGTTGATTCGATTGCATGAGTAGATTATCTGGGTTATTTTGAAAGACATCTCGCAACGCTTGAATTGCTTTAAGCTTTGCTGTGCGATGTCCTGTAAAGGAAGATTTTACATAACTCTCATACTCAATCAGTAGTATGGAAATATTGCTCATGATGTTTTTTGTATCCGTGAGTTGCGTATAGAATACAGATGATTTGTAATCGGATGCTTTTTCTAGCGTTGATTTTCTCGACTCATCACCGTATAAAATATTGAGTGCTTCATCTAGGTTTGTTTTAAACGCTGGAGTCTCTTGAAAGAGGCCACTCTGCCGAAGATCATGCGCTTTCGTTTGATATCGTCCCAGCAATGTTTTTGCTTCGAGTATCATTTTTTCAGCGTCACAGATCGTTTTATATAAATCAGAATCATAATACTCACAGTATGCATTCATTCTGTCTTCGTCTGTTGTTTCAGTCCCTTTGTCTAGCCTTGAGCATATATCTTGTACCTCATTTAGGTGCTCATTTAGGTGCTCATTTTGATGGTTATCAAGGAGCCGACGTTCCAGCCAATCCTGGTAAAATTCCAAATCATTTCTTTGTGATGTTAAAACATAATCTAATTTATCTTTTTCAGCGATTTGGGTATAAATATCGATTAAACCATCCATTTCTCTCCCTTTTTCAAGTAATACATCTTTTTTAATAGTATTGATGTTTGGATCGCGAAGCTCGGCTAAAAGTGATTTGATTTTTGATACGTGATGATCACCCGGATTTTTTTTTATATACTCACTGCAGGCTCGGATAAATTGTCGATGCCTTATTTCTTGGTCAACTAAAGTTAATACGCAAACGCTCCAGAATACTAGTCTGTTCGCGGACCCTCCTAATACGAGATCATCATTGTTATTGATAATGTCATGCAATGCATACAGTTTTTCCATTTCATAGCTTGTTATGGGATATCGTTTATTTATAAAAGGCACATATAGGTCGATTACCTCATCCGAACTGGCATGAATAGGGATTGTCTGTTTCAGTTGAGATTCTATCGGTTCTATACAAGCGAGTTGTTTCTCCCTATTCATTTTTGAGATTGACCACAAATCAGCGTTTATTGCTTTATCGATGGAATCACAAGGTTTTTCGATCGCGACGGATGATTTGAATGCCACTGGAGATGAGGGTTGGCTTGAATCACTGGAGAAACGATCTTCGGTATCCGTTTCTCCGTCTCCCTCCCTCTGATCAATGATGGCTAGAATTTTTTTCTTGAGCGCCTCTTTTTCAACTAAATAATGAGTGTAGTTATCCATTCCTTGCTTTGCCGTCTCAAGCATCTTTTCGAATGAAAAAGAGCCTTGATTTGTGTAGGATATCAACGCTTGCCCTGGTTTAGACGTTTTGAGGTTTTCAATAAATTGATGAATAGCGAGATTTATTTTATACATGTTATTATCGAGAATATATGGCACACCAGCGCTAGTATCTAAATAGTTAAGGCTCGCAAATAAATTATCCAAGTTGCTTTTGTTGTTTTCGCCTAAACGTTGGCTATTCCATGCAATGGCGGCTAGGGAGTCCGGCGCAACCATCCAACTACCGGAAGGTTTCACCAATACCGAAAGAATATCAGCCACATTCCAAGCGGCTTGCAATGCATTTTTGAGGTACAGATCAATCTGGTTTTCCGTAACTGGATAATCTAATAACGCACTCAGTTGACTGAGATCGTCCTGTTTACTGAGGTCTAGATGTTTATGCTCATTCATTGTAGCAACCATATTATGGGCTATTATTGAATCTGCATAGACCTCATTGGTTTGATCTAATATCTGATAGTTCTGTTCTAGTTTTTGCTCGTTATTTATAGCTATAAGTGCCTTTTTGAGGTCATCAATAGACTCCGCTACGGAAAGAGGTTTAGTTTCACTAGGCATCTTTTTCTCCTTTTTCGCAGTGTTCACCACACGAACGATTTTTTTGATTCAGATCGCATTGATTTTATTATAGCCTATCCTGGATGATGATGCGGAACATCGCTTCCGAAAAGCCAAACCCATTGGTCATTCACTGCAAGAATGTCATAATGATCCACTGTTTTCTTTCATCCAAGTCCATTCTGATGTCGCTCACTGAATTTCACGCGCTTTTGCCAGCCAAACGAATCCTGTTCATGACGCAATTTGCCATGCGGCCCCACCCTTTGATGGCCGCCGTGGCCTTGTTGCTGCAAGGGAGTGATTATGCCGTGCGACAAGTCGATGCATTGCATCGCTTGCTAGCGCAGGACGATTGCCAGCATGCCTTGGGCCTTGATGCGTATCATGCTTTGATTCAGGACCTTTCATTTGATGGGGCCTTGCCCGCTTTTTCTAGCGCACTGCGTCAATTTCGTCATGGTCATTTATTGCGTTTAATGCTTCGTGAGATCGAGGGCCTGGCTTCTACGCAGGATACACTCCGCGCGTGGTCGGATTGTGCGGATGTGATGATTTTGCACACGCTTCGTTATTGTGAGCAACGCTTGTGGCCTCGTTTTGGGCGACCCTGTCATTCAACGGGAAAGCACGCGGCCCTTTATGTATTGGCCATGGGGAAGTTGGGTGGACAGGAGCTTAATTTTTCATCGGACATTGATTTGATTGTCGCCTTTTCAGAGGCCGGATTCACAGATGGCCCGTCTTCGATTAGCAATCAAGAATTTTATACCAAAGTGGTGCAGCAGTTCATGCAGATATTGCAACCGGTCACGGCTGAAGGCTTTGTGTTTCGTGTGGATCTAAGATTGCGGCCCAATGGGGAAAGTGGGCCGCTGGTGTGCAGCGTCTTGGCCATGGAAACGTATTATCAAGAGCAAGGGCGTGATTGGGAACGTTATGCCATGGTCAAGGCCCGTGTTGTGCGTGATAGCGATGACATGGATGCGTGGTTCCATCGCCTGATTACACCATTCGTTTATCGGCGATACATTGATTTTAGCATCATCGAATCATTGCGCAGCATGAAGGCCATGATCACGCGTGAAATACAATTAAACCCGATGTTGGATGATATTAAGCGAGGGCAGGGTGGTATTCGTGAAGTGGAATTCGTCATTCAATCGATTCAGCTGATTTGGGGCGGTCGGCTTCCTGGATTGCGGCTGCAAAATGCGTTGTTCGCATTGCAAGCCTTGAATGAAGCGAACTTGTTGCCGGTGGATGCGGCATTACTGAAACAGGCCTATTTATTTTTGCGGCGGCTTGAAAATGCGTTGCAAACACATAACGATCAACAAACGCATACCCTGCCGCATGAAGGCATCAAGCAAGTGCAAATCATGTTGATGATGGGGTATGACGCGTGGGCCGTCGTCGTTTCGGATTTGAGTCAATACCAACGGATCATCCACGATGCGTTTCTGGCCATTCTTGGGCCTGTTGAATCGGAGGAGGAGCAGTCTCGCCAATTGAGCCATCAATGGGCGAATGTGTGGCAAGGGCACGTGGAAGCGAATATGGCTGAACATTGGCTGGCCGGTTTGGGCTTTCCGAATCCTGGACGCTGCTATCAAATGATTCATGCCTTTCGTCACTCCGCGCGTTGTCGTCATTTAAGCCATGCGGTTCGTTTGCGCCTCGATCGGTTGATGGTGTTGTTGCTGAGTGAGCTCATGCAAGTTGAGTCGGCTGATTTTGTGTTGCTGCAGGCATTGCATTTGCTGGAAAACATTGTGGGGCGCAGTGCGTATTTGGCGTTATTAACAGAAAATAGACACGCCTTGCAGGCCTTGCTGTATTGCTTTGCACACAGTCCTTTTAT
This sequence comes from Legionellaceae bacterium, assembly GCA_030157565.1. Classification (GTDB taxonomy): domain Bacteria; phylum Pseudomonadota; class Gammaproteobacteria; order Legionellales; family Legionellaceae; genus DDPF01. Next base: position 5,639 of record JAOAUO010000161.1, read on the forward strand.
TACGGCACTGGTAGTTGAACAGCCCTTTTTACTGGAAGTGTTGTTGGATGAAACGCCTTCTTGGCGGCCTCCTTCACGCACGGAGTTAACGCAGACTTTATCCATCCGTTTGCGTGATTCAGATGAACGCGAAGTGCAAGATGAAATATTGCGAGAATTTAAGTTAACGTGTTGGTTATCAGCCGCCCGCGCTGAGTTGTATGGGTTTTGTGATGCGGTGCGTGTGGGGCGATTTTTGTCGGATGTGGCTGAGGTCATTCTGTTGCACGTTGTAGCCATCGCCTGTGAG
>JAOAUO010000162.1 GCA_030157565.1 Legionellaceae bacterium
GGTTTTTGCCTGCTCAATAAAATCGCGTCCATTGTTGTAGTCTCCATTGCTCTTGGCATCGCTGATCAATTCAACGGTGGAGGCCATTACGGCGTTGTAAGTGGCCACCGCATTGTCGATTTCATTGCCTTGAAAAAGGGCCGGGTACATATCCTTGCCATTCGACCCATAGGCCCCACCCCACAGGACGCAGTCGCTGCTATATTGTGTGCATGGCGTGTTTCCGGATGATAAATAGGGCACACCAAACACGTTTTTCGCTAAACCCGGGTATGCGTCTGTGTGGGAGCTATCACTGCTGGGGGTGAGGGCCGGATCGTTGTCGACCATGAGCTGGGCGGTGGGCGCTAAGTCCAGGTACATTTGTTGAATGGCCGTTGCGCGAGACAAGCTGGTGGATGTCTGGTCTTGTGTTGACAGGCCGGAAATATTGCTATTAATCGCGTTTAGGTCGGCTTCAGGTATGGCATTCCAGGTGATGGATCCACAAATATTATTGAGGTATGTATACTTCGTGCCGGATTCAAAATTAGGCATCTGGACGGTGAAGGTGGTTTGTGTCTTGTGGTCGTTTTGGTATGTCACGGCATTGAACGAGGCTAGAAAGTCGGGCACGGGGGTGTCACAAAAATCGTTCATCGCGCTAGACGGCTCTCCTACACAAGGGCCCGAACCCGTGTTTTTTTGATCCAGGTAGGATTGACGTAGAGTATTCAATGCTTCTTGCAATCCGAGCATGCACGTTTGACCTGCCAGTATGGCCAATGCGCCCGTAGATATAGCGTCTGTATCGCCTGTTGTAGTGGTTACTGTATCGCCTGCTGTACTGGTTTCTGTGTTCATGTTGGCCCTGATAATGACGCCACCGCTATTCAAGTAGTCCAGGGCAGCATTCCATATTTTATCGGCAGCTCCCACCCCTTGGACAATCACCCACATGACAAATACTTGCATGAGGCAGTATCCGGAGGCCTTCGGCAGCAGCAGGGCGAGCCCAATCGTTGAGCGAATGGGAACCCAAATGGATGACCATTTTTGACCTAACATTTTTCCTTCATGCGCCGTGTTCATGGTGCCCACCAGGAGGGTGTATGAGATCACGATGCCGCCCAACGCTAACACGGCGCCATTGAATACTTTAAAAATGGCCCCCATCAGTTGGCTGCCGGTTCCATACAGAACGCCATCCACATTGCCAAAGAGATTTTCAAGATAGGACACGGAATAATCCGAGGAGGGGGGCGTAAAACCCACGGCGGTTGAAGGATCGGCGAACGCCGCCCAGGATGGGCATAAAATGAGCGACAAGCCCGTCAGTAATAGCCACCAGAGGTCTGAACGGTTCAGGCTTGATTTTAATTTATTCATGCGATTTACCCATTAAGCCCTGCTGAAACCACTCACTCAGGGTGCAGCCCAGTTTCTGTTGTTTGATTTGAAAATACCAAAAGTGATACCGAAAGGCCAATACCAACGCGATTGACAAGACCACCGTGCTTAAGCCGGCCGCAAGAAAGTGCGCATTAAACAGGTTGTATAGGATATAAATGAATAATAAACTGGCGATGAATAGCATCAATAAGGTCAAGCGTAACAATGCATTTTTCCGGTTCTGAAGCATTTCATCCGTCAAATGCAGCCTTGTTTTTGCCTCGGTAAAGTCTTCAGTCGGCCCGCGAACGGGGGCTTGTGGTACAAAATACGTCTTGCACACGCCAACAATATAGCGCTGACCTGCACGCACGCGATCAAAATCACTCCAAGCGCGTGGATTCACAACCCGTTTAAAAAGTCGTTTAGTATTGGATTTCGATTTGCTTTTCATCCGAATCTGCTTTTAAATAGAGTTCTATCTTTCATAATATATGATAATAGTAGGCTTCAGCGCAACGCGCGAATCCATGTCATGTAAAAAACGAGTAAAATATGCCGGATCTGAGTCACGAAGCATCATCCAAGTATTGGAGTGAGTACGCGGACCCCATGATTTATCGCGTGGTCACGTTTATGGAAAGTGTAGAAGAATGGACCCTGGATGGGGAGCCCGCGCTTGAAGAGGCCATTAAACATTTGGGGCATGAGCTGGATGACATTCAATCTCTGGACATGGGTCGGTTAAATCACGAAGATAAATTCATTCGTTTGATTGGAAACATTAAATCCGGTCGTGGCCTGCGTTTGTTGCAAGCCATTGATATGATTCATCCGGGCAGTGCATCTAAAATCTTGATGTTTGCTGAGGATAAAAGTTTGGGTCAAGATGATGCGGCGGGCTTTTTTCTGAAACGCAACATTGTGTTTGAGCGATTGCGCTTGCTGGCCCGTGCCTTTTCTGAAGAACGGCTTAAACGTGTAGCACATGCCTTGGAGGGCGAAGAATGAATCAACGCATGCGAACATTAGTGGTCTCCATCACCTTATGCTGTTTGACGGCTCTACCGGTCGGATACGCGGAAAGTGAGGCGGATTCGCAAACCTTGGATGATATAAAAACGTATATATACAACTTGGGCCTTAATATTGGGTATGACTTGGGTGGCACACAATCGCCCCCACCGAGCCCGCCCCAAAACACGTTGATCATGGGCTCCAGTGGGACGACGAGCCCACTCAAACAGATTGCGCAATATGCCTTCAACGGTATTTTTGGTGCGATTCCGGTCAATACCTTTTTCTTTGAGTTTTTGCCCTCAGACAGTAAAGCCGATGCCGTGAGCGAGTATATCAAGCCTTTGAATGATTTGGCCAATGAGAGTTTCCCGAGCTATGACAAACCGGATAGCACGCCGTTGTCTGTGTCTGATTTGATTGATCAACAAACCTACCAATTGGATCCGGTCAACCAGGCGCTGCTCGATATCCTCACTACGCCAGATACAACCTACTGCATGGCAAACGACGGGATTGCGTGGCGAACCGGTGGCTGCACCTTGTTGTATCAAAATAAAGTCATGAGCAATGCAATCGGCCCGTTGCCCGCAACAGACACCTTCTTTACGTATGATTACCAAGCTCCTTTTTTAAGCGATCTCAATGGAAATTCCTTGATTTCCCCTCTGTTGTACACCACCACGTCTTCCAGTAGCACATCCGACGAGGACACCGGATTAAAGGGGGCCAATCAAGTGGAAGCGGCCGCTAATTTTATTCGCTATGTCAGCGGCGCGGTTCAGCCGGTGCCTACGGTGAAGTGGGCTGATTATAATACACAGCTGGCGGCGGCTTATCAAAAACCGGCCGGCAGTACGGAAACGGATGCCGAACGCACGGCGCGCGAAAATGCGTTGGCCAGCCTGACCAAATACGTGTCTTCTGTGCGCATTTACGCGGCGAAAAACTCCGTGGCCATGAGTAATTTGTATTACATGCTATCTAAACGATTGCCTCAAAAAGAGCTGGGTGATTCGAGTGTCGCGTTTAATGAGTTTCAGATGGCAACGCGAAGGCAGTATGATCCTAGCAAAAATGCGACTCAATGGATGGATAGCATCAACACCGCCTCTCCTGCTACGGTGCAAAAAGAAATGGCCATCCTGTTGTCTGAGATCAATTATCAATTGTATTTAAATCGTCAACAGGACGAACGTTTATTATTAACCAATACGTTGCTTTTGATTAATAGCATCGCGTCGTTCCAGCCTTCGACGACACTGACTTCGGAAGCAGAGTGAGGTTCGCTTGGATGAGCCCATTCTATTGGGATGGATCCCCGCCTTCGCGGGGACGTCTGAACAATCAACTGGCGAAACGATGACTGAGGCCAAAAAGCCTCATGCTTTTCTGTCCAAACGCCCCATCATGATTTGATCCAACCGCTCAATGACCGCGCCAACCGTCACCAGCTTCATGGTGTCTTCCCCGTGCGCATGGGTGCCCCAACGATTGGTTTCAGGCGTTTTTTTGAGGATGGTGGTCACGGCCTCAGGGTAACAATCCACACTTAAATGCCGATAAGGATAGGGTCCTGAGACCTCTGCACTGGTGACCGCATGCAATGCCACAACCGGCGTTGCAACGGCCGCGGCCATGTGAGAGGGGCCTGTGTCTGGGCACAGCAGTACATCCGCTAAACGGATCAACGCCAGCAATTGTTTAGGCGCGCTTTGTCCAATGAGGTTCATCACCGGGACTTCGTTTGCAATGGCATCGCCCAATGCTTTGTCATAAGCCCCAGGGCCGCCGATTAATATCACCGACGCCTGCCAACGTGATTGCATGTGTTGAATCGTTTCAATATAACGCGCGACAGGCCAGCTGCGTTCAGGTTTGCTGGCCGCAGGATTCACCAACAGGATGGGGTGTGTGATTTGAGAGAGATGCGCGTGTGCCCATGCGTCATCCGCCTCTCGGATGGGTAAATCCCAGCGAATTTGTCTTTCATGAATGCCCAGGGCGTCGGCAAAGCGCAAAAATCCATCCAGCGTGTGATCGCGCCCAGGCGCGATGGCTTCGTCAATAAACCAAGCATGCCCATCTTTGGCTCGGATTGAATCATAGCCAATTTTTCGCGCAGCTCGAATGCAAGCATACAACAGATTTGCGCGAAAACTAGCCTGGACGGCCAAGAGCACATCGAACGATCGTGCGCGCATTTGGCGTTTAAACCGCCAATAATCCATGGGATGATTCGGCTTGTCGATGACAATGAATTCAACGCCATCCATGCCCTCCACTAAATCAAACGCAGGCCGTGATATGACCCAAGTGAGTTTTACGTTGGGTAAATACGTTTGTAATGTTCTGACCAATGGCACCAGCATCAAGACATCGCCCAGTGCCGAGAGTCGAACGATGCAAATGGACTTAATCATCCTGCAACACAAAGCGTGCGCTGCAATAGGGACAGACGGCAACGCCTGTTTTTTCAATGGGCAAATACACTTTAGGATGCGCGTTCCACAGAGACATTTCATCGGTCGGGCAACTGAGCGGTAACGCATGGCGATGGACTACATAATCTTTTTCAGCACAGGCGGGTTTAAGGTGTGTTTCATGCATGACGTGTTCCCTTGGATTTGAATGGCTTATTATTTGGAGTTTGGATAAAACAAGATGTAAAAACACGCATGTCATTTCGTCCAAACTCCATTTATTATCCAACATTGATCGAATGAGTGCCATCGTTTATTGTAAACGGCAGCATGATATACTATGATTTAGTTAACACCTTATACGTATAGCGTGTTGCAGCGGGAGGGCATATGCATAAAAAAATGACTATTACACTCGATGAGCTGGTGTATGAAGGCTTATATAGGACGATTGGAAAACGCCGTATGAGTCAATTTATTGAAAATTTAATTAGACCTTATGTTCTTGATACAGCATTGGATGATGGGTATCGTGCAATGGCTGCTGATAAAAAAAGAGAAGCGGAAGCAACCGAGTGGTGTGAGGCGTTAAGGAACCCATATGCGAAGGATTATTTTTATACTGTTGGCCGGATCCATCCAGGCATCTGCAGACACGATTGATCATTTCATGAATATCGTCAATAACATCCCACAAATGGAAATGAAAGCCGATCCGCAATCCCAAGCTTGGGCGCGTTCAGCACGTAATATTTTAGCGTTAACCAGCGAAAGCATTGCCGAGAGCCTGATGTTGGCCAATGAGAGCGCGACCCGCGCAGGACGCCCCTTGTTTTGTCTGCCCTCGAGCGGGGTCTTATCGGCCGATAGCGTGAATAACTTAATTCAACAAACGTATCGTGAGATTTCCAGCCAGCAAAGCGATAAAAATAAAATGACCGTTTCGCAAGTGGCTTTGTTGGGGATTAGCAAGCAATATCCGTGTAAGCAAAGCAATACCCATATGGCGTGGACATTGGACAAAAGAACATGAAAAAAGACTCATGTCCTTCTGTCCATGATA
>JAOAUO010000163.1 GCA_030157565.1 Legionellaceae bacterium
CCCATGCACCCAAAGCGATTGCGCCAACGCGGGTTTAATCAAGCCGCTGAATTGGCGAAATATTTAAGCCGTCGGTTGAATATAGCGTGCCCTATTTCGCTCTGCCAAAAGCGGATAAACACCGCCCCACAAGCCCAATTAACGGCTCACGCGCGTCGGAAGAACTTAGCCCATGCATTCATTGCAAAACCGTCGCATTACCAACACGTCACATTGATAGACGACTTACTCACCACGGGAAGCACCGCCAATGAATTGGCGCGTGTACTCAAACAACAAGGTGTCGCACGGGTCGATCTATGGTGTTGTGCCAGGGTGTCGTTTTCATCTGTTTTCTGATGGCACGTTACCCCAACACATAACGTCGCGCATCATTTAATATTAACTGAACAAACAACAAACAAAAACCAATGCAGGTCAAGCGATACAGTAGCAACTCAAATGCAATAGACACGGGCTTCCCTCGCATTTTTTCAACCAAAGCGTAAACCATCGCACCACCATCCAATGCGGGAATGGGCAACAAATTAACCAAACCCACCACCACACTCAAATGAGCAATAAAATAAAGGAAAACCGTCAAGCCTTGAAAAAATGAATGTGCCATCGCCATAAACAATCCAAACGGACCCATTAGCAAAAAAAATGGGATCATGCCCGTCAATACTTGTTTCAACATCACCAGGAAAAAAACAACCAATCCAAACACCTGTGTGCCCGCGAGGGGTATCGCCTTCATCCATGATACACCGTGCACAACGTTCGTTTGCTTTTTCGACAAATCAGGGTGCAACCCAATGGCCTCTAGCAACGAATGATCACCACGCTGATAATGCCACTGTTGCAAATTAAGCGTCAAATCACGCGGCTCACCGGCTCGATTTTTCACAACCATCACTACGTTTTTTTGCCCAAAATGCATGACCAGTTGCATGCCGACTGCTTGCCAAGACTGGGTAGGATGCTCAGCCAGGCAGAGCACTCGATCGCCCGGCTTCAAACCGGCCATGGCCGCTACACTGGAGGGCTTTACCGTTGAAATAACGGGGGCTACTTGTTCAAATCCAAGCATAAACATCCAGACTAAAGCAAAAAAAGCAACCCATGCATTCGCCGCAGCACCTGAAAGAAGGATGATCCAACGCGCCCACAGTGATTTCTTATCAAAACAATGCTTGAAATCTGACGTGTTCACCGGCTCAATCCGCGTATTCAGCAATTCAACCGAACCGCCCAAGGGCCACATAGACCAGACCCATTCGCACCCGTTTCGACTACGCCAATGAAATAAAGGACGCCCAAAACCCACTGAAATACGCTTGATTTTCACATCAAAATACCACGCGGCCAAGGCATGTCCTGCCTCGTGAATCCCAACCACGAGCAGTAGACATAAAACGATGGCCCCAAGAGATAGAATCCAATGCATGCTGAGTATCCTTTGATGATTTATGTTAAAAAGAAAAGCATGCAGCCCTTTTCATGCCTTTCTTTTCAAACGCTAAGTATTATCAACCACCAATTTTAGCGCCGGACGACCTGAGCCGCGAAGCAGTTCCTGTCCTTGACGGTATACCTCGAAAATTCGATAGGCTTCGGTCGTTTCGGTATCAATGAGTTCAACGTCTTCTCCGCCTCCATCCACCAAGGTCACTGACAAATGCATTTCTCTGAATTGACCAATCTGATAACGCTCTTTTAACAAGCGTATAATCCCCTGTAAACTTTCTTCCGCCTGGCGACTATCATGCCGACCGTGAAAAATAATTTCCATCGCATTCCCCTCATTTTCATCGAGTAACTAGTGTTATTGTCGACTAAAAACGGGCATACTTGAGTCTTTTTTATTCATTTAAATCGTCCTTTTGCTGAAGCCATCTTAAATAATCGACAATCTAACTTGCAAAAAAAAGGAAAATGGCTAACATGGGGGTAATTTTTTTGTAAGATTGATGAGAACCATATGAAAATTGTGCAGATTACAGCCTCCATATTATCTTTTTTAGCCATTGCAACGCCTAGCGTTGCCGCTACACCCATTAATGGCTGGTATACTGGCGCGTTTGGTGGGTACGCTTATGTCCCCAGCAACGTCGATACAACCACGCTGGGACTCACCCACTCCAATGCAAATTACCAATCCGGGTATGACGCAGGAGCCAGCTTAGGCTTTAAAAGCAATCCCTTGCGATATGAAGGGGAAATGACTTATTTAAAAGCAAACGTGGCTGATTTCAAAATCAATCACGCTCGTGCAGCCGACCCAACAGGCTATTCAAATGCCGCATTAGGTTTGGCGAATGTCTATTATGATTTTCTTGGATTATCAACACCGCTTCAACCCTATTTAGGCGCAGGTATCGGTTATGCTTGGGTACAAAGTAAATTAAATAATACCGGCCCATTCAGTTCCACTCATTTTTCGGCTTCAAATAACGTAGTCGCTTACCAAGCCACCGGTGGGCTCACCTATAATTTCGCTGAAAATTACGCACTCAACTTAGGCTATCGATACATCGGTACAACACACGCATCTGAATTAGGTCAACTGTTTCAAGCGCACCTAGCGAACATCGGAGCGGTGTACCGATTTGATGGGAAAAGTTACAGTTAATAACACTTTGAACTAAAAAAGGATATTTGCAAACACGTTTCTTAAGGGAGATACATGAAACAGTTCATTAAAACCAGCTTGATTGCCCTGCTATTGGCAAATGGAGCAACGTATGCATTGAATCCCGTACAAGGGTGGTATGGCGGGGTTCTCATTGGCGTAAACTATGCGCCCAGTGCCAATTTCAATATTCCAACGGCAATCCCCCCTATCAATGTCCCTGGCGCATTAAATTACGGCACCATGGGGGCCATTGGCGGCCAACTGGGCTACCGATTCGGAAAATATCGCTTAGAAGGGCAATATTTTTATAATAACAACCCTTATAAATCCTTGGAATTGGGGGATATAACCCTTTTCGCTCCAAGCACCAGTCCAGACTTTCGAATAGAAGGCAGCACAGACAGTGGGCTCGGAATGCTCAATGGATTTTATGACTTCCTGCCCAGCGATCCGCGATCAAGCATGGTCCCTTATCTCGGCGTTGGCCTTGGTTATGCTTATTTTTCGAATAATTTGACGATATATTACAATAACGTCAATCTATATGCCGCTCACGTGAAAGAAGCCACCACATCTCCTGCGGGACAAGCCATCGTTGGGATGTCTTATTTCCTCGATGACTTTGCCTCTTTTTCACTCGATTTTCGGTACCTGACCACGTCAGGGAAATCTAAATTTTTAGATTCACGTCTTCAAGTGTATACCCTTAATCTTTCGTTCAATGGTGCATTTAACCTTGCTTAAGCCCTCTTATAAAATTTTGCCTTCTCTACTGTCAGCTGATATGACTCGGCTAGGCGAAGAAGCCCACGCGGTCATGCAAGCGGGTGCTGACATGCTGCATATTGATGTCATGGACAATCATTACGTCCCTAATCTGACGTTCGGTCCGATCATTTGTCAGGCGTTGCGCAATCGTTTTAGCGATGCGCCCTTGGATGTACATCTAATGGTGTCTCCGGTTGATGCGTTGATTGAATCGTTTGCAGAAGCGGGCGCGACACGCATCACCATTCACCCTGACGCGACCATACACCTTGACCGAAGCTTGCAGTCTATTCAAAGCGCGGGTTGTTTGGCGGGTTTGGCTTTAAATCCCGCCACCTCACTGGATTGCATCACCCATTGCCTGCATCGGCTGGATTTTGTCTTGATCATGACTGTGAACCCAGGCTTTGGCGGGCAAACCCTGATACCTGAGGTCGTCTCTAAAATGGCCCGGCTTCACGCACTCCATCCTCACTTGCCGATTGCGGTGGATGGAGGCGTCACCGTAAACAATATTCGTTCCCTAGCACAAGCGGGTGCCACTGAATTTATAGCCGGTTCGACTATTTTTGGCAGCCCTGATTATGCCAAAACCATTGCAAGCCTGCGTGAACAACTCATTCATGACTAGAACCCGTTGGATTATTTGTACATTGTTGTTCACCACAACCCTCCATGCAAACCCGGCACAAATGTATTTGAACAAGTTCTTAACGTATACACACTGGTGCCAACACCTGCCCACCCATCCTGAACCGGCTTTTCTTGCGTTTATTGATAAACCCAGCCCACTCACTCGAAAACTCCGTGAAAAATGGTTATACCAATTGGCATACAACAAGGATTGGGCTACTTTTAGTCAATTTTATCGTGGATCAGACGACACCACATTGCAATGTTATGCACAAACAGCCCTTTATAACCAAGGGCATCATCCAGAAGCGTTGGTGGCTGCGAAAAAATTGTGGCTAAACGGTGGTTCGCTTCCGAAATCCTGCGATGCACTGTTTACGGCCATTTTTAAAAACAATGAATGGAACAATCTGCTGATTCAAAAACGCATCGCTCTCGCATTAGAAGCAGATAATGTATCATTGGCGCGTTATCTATTAAAACAATATAAACCCGCACGCATTCAAGAAGCGGACCTGTTAACGGCCATTTACCAACGCCCGACGCGCATCACTGAATTGAAACCAAGCCTGTTTCGAGGGGATTTTTATCTGTATGGTCTGAAACGCATGGTGACGAATGACATGGATAAAGCCACCGAACTCTGGCCAACGGCACACGCACGCCATATCATGAGTGAGACACAAGAACAGCAATTTTTAGCCCACCTCTCGCTCTTTAAAGCCATGAGAAACCAGCCAGATACCCCACAATGGTTTGCTAAAGTTAAACCCGCTTTTTACAATGAAACCTTACTCGAATGGGAAATACGGTTTGCGCTCATGCATCATCAATGGCGAAAAATTGTTTATTTAATCAGTCGATCTAAAAATAAACAAGAGCCCAATTGCAAATATTGGATGGCGCGTGCGATAGAAGCGCTGGGGGAGAAGGAAACCGCCCATGCACTGTACAAACAGTTGGCTTCAAAACGCAATTACTATGGATTTTTAGCCAGTTTCAGATTGAAACAAAAACCCAGTTTTGAAAATGAGCCCACCCTTAATCATCCGGACACATTGTTCCCCTATAAACCCATTACTGATCAAATCAAAACCTTGTATTTATCGCACCAAATCCTAGATGCCTCTAGACTGCTGAACGATTTTGTTAGTGAGCTGCCAAAACATGAAAAAAGTGCGTTGGCTTATTGGGTGGCCAATGAGTTGCATTGGCATGGGAAATCCATCTATCTCAGCAGCAATGACGCATTAAACAATCAGCTCGCGTTAAGATTTCCTTTGGCATATCAAGATTCCATTCGAGAGTATGCGAAACATTATCAAATTCGCCCGGCCTTTATTTATGCCGTCATTCGACAAGAAAGTTCATTTCAAGAAGGCATATCCTCACCCGTTGGGGCCAATGGCCTGATGCAGCTCATGCCGGCCACTGCACGTCACGTCGCCCAAAAAGCCCAGATTCCCTATACGAGTCAAAATCAACTTCTCACCCCACAAAAAAACATTCATATTGGAACGGCATACTTTCAACAATTGTCAAAACAATTTCAACAACATCCGATTCTCATGGCGGCCGCATACAATGCCGGACCTCGGCAAGTGAATTATTGGATCAAAAATCACCAACCAAAAGAAATGGACATTTGGATTGAAACACTGCCTTGGCGTGAAACACGCAATTATCTAAAAAACATCCTGGCATTTTATGCGGTGTATCAATACCGAATGAAAGAAAGGCCTGATTTAGATGCCTTTATGCGGCGATTTTGAGTGTTTAGAATTTGGGCAAAACGACATGCAAAAACACGCATGTCATTTCGTCCAAATATAATCAGCGCCTG
>JAOAUO010000164.1 GCA_030157565.1 Legionellaceae bacterium
ATCATGGGCCCTTAGTTTAAATAGTGATCATGTGGTCGGAACGGCGGTCGAGGCCGGCTAAAAAACTTAATATCACAACGGCAATGCTTTATACTGAGGATTAAATCCGGGGTAACGTCCGTTTCGTATGTTAATCGTCATGATTCGTTGACCCATGCCGAGGAAAAACCGTTTCGCCACAAGCATGCACTGTTGGATTGTTAGGTTTTATTGATTGAAATGAATCATCAAATAGATATAGCATTTGGGCGTTGTGACTTAAATAATGAGGAGACATGGATGCGTCAAGACGTACAAACATATGCAGTGATATCAAAAGTGCTGCATTGGTTGATTGCATTGATCGTTATTGTGATGCTAGGCTTCAGCTTTTTTTTAGAAGACCTGCCGAAAGCCTTTGCTCCTCAAGCATACATGATTCATAAATCTTTCGGTCTCACCGTATTGTTTCTGATGTTTGTCCGTATCATCAGCATCATTTATTGCGGTCGCCCACCGTTGCCTCCCACTATTCCTCGTTTTGAACAATGGTTGTCACGAGCCGTTCAATATGGTTTTTATGGGTTATTAATATTGATGCCATTATCAGGGTGGGTTCTGTCGGTCGCAAAAAATCGCATACCGCAGTATTTTGGTTTATTCCCCATGCCCATTCCTGGTATTGAGCCCAACGAATTACTGAGTCAATGGATGGCGCTCAGTCATCAAGTCATCGCTTGGGTTTTAATCGCGTTGATTCTTTTACATGTGGCAGGCGCATTGAAACACCATTTCATCAATCGAGATAATGTCTTGCGACGATTGTGGTTTTAACGCATTGAAAAAATGTCATCGTGCCTTGATGTTAGGGCACCCAGTTAATGAGAAATGAATAGGACAAACAATGATTCGATGCGCATGGGTGGGCGTGAACAAGCCTCATTACGAAGAATACCATGATACAGAATGGGGTGTTCCAGTACATGATGATACCAAACATTTTGAAATGCTGATCCTTGAAGGTGCGCAGGCAGGGCTTTCATGGGAGACCATTCTAAAGCGGCGAGATGACTATCGCCAGGCATTCAAGCAATTCGATCCGCATGCGGTTGCACAAATGACCGACGCTGAATTGGAAGGGCTTTTGACCGATTCCAACATTATTCGAAATCGATTGAAGGTATTCTCTGCGCGGCAGAATGCACATGTTTATATCGCCATTCAACAGGAATTTGGATCATTTGATCATTACGTTTGGCGCTTTGTGAACAATAGACCCAAAATCAACCGGCCTAAAGCCCTTGAAAATGTCCCTGTTTCAACCCCTGAATCGGAAGCACTGTCAAAGGACTTGAAAAAACGAGGGATGAATTTTGTTGGTCCGACCATTCTCTACGCCTACATGCAAGCGATTGGCATGGTGGATGATCATGTTCTGGATTGTTTTCGTTGTTCATCTTGATTTTAATCAACACGCCCTATATTTTTTGAATAATATAATATTGGATCACCGCATTTTCGCTTTTTACTGGTGCATTGCATGAAAGAACGCGATAACCCTTTTTTATTAAATAAGGTAAAGAAATAAGGACCGGTGTAAAACCAAAAAGAATCGCCTTCCCTTCTTTTTTAAGACAGGGAATGATGGCTTCAAATAGCGCTTTTGCTTGAGAGCATGATATGACATTGATATTCAAAAACCGGAAAAAAATATAATCACAAGACTCCATTGGAACACAAGGAAACAATGCGTCACCATGAATGACCTGATCAATTTTTTGACGGGCTTGCGCGCACATCTCTTGACTTAAATCTTGTCCGATTACGATTGCGTCGGGAATTGCTGCTTTAATGCTCTGTAAAAAATCACCTGTCGAGCAAGCTGGATCGTAGATGATGGGTGAGAGCCGGCCATCTGATCGGATTAAATCGACACTGATTTCACGTTGACTTCGCTCGCCGTTGAAAAGAAAAGAAGATAGTTTTGGATTGATTTTCCAGCCAGTTGAGGGGGATGTGTATTCTTTATGAACGTCTTTTTTTAAAGGGACGTAGGGAAAATAAAGATCGATCATTTTATCATGCATTAATTGCTCAAATAACGTCAGTCGACTTTGTGGCGAAATGTCTTCATAATAAATTTCTATTCCGACCTCTGATGTTTGGACACGGAGTAGTTTTCCCAAAATCATTTCAGCTTTCATATAGGAACAAAATAGGACCTGACAGCCCGAATCCAACATCGATTCTGAAATGAGCTTCTGGCCACAATAGATTTGACGGTTACAATTAAAAAAGAAAAAACGATGAGGGTACTCTGACCAGGCTTCAAAGACCGAATCTATGGATGCATTCTGTTTATCAAAATGATTGGAACGTTGCTTATCATGTATTTTTTTGGAACGTAAAAGTTCACGATCGATGAGCGATGGCTTAAGAGGCGTGATGTCCATGGTTATTTTCAACGTTCCTATTTTATTTTCTTACGGTTAATATAGCGTTTTTTATCGATACTTGTTATAGGAGCAGCGCAATGGAAGGTTATCTCCCTATGTTTTTGCGACATCAGAATGCCATAACCACGGAAATTGAAGACGGCTTGGATATCTTGTTAGAAGAGGGATTGAAACGCATTCGTTTGAATGGCACCGCTAAAAGGGTGTGGGAGTTAACGATAACGCCAATCTGTTTAGATGACATCGTTAAACAGATAATGAACACCTACGAGCGATCATCGTCATGCATTCGCGAAGAAGTGCTCCAATTTTTAGATAACGCAACGCGCCATGGTTTAATTTTACAATTTATTTCGCGACTCGAAGTGTTTGATTGATTTTTTGACCAAATAACAACACCTTATGAGTGATTATGACCGGCATAACCCCCGGCATCCGCTCCTGAGCCGACGTTACCTTCAATCGTCGAGTCTTCTAATACGGTCAGCGTAGGCGGGGTATAGGGTAAATAGATCTTGTTATCAGATAAGTTGTTCGTGCTAGGTGGTTGGGTGATATCGTTGTGCATCGTTAGCCTAATGGTTGAAAAATAACAGGGACTCTGTTGACATTTTACCTACAAAAGATCTTACTTAGCAATGCATTTTGGGTTCAAGAGGTTAGATAATCATGAGTGGTATTTGCGGCCTTTACCGCTTTAACGGCCCTTTTATTCGTCAGGGCGAACTACAGCAAATGACGCAAGCCATGGCATCGTTAGGCCCAGATGGTTCAGGCGTTTGGCGTTCTGGTTCTGTGGGTTTGGGTCACCGTGCATTTCATCTAACAGATGATTCCATTCACGAAAAATTGCCCTATTTCGACCCCATCTTAAAGCTGGCCATTACGACAGATTGTCGATTAGATAATCGAACGGAGCTATGCAATCGTTTTGGGTTTAAAAATCAAGCGGATATATCTGATGGTGTTTTAATTCTCCATGCTTATAAGCACTGGGGTCAAGACTGCCCACAATATTTGCTAGGGGAGTTTGCTGTTGCGATTTGGGATGAGAGTGAACAGGCATTCATTTGTTTTACCGATCATACAGCGCAGCGCTCAATTTATTACCATCAGGATGAGCAGTTTTTTGCCTTTTCTTCAGACATCAATGCGCTTCATACCTTGCGTGGTATTGATCGAAAACCCAATTTAGAGAGTATTGCAGCGCAGGGAAACGCGGCTTATTTTTTTAATCGCCCCGAAATCACATGCTATCAAAATATATTTATTTTGTCGGCACGCACATTGCTTTCTGTAAAAAACAAGCAAGTTCAACGACACGTTTATTGGCAACCTGACCTTCATCGGCGTATTCATTTTAGTTCCGAGGATGAATACGTTGAGACCTTTCAACATCTGTTTCATCGGATTGTTCGTGATAAACTACGCAGCCATTGCCCGGTCGTCACGCTACATAGCGGGGGTTTAGACTCCTCTGCGATCACTGCCATGGCCTCAAGCATTCTTCATCATAAAAATAGGCCATTAACCGCTTTGTCTGCTGTTTTACCGCCAGAATATCAAGGCAATACCACAGATGAGCAACATTATATTCATTTGTTAAAAAAATCCAATTTACGAATACAACACATAACGGATACATGGCGCGGTCCTTTTGATGAATTGGATGATCCGCTGCATTTCATGAATGGGCCGAACAAAAGCTCACGTTATTACTTATACAAAGCCTTTGCAACAAAAGCCACAGCTCAAGGGGCACGTATTATTTTAGATGGTTGTTTTGGGGAGAAGGGACCTTCTTTTCATGGAAATGGCTATTTTTCTGAGTTACTATTAGCTAGAAAATGGCGCACACTGTTTGCTGAATCACGCTTGCATGTCAACCGCTATCACCGATCGTGGATGAAATTTGTTGCAGGGGAGCTTGTCATGCCATGTCTTCCGGCAACCTTACAAGCCAAATTAAATTTACGTCCCGACATTCATTTATCACAACAATTATCATTGATTCAGTCAACTTTTAGAAACGCACATATTTCTGATGCATCCGTTGAAAATGTAGGATTTATGTTGAACACACAATACCCAAATCACCGTCGTCACCAATATCAAAACATGTGTTTTTTAAATCCTAATACGGCTCATTTGATTCACGATGATCATGGGCAGCCCGTTCATTTTAGTTATCCCTATAATGACAAACGCATGTTGGAATTTTGTCTTGCCATTCCGGGTCATTTTAAAGTAAGAAATGGCTATAAGCGCTATGGTATTCGCAGTGGCATGCGCGGATTAATGCCAGATGAATTGCGTTTTAGAATCACGAAGGAACCCTTTTCCCCCGATTTCCATGACCGCTATAATCGACAATTAGAAAAAGCACGTGAGTTTGTGGCGCATTGTGCCAATACACCCCTCATACAAGAGATCATTGATATTAAACGGTTAAAATCAGAATTGGATTATTCAATGCATACAAACCGGTGCTCCACAGAACGCGACTTTATGTCGATGCATACGATCCCTTCGACCATTTATTTAATGGCATTTTTATCCACGTTTGCTTAAGCGCCTCGGTATATCTATATCAATCCCGTGACGAATCGAGTTCATTTATTGCTGCCTGTTGTGAGTGGTAAAACAATTGGCCTGGATAACACCTGTAAAGGCGTGTCGTCTTCACAAGAATTTTTTGGCAAAAGCAGTCGCTCTAAACAAATCAAGGCACTGAATGAACTAATCCATTATAAACAGGCACTGGACGTTGATTTAAGCCTGCTTTCGAGGGACTCCCCATTAAAGCTGCCCAAAGAAGAGCGACTGCAACAAATGAATGATTACATCGCGGCCATTGTAGCCATGCAAAACAATCCTGAATTAAACGCATCAACTGACGTCCAAAATAATCATTTTGAAGGGATACAGCAGGTTTTACGCCAAAAAACAAATGAATTGCTCGGTGTTGATATTGCATTAATACGCCTTAACGTGCGCTTCGCGGTTGGGCCGGGGCCCGGCCTCGGCGCGGCGATGGGTGCCCGGCTTGATTTGGGGGCCATATGCCGCCTTGATGTAGTGAGAACAGACGATCTCAAGCAATCGCTTGAAATTTTGGGAAAGCCGGAAGTTCTCGAGCGTGCTCCTGGATTTCGTTAGTGGCGGTCTGAAGTAGTCCGGCGGCATAAACCGCCGGATTAGAATCCCAGCAAACATTTAAAAACCATTCGAGTCACTCGTGGTACGGCCAACTTTCTGTCGTTCTCACCCACCACATGGCCCAACGATGCAGGTAAGATCTGATTCGGCGAGCAGGCAGCCCATCAATAACCATTCTGACCGAAAAAGCCCTGGAAAAGGCAGTGCCGCGTGAGAAAGAATACAAGATTCATGATGGAAATGGACTATTTTTGCGTATACGTCCAA
>JAOAUO010000165.1 GCA_030157565.1 Legionellaceae bacterium
CGTCGGTATGCCTCGCATGATGCAAAGAAAGGGCCATCGATATGATAGACAACGTCATGAATGATGTACGCCGCGCCTTGGCAGAAGACATTGGAACCGGAGACGTGACGGCGGCTTTATTGCCGGCGGACAAACGGATCGATGCCGTGATCATCACGCGTGAACCGATGCTCGTTTGCGGACGTCCATGGGTTGATGCGGTTTTCTCTGAAGTGGATGACACCTTGGTCGTGAATTGGTGGGTGGAAGAGGGGGTGTGGTTGGACAAGCCCACCACCCTGTGTCGCATCCAGGGTTTGGCCCGAAGCATTTTAACCGCCGAGCGCACTGCATTGAATTTCCTGCAAACCCTATCAGGCACCGCCACGCAAACACGTGCGTATATTCAAGCATTGCAAGGCTATCAAACCCGTTTATTGGATACTCGAAAAACGCTACCCGGTCTGCGATTGGCGCAGAAATATGCGGTGGCCTGTGCGGGGGGCGTGAACCATCGCCGAGGCCTTTATGATGCATTTTTAATCAAAGAAAACCACATCGCCGCTTGCGGCTCGATTCGCGAAGCCATTGCACGCGCACGCCAAACGAACAAGGGTCTTTTAGTGGAAGTCGAGGTTGAAAATCTAGACGAGTTGCGTGAAGCATTAGATGCACGACCTGACCGAATCATGTTGGATAATTTCAGTCTGCCGCTATTGGAAGCCGCCGTCGCCATGAACCAGTCACGTTGTGAATTGGAAGCGTCTGGCGGCATCGATTTATCCACCATCGCGCGCGTGGCACAAACGGGGGTTGATTTTATTTCCGTAGGCGCCATGACCAAATCCGTCCAAGCCATTGATTTAAGTTTGTTATTGGAATTTGGACGACATGACACCCACAAACACGCATGACATGTCGTCCAAATATAATCAGCTCCTCCATCGTTAGAGAGCGCAGTGTATTGAATCGAGGGTTTCTGCATGGCTGTTCATCAAAAAATCGTTTTTACAGGCGGGGGGACTGCCGGGCATGTCACGCCGAATATGGCGCTCATCGACGCATTACAAGCCGAACATTGGACCATTGATTACATTGGATCAGTGGATGGTGTTGAAAAAAACATGATAGAAGCCATTCATGTTCCATTCCACGGCATACGGTGCGGAAAATTACGCCGGTATTGGAGTTGGAAAAATGTTTACGATCCCATCAATATGCTGATAGGCATTGTGCAGTCCTATGCTTTACTTCGTCGTTTAAAGCCTGATCTGGTTTTTTCGAAAGGCGGGTTTGTCGCCTTTCCGGTGGTGGTTGGGGCCTGGCTCAATCGAATTCCGGTCATTGCGCATGAATCTGACATGAGTCCGGGTCTTGCGAATCGCTTGAGTTTTCCGTTTGTTGATCACATTTGCATAGGATTTGCCCCCGCTAAACAACATTTTAAAAACAAAGATAAAATAGAAGTAACCGGCACACCGATTCGGCGCGAGTTATTCAATGGCTCGGTTAGTAAGGGGTTGGCTTTGTGCGGGTTTACTGACGATAAACCCCGTTTATTGATTATAGGCGGCAGCCAAGGATCGAGCCTGATTAATCGCTGTGTCAGGCAAGCGCTGGATGCCTTGTGTGAGTCCTTTCAAGTGATTCATTTGTGTGGCAGGGGTCATTTGGATGCCGGCTTATCTGAACGAGCCGGTTATGCTCAGTTTGAGTATGTCAACGAAGATTTACCGGATTTATTTGCCGCTAGTGATGTGATTTTATCCCGCGCAGGCGCCAATGCGCTGTGTGAACTATTGGCCTTAGGCAAACCGCACGTTCTGGTTCCGCTATCACGCGCGTCCAGTCGTGGCGATCAAATTCAAAATGCACGCTATTTTGAACGCGAAGGCGTGAGCGTGGTCATCGCTGAAGAAGCTTTCACACCGGAGACCTTATTGCTAGCGGTGGCGCAGGTTTTTGAACAACGGGATGCCGTTGCTGCTAAAATACGCGCGTTGAACATTGGTTCTGCTACGCTTAAAATTTTGGACCTGATCAAGGCGTGTTGAGATCCATGCTACATGAACAATCCATATCCCCTCTAAAGCTAGGGTCATGCAATGACACTGAACCCGTGAGTCCTCCCTTCCCCTTGGGGAGAAGGTGCCCGAAGGGCGGATGAGGGTGTCATCAGATGGAACCTATCTAATGACCCCAGCGATGAGATCAGTCATTTTATTTTGCGTGCTTGGTGTAATTTAGTGTAGCTCTCAATCAGTCGTAAATGAGGCTCTATGCCTTCAAGGGCCATGCTGGTTTGGGTGAGGCCGTAAAAACGTACGTTACCGGTGACTGATCCGACTGCATTTTCCATCACCTCAATACCAAACATGCGGTTGAAGCTTTCAATAAGGTGCTCCAGCTCAAGACTTTCATCTAAGATGACTTCCAATACGGCATGGACCGCTTGATAAAACAGGTCGCGCTGGACTGTATTGTCGTTAAATTGTAAAAACTCACCGACTAATTCGATGGCGTCTTCATGCGCGCCCAGTGCGAGATAAATCAGGATTTTAAGCTCGAGAATCGTCAGCTTGCCCCAGACGGTATTTTCATCGAACACGATGCCAATCAAGGTACCAATATCGGTCTGGTTATCTAGCTGACTGTCTTCTAAGCGATTCACCAATTCGAGGAGTGCTTTTGTGTTTAAAGCATGCAGATTTAAGATGTCTTCACGGTAATTGAGCGCGTTGTTCGTGTTGTCCCAAATCAGATCGTCAACCGGGTAAATTTCTGAATAGTCGGGCACTAAAATACGGCAAGCTGAAGCGCCTAAGTCGGTGAACTCGGCAATATACACTTCTTTGCCCATGGCTTCCAAGATGCCAAATAACCCGTTGGCTTCCTCTTCGTTGGTGCCAGAGAAGTCCCATTCACAGAATGCATAGTCGCACTGATTGCTAAAGAAGCGCCAAGAAATCACCCCTGTAGAGTCAATAAAGTGCTCAACAAAGTTTTCAGGCTCCATGACGGCCATTTGATTAAAGGTGGGCTTGGGTAAATCGTTTAAACTTTCAAAACTGCGGCCTTGCAGCAGCTCAGTGAGGCAGCGCTCTAGCGCCACTTCAAAGCTTGGGTGGGCGCCAAAAGAAGCCAAAACGCCGCCGGTTCTTGGATTCATCAGGGTGACACACATCACCGGAAATTGTCCGCCCAATGAAGCATCTTTCACCCAAACAGGAAAGCCTTCTTCTTCTAAGCGTTGAATGCCCGCTAGAATGCTAGGGTAGCGTTCTAACACGCTCATGGGCACATCTGGAAGGACCATTTCTTGCTCAATGATTTGCCGTTTTACGGCGCGCTCAAAGATTTCTGACAAGCACTGCACATGGGCTTCTTGCAAGTTGTTGCCCGCGCTCATGCCGTTGCTTAAGAATAAATTTTCAATGAGGTTGGATGGAAAATAGACGGTCTGGCCATCGGACTGACGGGTATAGGGAATGGTACAAATACCGCGTTTTTTATTGCCAGAGTTGGTATCAATCAGGTGCGATCCCTGTAACGCGTTCTCTGGGTTGTAAATATGGAGGCAATAGTCGTCTAAAATGCCCGCTGGCAGGGCATCATCGTCTTCTAAAGCAAACCATTTTTCATTGCGATAATGAACAAATTCGCTGTTCGCGATGTCTACGCCAAAAAATTGATCGTTGTAGAAAAAGTTATTATTCAAGCGTTCAATAAATTCGCCTAAGGCCGAGCACAGTGCGCTTTCTTTTGTGGCGCCTTTGCCGTTAGTAAAACACATCGGCGAGGCGGCATCACGAATATGTAAGGACCATACATTCGGCACGATGTTGCGCCATGAAGATATTTCTATCTTCATGCCCAGGTTGGCCAATAGGGCGGTCATGTTTTGAATGGTTTGCTCAAGGGGCAAGTCTTTACCCCGAATAAAGGTGCTCAGCTCGCCATCAGGCGGGCTCATCAACATGGCGTTGGCATCAGCGCTTAGGTTATCAACGATTTCGATTTTAAATTCAGGGCCCGTTTGCACCACTTTTTTTACGGTACAGCGATCGATAGAGCGTAAAATACCGTCCTTGTCTTTGGCAGACATATTGTCCGGCAGCTCGACCTGAATTTGGATGATTTGCTGATAGCGATCGTCTGGATCGACTATATTGTTTTGCGATAATCGGATGTGCTCGGTGGAGATATCACGGGCCTTACAATACACCCGGATAAAGTAAGCGGCGCAAAGGGCTGATGATGCTAAAAAATAATCAAATGGGCTAGGAGCGGAGCCATCTCCTTTATAACGAATGGGTTGATCGGCGATAACGGTAAAGTCATCGAACTGGGCTTCGAGTCTTAAATTGTCGAGAAAATTGATTTTGATTTCCATTGAATATGTCCACAGCATGCGCGGCCAACAGGCCACATTTTATAATCATTACGTGGAATATAACATTTATTGGTATTTGGACAAAACAACATGCAAAAACACGCATATCATTTCCTGGACTTTAGTTGCCTAGGCCCTTCGGGCCAAATATCGGGTAAGAACTTTTTTTGAATTACAAAACCAGATCCTGTTGCCTCATAGTCTACGTAGAGCGCAAAGATGAATCTTCATGCATAATTAAGGTACAATTATCGGCGATATGATTGTGTTGTAAAAGCCGGTTTAGCAATAGTGCCTTGTGCCTGTACTTTAGTGTCAGCGAACAGCAATCCGCCGGACGAAACAGTCTTTCAAGCTTCATTAACCGCTTAAATTCCAATATAATGTTACGAATGATTCAATCGAAGGATATCATCATGGGAAATTCAGGTTCTAAAGAATGGGTTACGGTTAAGGGGGAGGCGCGGCCTGAAACACCGAGTCAGCATGCACTTTTAGAAACGCCTTACTTTCAACTTGCATTATCACTGTATCGTCGTGCAATAAATAATAATATGAGCACTGCAGAAAACAAGAGAATGCATTTAAATCAATCAATGCAAGAGGCGTATAATCAAGATATTGCCGTCATTCATTATACGCCTTAATGCTCGGTTACTTAAATATTGGAGGCTTGTACTCGCTCTCGGGCGCGGCCCTCAATAGCTCCGCTGCCGCCTTGCCATCCTCAGTCAGTTGGTTAGATTTAATTTTTTCCGAGCTATTTATTCTGAACACTGGATCAGTATTCAACTGGAAGTATTTAACCTTATCTCCTTGACTAGCCATGAGCTGGATCGAATATGATTTGCCTTTATCATGTTCGATGTAATCGATAATATTCAGCAGTACCTTGGGATTCTGAAGAACCGTATTTAAAGCCTCAGTCGTATCATTTCTAACGCGGCTAATATGCAATTTAAGCTGAGTGTTAATTTGCTCGGCCTGGTCTTTTTCAAGCCCTGTTGGGTTATTGGGGTCCTCATAAACGCCGATTACTTTGCCCATGCTCATCTCCAAAAAAAATAATTCAGTCCATTAACATATAGCACAAGATTAGACTTTTTGTTATTTCTGCTTCATCTGCTTCATCGGGTTTCTAGTGGATTAGTTTATGCGGTAAGGGGTCGAGTCTGTTTGTATATGTGTTTAGGTATACTCCCTTCGCTATTAATTTGGAGTAGGGCTGTATGTCAAGAGCACAGCGTATCATTTATGAAGACGCTAATTATCACGTAATGAACCTGGGTGCCGGTCGTCAAAAAATATTTAATGATCGG
>JAOAUO010000166.1 GCA_030157565.1 Legionellaceae bacterium
CTCATCTATTTTGACAAAGCCAAAGAGGGATGGAGAAAGACCATTCCAGGATCCATTGTGGTGGTTTTTGTGGGCATCTTATTGAATGAGCTCTTTGTACTCAGTGACTCTTATTTAGTACAAAATGCGCCTCATTTAGTGAATCTTCCCAAATACAGCGGATTGGGCGAGTTTTACAGCCAACTGTCTTCACCTGCTTGGTCTGCTTGGACGAATCCTCGTGTTTACTTGTATGCCATTATTTTGACTGTGGTTGCTTCTTTGGAAAGCTTATTGAACATCAAGGCGGGTGAAAAACTCGATAAAACCCGCCGAAACTGCTCGAAAGACCAAGAGTTGTTCGCTCAAGGCATGGGTAATTTTGTTGCAGGCTTAGTGGGTGGCGTTCCCATTACGTCGGTTATTGTCCGAACATCCGTTAATATTCAAACGGGTGCAAAAACCAAAATGTCGACCATATTGCATGGTGTTTTTATTTTGGTTTCTATACTGTTGATGCCCAGCGCATTGAATAAAATCCCCTTGGCTTCTTTGGCAACCATCTTGATTTACACGGGCTATAAATTAACCAATCCAACTATTTATAAGACCATATTCCGCCAAGGGCCTGACCGATTTATTCCATTCATCGCCACGATCATGGGGATTGTGTTTTTGAATTTGTTGGCCGGGATATTGATTGGTTTGATATTGAGTCTCTTTTTTATTTTGAAGTCAAACAGTCAGGTGCGGTTGGATATCATCAAAGAAATTTATCCCAGTGGTGTCACGAGTCGTTTGGTCTTGCCGCAGCAAATTACATTTTTGAACAAAGCCTCTTTGGTCGCGGAGCTGAATTCCATTCCGAGTCAATCGCAGCTGATCATTGATGCGCGTTACTCTGACTTCATTGATAAAGAAATCATTGAGTACATTCAAGATTTTAAAGACGATCAAGCGCCTCATCGTAAAATATCACTGAATTTAATTGGGTTTAAAGAGCATTATAATATCCATAATTACATTGATTTTATCAACGTAACCACATACGACGTGCAATCCACGTTAACCCCGCAGATGGTTTTGGATATTTTGCGTGAAGGCAATCACCGTTTTTTGAATGATACCTGCATTCATCGAAGTTCCAACGTGGATATTCAATCTACTGCAAAAACGCAGCACCCGATTGCAGTGGTGTTGGGGTGTATTGATTCTCGGGTTCCGGTCGAAACCATTTTTGATATGAGTTTCGGTGATTTATTCTGCATACGCGTGGCTGGAAATGTGATCAATGATGATGTGTTGGCCAGTGTTGAATACGCCTGCCATGTGATTGGCGTGAAGCTGGTGGTTGTTTTAGGACACACGCGTTGTGGTGCGATTATGGCTGCATGTGATGGAGTAGAGCAAGGGCACATTACACAACTATTGGCTAAAATAAAACCGGCGATTGCCGCTGAAACCGAAACGGTTACGAACCGGTGCGGCACGAACGATGCATTTGTCAGCAATGTGGTTCAGTTAAACATTGCCAACACATTGCAACAAATTTATCATGGCAGTAATATTTTACATTTAATGACCAATCAAGAAGAGATAGGCATGGTGGGTGCGGTCTATGATGTGAACACCGGCGAGGTTCATTTCAAAGATTTTTCATCGACCATCGGTTTGTTCCATCATCAGGATGGCCTGGTTTTATCAGAAAAACTGGCCAAAGTCATCGAATTAGATCAATAGGAGTTATATGCGCGCGTCACAATGGTTGTCTGCCACACTGAAAGAAACCCCCAACGACGCGGAGATTTCTTCCCACCAACTCATGCTGCGCGCGGGCATGATACGCAAATTAGGCTCCGGCTTGTATACATGGCTTCCGTTAGGATTAAAGGTCTTGCGTAAAGTGGAACGCATTGTGCGAGAAGAAATGAACCGTGCGGGTGCATTAGAGGTGTTAATGCCTGCCGTACAGCCTGCGGAATTGTGGCAAGAAACAGGGCGTTGGGAGACGTTTGGGGGCCAATTGCTCACCATGCGAGATAGCAATGATCGCCAATATTGCTATGGGCCAACGCATGAAGAAGTCATTACGGATTTGATGCGGCAAGCGTTGCAGTCATATAAACAATTGCCCATCAATGTTTATCAAATCCAAACGAAATTTCGTGATGAAATTCGCCCTCGATTCGGAGTGATGCGCGCACGAGAATTCATCATGAAAGATGCGTATTCGTTTCATTTATCGCAAGACTGTTTGCAACGCACATATGATGTGATGTATCAAACCTACAGCCGAATTTTTGATCGATTAGGCTTGAAATACCGGGCCGTTGAAGCGGACACCGGTGCAATTGGCGGCTCTGTTTCACATGAATTTCAAGTGCTTGCCGATGCGGGTGAAGATTTGATTTTTTATAGTGACGCCAGCACATATGCCGCAAATGTCGAGCAAGCGACCAGTCTAGCGCCCGCTGTACCAACAGCCTTGCCAAAGAGCCCCATGCAAAAAGTACCCACGCCAGGGCAGAAAACAATCGCCGATATCGCACGTTTTTTAAATATTCCAACAGAACATACCGTTAAAACGTTGATTGTTGAGGGCGAGTCGCACCCGTTGGTCGCATTGGTTTTGCGAGGGGATGACGAATTAAACGAAATTAAAGCCGCAAAGCATTCCTTGATCAAGTCGCCCTTGCGGTTTGCTGAAGAAACCGCCATTTTAAAGGCTTTAGGGGTTCCCATCGGTTCGATTGGGCCTGTGAATTTGGATATCCCTGTGATTGTTGATTGCCAAGCTCGTGCATTGGCATCGTTTGTCTGCGGGGCAAATGAGGTGGATCAGCATTTTGTCGATGCAGCCTGGATGCGTGATGCAGATGTGAGCGAAACATATGATTTACGGAATGTGAAAGAAGGAGACCCCAGTCCTGATGGGCATGGGACTCTGCATGCGTGCCGCGGGATTGAAGTGGGGCATATCTTTCAGTTAGGCGATAAGTATGCAAAAGCGATGAATGCCGCTGTGGTGAATGATACGGGTGAATTACAAACCATGATCATGGGAACCTATGGATTAGGGATTAGCCGAGTCGTTGCCGCCGCCATAGAACAACACCATGATGCCAAGGGCATTTTGTGGCCGAGCGCCATAGCGCCTTTTCAACTGGTGATCATACCCATCAATGCGCACCGTTCGTTAGACGTAAAAAATACCACAGAAGCGTTGTATACACGTTTTATGGAAGAGGGCATTGATGTCTTGTTAGACGATCGCATGGAGCGCCCTGGGGTATTGTTTGCGGACAACGACCTTATGGGTATTTCCCATCGTTTGGTCGTGGGAGAGCGGAATTTAGCCGAAGGCATGATTGAATACAAAGCACGCGAAAGCGATGAATCAAAGCTTATTCCGATAGTCGATGTGCATGCGTTTATTTTGGAGTTTGGGCAACATGACATGCAATTCGAGTCTGGACAGAAAAGCATGAAAAGGGCCTCATGCTTTTCTGTCCAAATATAATAGGCGGCTCAATCTTTAGAAAGCTCCGTGTATTGAATCGAGGGTTTGAGTCTGTCTACTCACTATCGCAAACCCTCGATTCAATACGTTAAGCATTCTCTATGCACATGAACTCATTATCATGGATAGAAGGACATGAGTCTTTTTTCATGTTCTTTTGTCTAATATCCAGTACCTAAATACAAGGCAATATCTATGTCAACGTTACAATCGTCTTTAAAAACCAAGTTTTGGCTTCGCACGCCATTTTTATATACCTTGATGATTCTGCTGGGCGTATTGTGTGGGATGTCTGATATTGCGTTATTTAAATCGTTGGGCTTGTTTATTTCGGATGTGTTTATTCGAATATTCAAATGCATCAGTTTGCCCATTATTGCCTTGTCCATTATCGTGACCTTATCCAATTACCGCTCAGAAGGCGCGATGCGCACGGTCTGGCGGCGGACGATGTGCTACACGTTAGGCACCACCTTGGTGGCCGCGAGCATCAGTTTTTTGTTGTATCTATTGATTAAACCCGCCATGGTGGGCGCGGTCTCGAATGCAGCGACTGGGGTGGCGGCTCCCATGGGGCCGTCCGGCTATTTTCAGCATGTGTTGAATTTAATCCCCGTAACCATTGTGTCTCCCTTTCTTGAAAACCAAGTGTTAAGCGTGTTGTTTTTAGGCATTGTGGTGGGCATTGCGATTCGGTTTATTCCAGATGAACCCGCACGGCAAACGATCACGCATTTTTTTCGTGGCGCGCATGGTTTGTTTATGGTGATCACGCGCTGGGTGATTGCGATCATTCCGTTGGGCTTGTTTGGATTTATTACCGCCACCGTGGTTCAATTGAGAAGTGGGGTCGATATTCGCGGCATTGGGGAATATTTATTGGTGATTGTATTGGCAAACGTGATACAAGGCTTTGTCTTTCTACCCCTTTGGTTGCGATCACACGGCATTCAACCCTTTGCCGCGATGAAGGGCATGTTGCCAGCACTATCACTCGCGTTTTTCTCCAAGTCATCCGTCGGCACGCTGCCGGTTACCATGAGTACGGTTGAGAAAAATCTACAGGTCAATCCTGAAATCAGTCGTTTTGTATTGCCCCTTTGCACGAGTATTAACATGAATGGCTGTGCTGCATTCATTTTTACAACGGTGATTTATTTGATGCAAAACAATGGATTGCATGTCTCACTGGGCTCGATGATGTTGTGGATTATTGTGGCTACCGTGGCGGCCATTGGCAATGCGGGTATCCCTATGGGCTGTTTTTTCTTAAGTGCCAGCTTGCTCGCCAGCATGAATGTGCCCATTACCTTGATGGGGATTATTCTGCCGTTTTATGGCTTGATCGACATGCTAGAAACGGCATTAAACGTGTGGTCTGATTCGTGCGTGGCTAAGGTGGTCGATGAGAAGGCGGGTTATTTATAAAAAACCAGAAATATCGGTTAGACTTTTGGTTTTTCAAATGGAATCGACGTTTTAATCATCCGTTTTAAGGGGGGGCTGGTTCTATGGGCTTCCAGCATCAGCATTCAATAAAAAAAGTCTGATGATTTTAAAAATTATCAGACTTTTTTTTTAGTCTCTTTTATGGGGTATTAAGAAACCAGGCACTGCTTCGGACCAGCGTTTTGATGATTTTGATTGCTATAAGGAGACGTAGTTCCGTTCTGATAACCACCTGAATTAGCTTGATTCCCAAAAAATTCGTATTGATTGCGCTGTGAAAGCATTCTGGATGGGTGTTGAGCTAGGTAAGCATCATATTCGTGCTGGAGCACGTCACGGCCAAGAATCTTCGATAGAAAATTCTTAGTAATAGGGCGTTTTTCATCTAAATCATCTATATTTTGATTGATTGCCCCTATCAATTGACTAACTAGCCAGGTCCCCATGGAATAAGGAAACAACTTCCCATGACTAGCCTTGACTTCGTTTGTTTCTTGAACGAGGTCATCTACTGCCGAAATCCTATGCCCTTGCACATCAAGCATGTTTAGATATGCTATTTCACTTGTTTCATTCGTGCAGCTACATATGGATACAGGGTGTTTCTCCGATTTAATTTGAACGTCAACCGGAATACTATCTTTATTCCACAGTTTTCCTCTATAACCCAAACCACGGGTAAGAATCAGCTCTAT
>JAOAUO010000167.1 GCA_030157565.1 Legionellaceae bacterium
ATCATGGACAGAAGGACATGCGTCTTTTTGCATGTTCTTTTGTCCAATGTCCAAACAATATTATACCCTGAAAAAGCGATTGAAGGTGAATATCTATATTAAGTTTTTTATTAAGTAGCCGTTAATTCCAATATGAATTCAATAAAAAGGGGCAATGATGAAACAATTGGCCATCCTGATGATCAATGCTTTGTTGCTTTGCATGCCCTTTACAACACATGCTCACTCGCAATTTGGTGCAACATTATGCCATGAGCCTGATTATCAATGCATGATAATCAAGCCCGGTGAAACCTGGGATGGTTTATTTCCGAGCCCGGAAGAGCGCGATATGGTCAGGCGCATTAATCGAATGAACATCCCCTTACGCCAGGGCATGACGATTGCTGTGCCTAAAAATATAGACCGCTTAACCATCTATGACGTCGCGCCGTTTCCCCGTTACATTGAGTCTGATGGCGAAAAAACCATTTATGTCAGTCAAAAACAACTCGCTTGGGGAGCCTATGATGAACAAGGCCAACTGGTTTGGTGGGGCCCTATTTCCTCAGGATCAGGACAATGTGGTGCTGCAGATGGGCATTGTCTAACGCCTGCAGGTTCGTTTCGCGTGATTCGAAAACAAGACATTGACTGTGTGTCGACCGTGTTCCCTCGACACGCAGATGGAACCGCCGGGGGCGCCATCATGCCTTACTGCATGCATTTTCTGCGAGGCTTTGCGCTGCACGGCAGTGAAACCGTTCCGGGATATCGCGATAGCCATGGCTGCGTTCGTATGTTTATTGAAGACGCACGCTGGTTAAATGAAGCGTTTATTAACCTGCCCGGTGGCGGCGGGCTAGGAACGCGCGTCATCATTGATTCGTTGGATACAAAATAGGCGGCCTAGATCAATACAGAAAATGATCCGAGCACGCCATTTTTGACCAAAGCACGTTTCAAATCATCCGTCATCCTTCTGTTCCCAAAAGGCCCCACCCTGACAATAAAGCGATGTTGGTATTGTTCAATAAAAACCGGTGAGGGCGTTAACTTTGACAATTTAACTCGCAATAACTCTGCCAATTGACTGGAGTTAAACGCACCGGCTTGCAGATAATAGTGCGCCGGGCGTGCGCCTTTAGCTCGAGTGGTTGTTAATGCTTCAATCTCTACATGTGCGGTTCCCTTTGGAAACAAACCCAACTGAGCCGCCGCGGCATAGGACAAGTCGATCACGCGCCCATCATGGAATGGACCGCGATCATTCACTTTCACAATCGCGGTTCTGCCATTGTCTAGATTTTTTACCTTTACATAGCATGGAATAGGCAATGTTTTGTGGGCCGCCGTGAGGGCATACATATCGTATTTTTCACCACTTGAGGTTCGCATTTTATGGAATTTAGTCCCATACCAGGAAGCCAAGCCTCGCGTTCGGTACCCGCTGGAACTGGTCATCACTTCATAGGTGTGCCCATCCACATGATATGCGTCGGGGTTGCCATAACGACTCAACGGTTCGCTAATGGGAATGACTTTTTTAAATTTCACGGGCAGTGGTCCCGGCGGCGGGCCATCATGATCCCGATTGATGGCTTGATTCATATCTATTTTCTTTTGTATCATTTTTTTTGGAGGCACGGGCGTTTGTTTTTTTAAAGAAGTCTCTTGCGGGGTTATATGCTGAGTTGTCTGACAGCTCGTTAATAAAATTACCGCCATTAGGCATATCAATCGCATCATGCTATTTTCCCGTTATTTTTTTTCGTAATATATCGTCAAAATAGACATTTGTCATTTGGTTGGTGGATTAACCTTGTGATAACATAAGCTAATTTTCATTATTGGGTGGATCCATGACCAAATCATCTTATTTCTTAACAAAAATGCTACTATTCGTTGCCATTGCATTCAACCCTTCTCTCTTCTATGCCAATCCGCCCCCATTAAACGATCTCACGCAACCATCCGGTGTCAATAACAGTCCACTGATAACGCCTGCAGCCCCATCACTCAATGCAAAAGCATACATCCTGATTGATGTGAACAGTGGGAAAATCATCGCTGAAAAAAATAGTGAACAACGGCTCCCTCCTGCCAGTTTAACGAAAATGATGACACTGTACGTGGTATCCAATGCGTTAAAAAATGAACAAATCCATCTCACCGACCCCGTTCGTATCAGTCAAGAAGCCTGGAAAATAGGCGGATCACGTATGTTTGTTAAAGAAGGGCAACAAGTCAGCGTGGAAGACCTTTTGAAAGGCATTATTGTTGACTCCGGCAATGATGCTTGTGTGGCCATGGCGGAACATTTGGGAAGCAGTGAATCCGGCTTCACAGAAATCATGAATCACCAAGCAAAAAATTTAGGCATGAGTAACAGCCATTTCACAGACAGCACGGGTCTGCCTGATCCAAATCACTACACCTCAGCAAAAGATCTGGCCATTCTAGGTCGCGCGCTGGTCAACGATTTTCCAGAATACTATCATTGGTATAAAAAGAAGTGGTTTACATTCAATGGCATTCGTCAGCCAAACCGCAATCGCTTGTTATGGCGTGATAACCAAGTGGATGGCGTAAAAACCGGACATACCAACGAAGCAGGTTTCTGCCTGGTTTCCTCCGCTAAACGAGATAACATGCGCTTATTGGCTGTTGTTTTAAATTCACCCACGGATACCGCGCGAGCGGATGACAGTGAACGCCTGCTGAATTATGGTTTTCGTTTTTTTGAAACACACTTCTTGTATAAATCAGGAACCGTCATCAGCAAAATACCGCTATACAAAGGCACAACAAAAGAGGTAGCGGTAGGCTTAGTGGCCGATCAATTCATTACCATTCCAGCGGGTCAATATCAACGGTTAAGCATCAGCACAAAAATACCGAAATACTTAGAAGCGCCCATTCAAAAAGGGGATACCATAGGCGAGCTTATCATTAAATTTGATGGCAATGTCATCGGCACACATCCGCTTTATGCATTAGATAGCGCTCAACAAGGTGGGTTGATTACGCGTTCAACCGACTCAGTAAAATTGATGTTTAAACGCTGGTTTGGTTCCTAAACCACACGGCCTAAGAGGATCAAGCCAATGGATTTTCCCTGTACCTTTCCTATTAAAATCATTGGAATCAATAGTCCGTCCTTTGTGACGGACATTGAGCGGATTGCGTTAAAACATTACCCCAATACGCACCAGGGATCCATTCGCAATCAAGACAGCACCCAAGGAAACTATATCGCGATTACGATAACGGTAGAGGCACTGGATCAAACCACCCTCGATGCGCTTTACCTTGAACTAACGAAACACCCGGACATCAAGATGGTGCTATAATGACCCTGATTAAGCATCTAGGGACTCAGCCCTATTCAAGCGTCTGGGCCGAAATGAAGCGCTTCACGACCGAACGAGACGCCGAGACCCTCGACGAACTGTGGTTGGTTGAGCATCCGGCCGTTTACACCCAAGGACAAGCCGGAAAACCCGAGCACATTTTAAAGCACACCCATGAAATCCCGATCATCCAAGCAGACCGAGGCGGCCAAGTCACATATCATGGACCGGGGCAATTGGTTGGGTATACACTCATGGATATCCGCCGGCGCGACATCGGGATACGCACGTTTGTTTGTCAGTTAGAAAATATTCTCATTCAGGTGTTAATGCATTTTCATATCGTCGCGAACACACGGACAGGCGCGCCAGGCGTTTATGTAGACGATAAAAAAATAGCATCCATTGGGTTACGCGTTAAAAATGGTTGCACATACCATGGTGTTGCACTCAATGTATCCATGGACCTGAGCCCATTTTCTAACATTAACCCCTGCGGTTTTACACAGCTCAAAATGACACAGATGCACAATTATGTACCCGGCATTGCCATTGAGGCGGTCGAGGAACAATTCATAACCCATTTCATGTCTCTTTTTGGATGCTGAACAACATGCATTTATTAACTGATTATGTGCAACCCCTCACCCTTTGGCTGTATGCAAACCCAAACTGGGCTTTCTTCATCACCGCCTTGATCTCTTTTGCTGAATCATTGGCTATTATTGGCAGCATCATCCCAGGTTCCGTGACCATGACGGCCATTGGTATTCTTGCGGGTTCCGGTGTACTCAACATTGAGATGACCTTTTTTTCAGCCATTTTAGGTGCCATTGCGGGCGACACCGCAAGCTATGCATTGGGTTATATATTCAGTGATCATATAGAAGACATGTGGCCTTTTCATCGTTACCCTCAATGGCTTCACTATGGAAAAGATTATTTTGATCGACATGGAGGAAAAAGTGTGGTGATTGGCCGCTTTTTTGGCCCACTTCGCTCGATCATACCGGTCATTGCCGGCATGCTGCACATGAACCGCTGGTATTTTTTATTCGCAAATATCGTCTCTGCGATTGGTTGGGCTTTTTTGTATATTATGCCAGGGGTGTTGATTGGTGCCGCTAGCAGCGAATTATCGGCTGAACGCGCCACGCGCCTTTTTATGTTCATTCTCGCGCTGTTGGTGGCCACCTGGGGGCTCAGCCTGGGATTAAAGTGGATTTTTCGTCATATTAATCATGCATTGCAAGCACAATTAAATCGAATATGGAGCATGGCCGAACGCCGTCCACTTATTTCTCGTTTCATACAAACATTAAAACCCAGAAACGAGCCAAATGGACAATATGCGACCGAAAATTTGATCGTTATTTCATTCTTTTTCTTCTTGCTGACTACGGCTGTGATTCTTTTGGTCAATCAAGGCACCTGTTTCACGTCTATCAACCACCACTGCTATCTTTTTTTACAAAGTTTACGCACACAATCATTTGATGCATTTTTTATTGTTATCGGATTTTTTGTTCACCCATCCCCTTTATTTGCCTTTGCATGCGCTGTCGCCCTCTATGCATTCTACTGCAAGGACTGGCGACTGCTGCGCTATTGGATAAGCCTATGCATCTCATGCGGCATACTGACAGGCCTACTCGCGTCATCTATCAACATCCCCATACCCAACGTCCGATTGCATCAACGCTTCATGCCAGCATTCCCTGTCGTCACACTGACTCTTGCTACGGCCTTATTTGGTTTTTTAATCGCCTACACCCAAGCTTGCCATCGAACGGTTAGCCTGTTGATTTTCAGGGGAAGCTTAATCGTCATCCTACTGGTGAGCGGATTGGCTCTCCTTTATTTAGGTGAAAATTGGGTCACTAGTGTTCTGGCGGCCTACTTGATTGGTGTGACATGGAGTCTTTTATACTGGATTTTATTTAGGCGAACCATGACCGGTGCACCGGTACCCGCACATGATTCGAGATGGATGGCTTTAACCGGCCTCATCTTCTTAGCCACTACCGTCACCACATCTGCACGCCATTTCAAACAGGCCGTATACGATCACGCACTGCATCATCAACAATTCATTTTATCGGAACAGGCATGGTGGACTCAGGGTCAGCAGCTACTTCCGACGTATATGACAAACCGCATAGGACAACGCATAGGCTTATTTAATATTCAATATTTAGGAACACTGGATGCATTTGAGCATGCACTCTCTCGCCAAGGCTGGAAAACACAAAACGACTCATTATTTTACTCATTGCGCTTGCGGGCGGGCGGGCTGTATTCCGCAAAAAAATTGCCTTTAATGGCACAGCTATACTTGAATAAAAAGCCAGATTTAATCATGACATATCCATTCAGCAAAGGGCATGACATGTATGTTCTGCGATTATGGCGATCTAATTACCACGTACGACATCACTCAAAACCCATCTGGCTTGGCAGCATCATCTACCTTCAGAGCGCGTCAAAGGCGCGCAAAAATCATCCTAATCCATCCATGCACTTCACTCAGATATTAAAGAGAGTGCATGGCTTTGAATCTAAAATAACCACGCTGCCTCACCAGCAAATGAAAGAACTCCCTGCGAGTGAGCAACCAGAAATAATGATCATGAAAGAGTCAGCATCGAACAGCTAACGTTCCGATGCCATACACAACCCGACCGTCTCACTTGTTTTCTGTTGACACGTTTTAAGGCCCGGCTCTGTCGGCGAATAGTTCATGGCAATCGGATTACAAATCATCGCGCGGAGTTGCCTTTTTCCGGCTCCTGGCATTCCTGCGTGCATGACTTGGGTATTATCTATCAATAAAATATCGCCCTTTTTCCATAAACAAGAAGAATAATTTTGACGGATTAATCGTGCCAATTGACTCACTTCTGTCGCGCTAAAACAACTGCCTACTCTTTTTTTATGAAATAATGCGTCTGCTGGTTGCTTTTTTAATGCCGCATGCAAACGTATTTTTGATAACAAAATCCCCATGGATTGCTTTGGTGAATAAAAAAATGAAGCAAACATCATGTAAACATATTTGATTAACTTGAAAAGATGCTTGGGTATTTTCCAAACGAATCGGTGCAACGCCCAATTTTTACCCGAATAATCGTTCATAAAGCATTGTCGAAGAGCGGCATTTAATCGATAGATTTCAAACAGATTGATGTGCAATGATTTATCAAGTGTCACTGGATTTTCTAATACATTGGGCTTGTACATCCTGATCAATGCATCAGGGCCTTCTCCAACAATCGGTAGATCAAACCGCTTGCAAATATTTTGGATGGTTTCAATCGAGGCTTGATAGCGTTTAGCCACATCTGATAGCAACCATTCAGATACAAAAAAAGCGTTTTTTTCTAACTTGTTCTGAAGGGTACTATCCAATTGTTGGTAAATTTTCTTCATATTCACCATGCCGGTTTCACCGCCCATGCGGGACGGTTCAAAACAACAAAAACAAATATAGGCAGGCACATCGGTGGAATAATAATTTTCGCTGTGAAAGCCTCCTAGATATAACGTTCCGCCGGTTTTATAAACCGCATTGGTATGCAAAACAAACGTTGCATTCTCCACAGGAATCCGACCTTCTTCAGACATAAACGCTTCACTGATTCCAGTGAGGCCTTGAATGCTTAAAATGGTCTTTTCAAAATCTGCGTCCGACGTGATATCAAATCCTCGCAACAGGACCGCACCATATCGGCTGATGTCGGATAATAATTCGGCTGAATGTCTGTTCAAAAATCCCTGTAAAAATCCTGCATCAGAGACGCCACTGCTTTCTATCACCAACGGCATGTCATGCTCATCAGACGATACAAATCGTTCATCTTGACGAAGGAATCGTGTTGTAACATTTGCATATTGATGCATCATTTTCACTCCCTTTAAAAATGGATCATTCATACATCTAGCGTTTACAATGATGAACGAATACACTCAAACTCTACATTCAATGCACTAAACGCGCTAAAGATTGATGAACTTGTCCAAAATCCCGAGACTCAATTGACATGGATTTAGAGTGATCGTTATACTTTCAAGCCTATCAGAATAATGAGTGACCGTTAAGAGCGATCATCGTAACGATTCACCAACCTTTAGAGGGCTTAGTGTATTTAAATTGTGACAAGATACATTCACGCGTGGAAGCCCAGGCCCTAAACAATCCGTTTGCAATCGCGGCCATTTCGGGACTGGAGCAATTAACCTATGATGAATTAAACCAGCGAGCAAACCAACTGGCCCATTATTTGCAAGCCTTGGGCGTAAAAAACGAGCAACGTGTTGCCTTGTGTATGCCACCATCCATCGATGTCTTGGTGGCTATGCTGGGGATATTAAAAGCAGGTGCGGCTTATGTCCCCATCGATCCATCCTTGCCAACGAGCCGATTGCTTTTCATTATAAATGATTGTGACGCAGCAGCGATCATCACTCAATCGGACGTCAAGCTTGAATTACTAACGAGTCATTGCCCACTCATACTCATGGATGATGCCGATGAGATAAGCACGGGCTCAACCTGCAATTTGAATCTCGATATCAAACCGGAACAACTGGCTTATGTCATATACACTTCAGGCACCACTGGAAATCCTAAAGGCGTTTTGATTGAACACCGTAGTGTGATCAACTATGGTGATTGGTTTGCTGCGTATTCCTTCGCACAGTTTCAAACGCGGATTGATTGGTCCAGTCATTACATGTTTGATATGGCGGTTACCACAACGATTGTTCCATTGATGCACGGATTAACGATCGTGATTTGTGGGGAAAAAACGCACCGAGATTTCCGGGAATACCTGCTTCATATTAAGGCATCTCGTGCGCAAATACTCAAAATGACGCCCACGTATTTTAAAGAACTGCTACGAGAAGTAAACCATCAATTCATTGATCTGCCGAATCTGCAACGCATTATCTTGGGTGGTGAACCGCTGCGTGCTGACGATTGTCAACAATGGCTCAGCCATTACCCAAATCATACGTTGATCAATGAATACGGCCCCACAGAAGCCACGGTTGCGTTTTCGCATTATGCCGTGATGAAAGAAACACATCTATCATGCAATCGACATGTTTTGATCGGCAAGCCTGGTTTAAATATGTATTTTTATATTTTAGATGCGTTCAAACAAACAGTGACCCCAGGCGTTGAGGGTGAATTGTATATCGGGGGAGCCGGATTGGCGCGTGGTTATATGAATTTACCCGAATTGACGAACGCCTGTTTTATTCAAGACCCCTTTCGAAAGAACGAACGTGTATATAAAACGGGCGATCGTTGCCGATTACAACCGGACGGCTCAATCGAATATTTGGACCGGTTAGACCGTCAAGTAAAAATACGTGGATTTCGAGTCGAGCTGAATGAAATGGAGCAATGTTTACATGCGCATCCGGCACTTGAAGACGTGGCTGTCATCGTGAAAAAAAATGAACAACAGGATTTGTTGCTCATCGCATATTATATTGAGAAAAATTCAACACATGCATTGACACACGATGAAATGCGCCAATACATGTTACGCAGTTTACCCAACTATATGATACCTAACTTTTTTATTCAGATGAATGCCTTTCCAATGGGCGCCAATGGCAAGTTGGATTATGGCATGCTGCCCAACCATACACAGTCCATCGCTCCGAGCGCTCAAATTCATTCTCATCTGGAGCAAAGCCTGATTCAGATTTGGTCGAATGAATTGGGCTTGTCCTCTGTTGGTGTGGATGACGGCTTTTGGGAGCTCGGTGGGCATTCGATCATTGCCGTACGCATTGTCATGAAAATAAATCAACGGCTAGGGAAAAACATCACTGAGCGAGAATTGTATCAAGCCATGACGATTCGACAGCTGGCGTTAGTGCTTCAAAAAAACACGAATGAACCCAATCCATTGAAAAATCCTACCACTAGACCGGCCGGTGCTTATTTTTCATTAAGCCATTTTCAAACCATTCTATGGGCTTCAAAAACCTTTAAACCCAAAGCATCTAAACTCAATATTGTAGCGAGAAAACGTTTTCATGGGGCGCTGGATATCGATCGACTGCAGATGGCTTTTGAGCGAGTGGTAGAAAGTCATCCTATTTTATCGTACAAGATGTTAAAAAGCATG
Source organism: Legionellaceae bacterium (assembly GCA_030157565.1). Lineage (GTDB taxonomy): Bacteria > Pseudomonadota > Gammaproteobacteria > Legionellales > Legionellaceae > DDPF01. Next base: position 9,482 of record JAOAUO010000167.1, read on the forward strand.
CCCATTCAAGGCGGTGTTCACGCAAAAACCGTATCAATTCATTCGGTTAACATGCAAGGTTTACCTGACCATGAAACCGATCGTTTTCTGCAACAATCAATGGATGAGGCCATTGATTGTTCTTCTTGGAACAAACGAGCGGCGCTGGTTAAAGCCACCTTATTTTATCTTAAAAACGATGAAATAGAGTTGCAACTGGCTATGCCACACATCATCTCAGACGGACGCTCCATGGATATTTTGTTTTCCGAATTATCTTTTTTTTATTTAAACGCCCATCACCATCCAAACTCGATTGAGCGCGCTGAGGTGAGTGCGCCATTTTCTGAATATGTATGCGAAGAACAACGTCTAGTGCAACAAAACAAGGCTATCGATCATGCCTTTTGGTCTGAGTATTTACAAGACGCCCATCTGTTTACTTTTCAATCGAAATATATTCCTTCACAAAACGCTCACGGTTCATATTCCACGTATGTCCCCATTCCTGACAAAACCATGCATCATTTAGAAGCCTTTTGCCGCCATCAACACATTCATTTTAGTGACGCATTGTGCGCCACCCTGGGACTGTCACTAAAGACCTGTAGCAAGGAACACGATGCCTTTGAGCGCCCTGTTTTGATTCACATGGTCAAATCGTCGCGAGACCAGTTGAAATACAGTGACACCATCGGATGTTTTTTAAGGGTTGAGCCCGTAAAATTATGGCTTCATTCACAACAAACATTATTATCACTCGCCCGACAAGTGCATGATTTTTTTGCTCAACACAAAAAGACCCTACAGGGATCATCTATTTTAAAATTAGCCGCACTCAATCCATTTTACCGCAAGAAAAAAAATGCGGCCTACTATGGGATGAAATGTTTTGTTTTTATGTATACACGTTTCATGCGAACCCTGAACATCAATCATGATGTGTTGACGTTATGCCCTGAATTAAGCCTGCTGGATACGAAAAATCATTTTATGATTTATCTTAACATTTGGAATAATTTTGTTCATTCTGATGCTGACGAAAAAGAGCTGTTTGGTTTAAAACCGAAACCGATGAAAATGTATCAATACGATTTGTTAGCCATGGATTACATTGTTGAAGTGTGTTTTTTACGTGACACCGACAGCAATCAAGCATACGTGGTCATTTCTACGAATTTAGATCCGGATTTTCGTAAACGGATTGCGCACGAAATCATTCGTATGATGGATGAAGACATGGCAATCGATGATCGGATTGCTATACCGTGTCCAATCATTTAAAATCGCGCTGCTTTCACCCTTTTTGGCACTTTTTATGGATATGCAAAAGGCCCCTCCTCTGCACGGAATAGCCCAGATTTTGGCGCTTGAAAATCTATTGTCTGACGAGCAGATTGCTTTATATCAAACCTGCGCATTGAATCAAAAAATGAGCTTATTGCAATATATAGCCCATGAAAACATTCTCTGTTCGCGACAAGTGGCGTCGATCATCGCACGTTTTTTTGCCGTTCCACTGGTTGACCTGGATGCATTTGATATTTCAACCATCCCTGCCTCATCCATGCACTTAGGGCTCATCGTGCGTTTTCGAATGGTCCCGTTGTTTCATAAAGACAATCAACTGTATATCGCGACGGATGATCCCAGTCAGCAAGCCGCACTCCAAGACATTCAATTTCATACCGGTTTTCATGTGTTACCACAGGTTGTTGACACGCATCAATTGACTGCATTCATTACTCAATTGGTCCACCAAAAGGAACACCAAGGATTAACCGATTACCTCGCTGACACCAAACAAATCCAACAAAAAACGGCATCGGTCATGGCGTTACATGAAGATGCGCCGGTGGTTCATTTTGTCAAACGCATTCTATTGGAAGCCATCGAACAAGGCGCCTCTGACATTCATTTTGAACCCTATGAACACGATTATCGCATCCGGTATCGCCAAGATGGCTTGCTCATCACCGTGGCAACCCCACCACCCGACTTGTCCTCGCGGATTGCTGCACGCTTAAAAGTAATGGCTCATCTCGATACATCCGAACGGCGAAAACCACAAGATGGTCGGTTTACAATGAACCTCTCGCCTACGGCCGCCATTGATTTTCGCGTCAGTACATGCCCGACCGTCTGCGGTGAAAAAATTGTCCTTCGAGTGCAGGATACAAGGACCACTCCATGTGACATAGAGACCTTGGGATTTCTTCCCTTACAAAAAAACCAGTTTTTAAACGCCATCGCGAGACCCGAAGGCATGATCTTGGTCACGGGGCCTACGGGCAGTGGTAAAACCATGACGCTTTATGCAGCTTTATACGCATTGAACACGCCTGAGAAAAACATATCGACCATTGAAGATCCCGTAGAAATCAATGTGCCCGGCATCAACCAAGTCAATATTAACCCCAAAGCAGGCCTTCTGTTTGCGAACACTTTACGCGCATTTTTACGCCAAGACCCAGATGTCATCATGATAGGCGAAATACGCGATTTGGAAACCGCTGAAATGGCCATCAAAGCCGCTCACACAGGGCATCTCGTGTTGTCGACACTGCACACAAACAGTGCTGCAGAAACATTGACGCGCTTATTAAATATCGGTGTGCCCGCGTTCAACATCGCCAGCTCGGTCCGCTTGATTGTGGCCCAGCGCCTGGTTCGAAGGCTTTGCGTGGCGTGTAAATGCATACGAACAGACCTCACGCCGATTGATTTAATGCAGATTGGATTTTCCGAATCCGACTCAAAAACAATCCAACTTTACCAAGCCCAAGGGTGCAACCTCTGTACCGATGGTTTTCGGGGTCGCATCGCCCTCTTTGAAGTCTTGCCCATATCAAAACGCATCGCCCAGATGATCATGGCTGGGCGCCATGCCCATGATTTATTGGAAGAAGCTAAATCCGAAGGCATGCTCACCCTCTTTCAAGCCGGTCTTGAACAAATCAAACAAGGTGTCACGAACATTGAAGAAATACAACGCTGCATCATTGATTAAAAACCGTCCTCGATACAAAAGACACTATCAATGGAAAGGGCTCACTCGACTGGGTGAAGAAAAACAGGGGGTTATTGCGGCATCCAACAAGGCGCTTGTGCGCACTGAGTTAAGGCAACAGGGTATTCTTACAAAAAAAATCATTCGAAAGCGCTCCCTTTTGAATCGGAGCATCAAACCCATCGACCAGAGGTTATTGACGCGTCACTTGGCCACGCTCACTCAATCCGGCATTGGGCTTATGCAAGCCATTGAATTCTTTAAAAAAGACCACGCGAACCCGAGCATGCGAGCGCTTCTTTCATCCATTCAATCTCATTTAGAATCAGGATTGCTGTTCGCAGATGCCCTACGCTGTCACCCGACTGTTTTTGATGCGATGTTTTGTCAGATGATCCACGCAGGCGAGCAATCCGGCACATTAGACGTGATGCTTGAAAAGCTGGCAACCCATCAAGAAAAACGAGCCCATCGTCTAAAGGCCGTGAAGAAGGCATGCACTTACCCATTCGCGGTCATTCTCATGGCTATTCTAGTCACTGCGGGGCTTTTAATTTTCGTCATTCCACCATTTGAACGGCTATTTACGGATTTTAACGCGGAACTTCCTGCATTGACTCGGTTCGTGCTCGATCTTTCAAGATGGATTCAAACGTACGGATTATTGCTGATGCTGATTTGCGTTGCGGCTCCATTGATCGACTGGCATATCTGCCGTTATTCGTCCGCGCTCACACAATGGCAGCACAAGCTCTTCTTAAAAACACCCCTCATCGGTGGCATCATGCAAAAAACCGCCATTGCACGGTTTTCACACATGCTTTCCATCACGTTTGGCGCCGGGCTTCCTTTAAACGAAGCACTAACAACCGTGGCGGGGTGCACAGGCAATGGCGTCTATGCAAACGGTATCCATGCCATCCAGCATGAAATCTCCAATGGGCAACGTTTGTCTCAATCCATGCGAAACACGGCATTATTCCCAGATTTTGTGATCCAACTGATTGCCATTGGAGAAGAGTCTGGCACATTAGAACGCATGCTGAATCAAGTGGCGGTGATCTATGATGAGGAGATTGATCAGGCCATCGATGCATCGAGTAGTATTTTAGAACCGGTAATCATGGCAATATTAGGTCTTCTGGTGGGAGGGCTCGTGATTGCGATGTATCTCCCCATTTTAAAATTAGGCACGGTGGTATAATGAACGGGATAGTGATAAATGAGACGCTGCTGATTGACCCAATCGCCGCTTATGTTCTCTTGGGTCTTTTCTCATTGGCCATGGGCAGTTTGTTAAATGTAGTGATTCACCGCCTGCCATTGATGCTTCAAAAAGAATGGCGCGTTGACTGTCGTCAGTTATTGGATTTGCCTGAGGCGCCTGAGCCATCCATTAACTTATTTTTTCCTCGCTCATTTTGCCCGAGTTGTAAAAAACTGGTTCGTGCATGGCAAAATATTCCCATCATCAGTTATATTTTTTTGCGTGGGCGCTGCTTCCAGTGTAAGCAACCCATTTCTTTGCGCTATCCGCTCGTTGAAGCCTTGTGTATGGGATTATCCTTAACGGCTGCCTATTTTTTTGGTTTTAATCTCACATTGTTGTTCGCATGTTTATTTATCTGGATAGTGATTGCACTGTGTTTTATTGACTTGCAGCATCAACTGCTCCCGGATGGTTTAAGCTTAAGCCTGCTGTGGTTAGGCTTGATTGCCAATACGCAGTCATTATTCACAACACTACCCAATGCGGTATTCGCCGCTGCGGGTGCATATTTAGGCCTTTGGTTATTTATTAAGCTGTTCTACCTGTTCACCGGAAAAATAGGCATGGGGCATGGGGACTTTAAATTATTTGCAGCCTTTGGCGCTTGGTTTGGCTGGACGCAGTTGCCTTTGATTTTAATCACAGGGTCCCTTAGTGGCGCCATAATGGGCATTATCTATTTAAGCGTCACAGCAAAATCCCACAAAACGCCCATTCCATTTGGCCCATTTCTCTGTATGGCCGCACTTCTCGCGCTTTTTTATGGGAACAAAATATGGGCGTGGTATGGGTAGCTGCTCACTGCATCTGCAAAGACGAGTCCAATACGCCCGTCGTATCAATATTGCCACGATACCCGCCTTCCTCAAAAAATTTCATCCGTTTTGCCCGTAGACCCTCTGTTCTGGAGGGCATGCCATGGAGACTATGCGTGACGCTTTCTGGTGCTGAGGCATTGGCCTCAGCCCTTGCCGCTGGATGAGCCGGAGCCCGCGAAAGCTGTTCTCTTAAGACCCGAGCTTGATGACTCAACTCTTGACTAATGCCAGATGTCGAGTTGACCGCCGCATAATAAGGATGCAAAACATATCGTGTTAGTGCGCGAGGATATGCAGAATAAGCGAATGGGTTCGAAATCCGATCACGTGTGGTTGGGTGTATCATTTCATCGTGAATGGCCAGCGCACTCTGAAGTGACGCTTTATCAAATACATGCGATTCATTTGGAACAGGATACCAGCGTCCATCTTGGCCTCGATACTGCTTGGTCAATAATACCGTCTCATGTTTCTCAGGCCTTTCAAGTAAAATAGAGCAAGGATCCACCTCAAGCCGACTCCATAAATTTTTGTATGCACTCAGTTCGGCTTGCATGCCATCGGACGACTCCAATCGTCTCAGCTCATCAGGAGTCAACGGATGCGCTTGCTCGGCCTTCAATTGAGCCCATTCATTGGGATTGACTTCCAGCGCACTAAATTCAATCTGTCGATCAACAATCAACTCCACCATCGGTTGTTCTCCTCGACGAAGAAGTATTAAATATTCGAAGAATGGTGACACCACAACTCGACCTTCGTATAGTTTTGTGAAATCCCACTGATCGAATATTCCCATTAACTTACGTTTAGGGTATTCATAGACAGCAACGGCACCGTCGTTCCAACCCGTAGAAAACCCATTTATCATAGGACTTACTATGATAAACGCCCAGCAGAATGGAACTGCAAAATACATCCCTGTGAGAAGCAATAGATTCATAACAGGAAAAACAAGAAGCGCTGTCAGTGTCAATATAAATGCAGCGACTGCGCCAAGAAGGCCATACGCTCGAAACATCCCAATTGCATTGTGAATGCTCGCGGGCAAAAAATATAAAATGCTCAAAGGGATCATTATTATGAAAGTGAGCACCTCGACCATTGGAAACAATAGTGCACCGAAAATAGCATTGAAGAAACGCACAGGACCCCCTTGTTTGAGAAAAATATGAGCATAATAATTTATTATCGATCAAGAATCAAGGGGGAAGCGTGTTAATCGTACCCGTGCTTGCGCTACTGCACCGAATATGATCGATCGCCGTTTGTCGGCCTACTCAATTAATGGGAATTCAGGCCTCGACCGCCGTTGCGACCATATGACTACTATTTGAACTAAAATACCCGGATTGTTATCGTTGTAATGATGGCATAGTATCAGCGGTTCCCGCTTATCTAAAAACCCCTCACAAACAAAGGGTTTTAGGTGCAAGATGAAAAAATATTTCGTAAACTACGCTTGTTGTTAACGTCGTGGGATTCAAGTGTTGTGGGATTTATACGGAAATATTTATCAGCAGATGGTTTGCTGAATATTGTAAAACACGGATTGCACCGTGAACGATTCAAAGACATTAAAAACACAACTTATAGCTGGGAAGACTGTATCATGTCAGGCTTGGCTGTGTTTGGTTTTAAAATGCCCTCGTTGCTCCAGTTTGAAAAGAGTAAAGCAGACGAGCCATTTATTCGTCGGAATCTACGTACCTTATATGGTGTTGAAAAAGCACCGAGTGATACCTGTATGCGTGAGCGTCTTGATGTGGTTACAGCACAACAATTAAGACGACCATTTAAAAAAATATTTTCCTACTAACAGACAATTTGGTTGATTGACGTGAAAATTTAATTCACGCCAAATTCAAGACACAAATGTTATTTATAAGATTTTTGTTGTACTTTGATAATTATTCTCATCTTTGCTATTAAGATCTTCTTCATCTGCTGTAGTTATATTGTTTGGTACAGGAAGGGTAATTGAAAAACGTCTTAATTCTGAGACTAAAGATGCTTCTTCTGTAGGCTGCTGTACAATTGAATTTATAAATTTTTGAACATTCTGATAACCATCTATACCATCATAACTATAATTTGTTCCTCTAACGCTAGCACCATCAAACCATGAATAATGAGTATATGTTTTTATCTCTTCCCCATTGCTTCGCTTAAAAACAATACTAGGATCTTTACGGGCGCGAGATGCCCATGTAGCATGCGAAAAAGCATCTTTGACATAAACATATACAGAATCTTTTTGCGCCATTAGTTTAGATATTTGGTTTAGCGCCATTTGGAGCTGTTGCTCATCGTTAAAATTATTAAAACCTATAAAGAATATCGCTCGATCTTCTTCTCCAAAAAATAAATACAAAGTCTTTTCAAGATAAGAACAGGTATAACCCGCATTGATAATTGATGTTCGTTGGCATTCTGGGTTTACAACTTTACCTTTTTTTAATCCATCATCACCTAAATCTGTCTGAACAGAGGTTTCATACTGAAGTGGAGATAAAAGATAGATATTACCAGTGGTCGTATTGTTAATTTTCACTGTTTTTTGGATGTAACTAGACTTCATTGTTATACCCCATAGTTAATTTCAATGGACTTAATTTTATCATTATAGCCATATAGATGTCAATTTTCATGGGTTTCATGGATAAACATCTCTGGATGAAGCCCTATGCGTAATTTTCGTTTATTAATTGATTTTAATGACAAATTCTTTCTCATATGCAGACAGTTCAATCTTCATGTTTCACACTATAGTTTTCGGCGTTGCATCAACGCTGAAAAAAATTCAGGTTTATTCAGACCAATCTCTTTGAAAATCTGAGGCACCTTCGCCCAACTATTTTCTTGCTCAATGCTCTCAACGACTAGCTCAAACCCACGATCTTTATCAGCAGGTACGCCCCATCCGTTAATGTAACATAGCCCATGCAAACGTCGGGCTTGTATGTGATTCAATTTTTCTGCGGCTAACAAAAAAGCATGTGCATCTCGATACAGTATTTGCATCTGGCTTTCATTGCTTTCACTGGCCAGTGCGCCTTCGCGCTGTAAATGATCTCTGAATTTGGCTTCGTCCAATAAATATTTACCCAGGATATATTGCGCCACGGCGTCATCCAACATGGCAGACGCACGGTAGGCGGCCAGCATCGAGACGCGAGCAAAAGGCCATTTTTTTTTGCTCTGTAATCCTGCATAAATACCCGCCAAGCGATGATAACCCGCTACTTCTTTTGCAATGGCTTCACTCGTGGGTTGATTATGCAATCGGCTTTGTTGCATTGACTTGATTTGCTTCATCAATCGATTAATTTTTAGTCGTTTTAGCCAAAAACACATATCAGCTCCTTCGGTTGGATTCGATCAACCTTTAGAAATAACCCATTGAAACAGCATTGCGACCAAAAATATGAGGCCGACCGTCAACAAAATAGTCAATATAAATAAATAGGATTCCTTTGTTTCTTTCTTCACTTCAAAAGGCTCGACTGCAATACCTAATATTTCATTTTCGATTCGGTTTGATGTGACATAAGTCACCAGGGCAAGAAAAAAACATCCTAAAAAATCGGCTAACAAAAGAAGCCATGAAGCCGCTTTCATGGAAAACCCATAGGTTGTTTCAATAAAATGAATGCGATCAAATATTGAGTTAGGGATACTATAAATCCATCCAAAAGCAACATAAGGTAACAGATAAATGCCCAAACCAAAAAACATCAAACTCAAAATCAAGCAAACAAACCCAATGATATAATATGTTTTATTTTGCTGATAACGATCGGGTTCCATAATAGTTAAGATCCATTTTTTTATGAATTTGAGCGTTTTTAATACGGTTTCTGTTGCCGCCTCTACAACACAAATCCATCACTCACCAGGTCTTTTTACCATAACAAATACGCCAGGCATTGCCAAGTATAATCGCTGAGAAAAAAACACATCTATTGTCTGTTGCTTAGTATCTATGATATAGTGCAGGTCCTGCTAATTAAGGTATATAGAAAATGTCAGATAAAGTTCGTGGTACAGTTAAATGGTTTAATGAAAGCAAAGGATTTGGTTTTATCGAAAGCAATGGCAAAGATTACTTTGTTCATTTCAGCGCGATCCAAGGCAGCGGTTTTAAAACCCTAGCTGAAGGCGCTGCTGTTACGTTCAAAGCAGGCCAAGGACAAAAAGGTCCTCAAGCTGAAGAAGTCGAGTTGGTATAGTCTCCAACGCTGCCACCTTGCCCGCAAGGTGGCATTTACATTCCCTTCCTTTTTATTTCCTTATTATTTAGCAGTTCCCGCTTTCGTTACATCTAAACTCACTTGTTTAATCTGTTTTTGTAAATTATCTTGAACCGTTTTGATTTGATCTTGTGTTTTGGAATAGCCTTCATTGATTTACTTTTGTATATCCATTTGAACTTGTTTTAATTGCGCTTGTAACTGTTTGTTTAAGTCACTGATTTGTTTCTTTTGCGTTTCTTGTATTTGTTGTAACTGTGATTGAATTTGGCTATTTAACATCTGAATTTGTTTGGATGGACTGTCATCCTCTGCAAATACTCCAGGGCTCGCGCCTAACAACAAAATAAGCATCCATTTCTTTTATTTCATTTAAACCTCCCTTTTAAGTGACTATAGACACGAATCTCATCTAAAGATGGATATGACCTCCATGACTACTGGGTTACCGATTGATTTGCAACGGGTTCCTTTTTCTTATAAATATGCACTTGCTGGACAATGGGGTCAAGCCATGGTCCCGATATTTTATAAGTATAAGCGCTAATCTGTTGCAAGCCTTTATTAATCAACTTGCTCGCAACCCACGTCGCAAAGCCTGCAATAGGACCGGCGATGGGTCCTCCTGCAATGGTGACTACAATAGGCAAACTCGCCATAATATAAGGAGACACCCGCAAGTCAACATCATATAAATGATTGACGACGTCTAAATCACCTTTCATACTAGCATAGGCTACTGGACCATCCAAATAACTATCTTGTGTGGTCATGACCCCATTTTTCAGAACAAAACGCCCTTGAAATACATCAAAGCTATACCCGCCTTTGGATAAATCACTAAAGTCTAATTGAAGCCGACGTGGAATGGTTTGGAGGCTTAATACACTTAATAATTTCCCCAATCCTAATTTTTCTTCTGTGGCTTTATCTAAATGGGTTATTCGTCCACCTCGCAGTATGATGTTCATCTCGCCATTTACTTTTGCGAGCGAGAAATCATGTATGGCACCTGGCCAATCGCCTTTAAACGTGACTTGTCCTCGGTGCGCTTCTACTGCAGGTAAAATGTCCCAACGTGCCAGTGCTTGGCCTAAATCAGAGAGCTGTAAATCGGCTTGCACGTGTGTCGTGTCCTTTTTACCTACATGTGTCCAATCACCTTGCACGATCAACAAATATTCAGGCGATTTAATTTTACAATATTCAAGCTTGAGCTGTGTCGGGCTGCTGGTACTTTTCAAACTAACTTGGCCTAAATCAATATTATCAAGCTTGCAGGTATTGATAACAAGATTCAAATTGGGAATATCACGCGGTGTTAAGGGTGCATGGGCGGACTTCATGCGATTTTTTAGTGAAAATAGGTCCGATAAATACAGCTTATCCACTGTGCCAGAGAGTGTGTTGGCAGTGAGAGCATACTGCAAATCGGCCGAAATATTCTGCTCGTTAATCTTGACCGACCAGTTATTTCGATTGAGCGTTTTAGCCTGAACGTTTAAATCTTTATATTGAAGACCTATCTGCATGGTTTGAGCCGCATTAAAGTCGATTTTCAAGCTTAATGGCGAGATTTCCTCAGTGGTTTTTCCCAAAGGAGATGGCAAGTCAACCGACACACCCTCCATGGACGTATTGATCTGCATCTGATCAAAATCATGTGGATTATCCGTCAGTTTCAGCACGCTCTTTATTTTTAAATGCCCATTCATCCATTCAAATAGAGGCAAGGGGAATTTTCGACGCAGCAAATCGATGCTCGTGCTGCCTTCTATTATCGCTTGTGTATACGGTTTTGGTTTTTTAATGGAACCAATGTGCATCGCCAGCGGTTCGCCAGCAAGGCTTGCATGCAGGGCACTGTCATTCAAGCCATGCTCATCAAACTGCAGGGTTCCTGTCAATTCATCAAAAGCAATATCATTCAAATCATGATGAATAATCACTTGATTATTGTCAAAAGCAAGCGCCCCGCGCGCTAAAAAATGATCACTTTCTGGATACAAAGGGATTTCCAATTGCAAATTCAACCCCAAGGCATCTTTAATATCCATCTTTTTCCACAACGATACATATTGACCAATGGGCGTTTCCAATACATATGATTTTATTTTATCTGCAGGTGCGGTCACCTGACCACGAATGAGCAGGGCCTCGCGACCTAGACCAATGTCCTTGACCAAGACGTTCACGTTCTCGACTGGAATACCTTTTAAATTCGCTTGAAAGACATCCGCGTCCAATGTTCGATTGATCACCTGCAAATGCGCATCAATGTCACGGCCTAAAGGCCAGTGATCTGCAAAGATGAGATCCAGGCCCGTCAGGTAAGTATTAATGGAAAATTCGCCCGACTGCTTATCAAATGGAAAATCAGCCAAAGCGCCATTCACCACTAAGCGCCCACTGGCGCTTTTCAACTGTTTTACCCCATTCCGAATCCATGCATCTAATTTAGGCTTCATCAGATGAGCAGGAATATAGTCCAACCATTTCTCTGCATTTTTGGCAGAAAATTCAGCAGTCATTCGCAAATTGGCCGTAGGAAGCAATGGCTCATCAATGGTTCCTGCGGCACTGATGACCAAATCAGGACGATTTAACACAAAACGATCCATACTGATTCGCAACCCATTGCTCAGTTGCTTCCAATCAACGTTTGCATTCAATTGTTCAAAGGTCACTGCGGGTCGGTCTGGATAAGTCAACGTGGTTTTTTCACTATCTAACTCTAAACGACCTTCTGCCGGCTGCCAACTCAATACTCCGGACAGTTGACTAACAGACGGAAGCCCATGCTGGCCGGTCCACCCCAATTGAGAAAATCGCGTCAATATGGAGTCCAGCTCACCTTTCTTCACGACCATTTGCATCTCTTGAAGTGAACCCTTCGGATGCCTTGCCAAGACGTCTTGCATCACGCCAGGCCAAGGGATATCCATCGCCAATAAGGGTTCTAATAAGACGTTTTTTACAAATGCACGGTAAGCGTGATCTGATTTGTTATAATCCAGTAACAACGCATTTTCAGGCCAAAGCACCCCATCTACGTGCCATTTCATCTGATCACTTGTGAATTGCCATCCCTGCGCTGTGGTTCTCCAGGCCAAATTACCCTTCAATGACTGCACCAGGTGACGTTTTGTTTCCCCTTCGTGGGTGAGTACAATGTCATTCAACTCAAGCGTTGACTGCAAAGATAAAAAGTGACCTTTGACTAAATCAAGCCATAATTCAATATCCCCAACGCCTGAACGAACATGATAACGGGTATTTGGGAAAAATCCTTGCCATTGTGCAGGCAAAACATGCTTCACAGACAAGTAAGCATGCCCACTAGCATTCTTTAATGCTTCGGGGTTGAGCTGCATATCCGCAATGATCACAAGCGCTGTCGGCGTTTCTTGCGCTAGCCACGCACTGCCCTTTAAGCGGTAATGACCGTATTTATTCAAAGTGGTTACATTTAAGTCGCGAAGCGATAGCGTGGTCTTATCACTAAAATGGATCATCGCGGACACGTTTTTAATGATGATTTTTTGTTGTGCGAGCACCCAACTTAAAACCGGTAGGTATGATGCCGACTCAAATGTCATGGACTGCTTATCATTGCTTAGACCATCCACATCCCAATGGTTGCCTACTTGCCGCAACGTGAGATGCACATCAGCCACATAAAGAACGCCCGGCTGAATTTGCCAATGCCACAATGAACTGAGTAAATTGATCCCCACCAAAAGCTTATTTAATGTAAGAACATGGTGCTCTGCGTCAGAAAGAGTCACCTCGTTCATCTTCAAGACGGGCTGAAACCAATACCAACTGGTTTCCAGGTCATTGATGGTCACGGGTTGCCCTAACATCAATGATAAATGATGCTCAACGTCCACTTTATATTGCTTTGCCCATGGCGTTAATGCACGAAACACGCTAAATACGATGGCTAGAATAATAATGGAAATAGCCAACGGCATCCGGGATTTTTTAAGTATTTTAGAAAAAAAACGCCCCGTCTTATGCCGTGAATGGGGGGCTGCATGAGGCTTCTTTATTTTTTTCATCATATGGGTCCTTCACCACGCGCTTGTGCATCAAGAGCCATTAAAAAATCCATTTTTTTTGCTATTTTTTGTTCGAGCCCACGATCAACCGGTTGATACCAACCCGGTTTTTTTACGCCATCCGGCAAATAGTCGACGCCTGCAGCAAATCCATACGGCTCATCATGTGCATATCGATAATGGGCTCCATGTCCAAGTGTCTTCATCAGCGGGCTAGGCGCGTTGCGCAAATGCAAGGGGACTTCGCGTGATTTGTCTTTTTTCACAAACGCACGCGCGCTTTGGTACGCTTTATATCCTGCGTTGCTTTTGGCGGAAACCGCCAAATAAATCACCGCTTGTGCCAACGCCAAATCGCCCTCGGGCGATCCTAAGCGATCATATGTGCTACCTGCATCATTGGCAATCTGGATGGCTCGAGGGTCGGCCAATCCGATGTCTTCCCATGCCATTCGTACAATACGCCGTACCAGATAATGCGCATCTACCCCCCCGTCCAGCATGCGGCATAACCAATAAAGTGCAGCATCCGGATCAGAACCACGCACTGATTTATGTAGCGCCGAAATTTGATCGTAAAAACAATCCCCTTGTTTATCAAATCGACGCGCGTTCGTGGTTAATGCTTGACGAATAAATGCATTGTCCATTTGAGTGCGCGCACTGATTTGCGCTGCAGCTTGCACTTGCTCAAGCAAGCTGAGTAAGCGTCGCGCGTCTCCATCCGCATAAGCAACCAAGGTATCCTGTGCTTGACTATCCCACTGGATTTGATCGCTCATTTGCAGCAACGCACGTTGCAACAACTGCTTCAACTCCACATCACTCAATGCATGCAACACATAAACCTGAGCACGAGACAGCAACGCTGCATTCACTTCAAATGAAGGGTTTTCTGTGGTGGCTCCAATCAATGTAACCAGCCCTGATTCAGTATAGGGCAGCAACGCATCCTGTTGTGCTTTATTAAAACGATGAATTTCATCAATGAATAGCAACGTATGTCGATTCAGTGCTTGATGACGCACCGCAAGATCCATGGCCGCTCGAATGTCTTTTATGCCCGAAAAAACCGCTGACAGCGCGATCCACTCGCAATCAAATGCCTGGGCCATTAAACGGGCCAAGGTGGTTTTACCCACCCCGGGTGGTCCCCATAAAATCATGGAATGCGCTTTCCCTGTTTCAAAAGCCAATTGCAACGGCTTCCCCTCACCCAGCAAATGGCGTTGTCCAATCACATCCTTCAGCAGAGCCGGTCTTAGCGCCTCTGCCAACGGTTTGGATTGGCCGCTCACGCCTGTCATTGCTTCACCACATCAACACCTTTAGGCGCTTTAAACTGAAACAGTGCTGGAGCCAGGGTCTGATTGATGTTCACATGACTCAGCCGCACATCCGTCTGTTGCCCCAATTGATCAAACAAGACGATCCCCTGCAACGCGTTCCCCACAAACATCAATTTTACGCGTTGAAAATTGGCTTTATTGGATTTAGCCCGTAAATCAAAGTCATCGTGCTGGCCATTGAATTGACGAGTGACCTCAAAATCACGCGCTAACGTATCATTGTAACCACTTAAAAACAGCCCAACCGTGCCACCCAATCCAGGGTTTTGTTTTTTAACGGTCACTTGCTCTAGTTCAACATCATATACCCACAAACGGTGGCCATCGGCAATCACCGTTTGTGCCATGGGTTGATGGGTTTGCCATCGAAAACGCCCTGGACGTGACAAGGCCATGGTTCCAGACGAATGAGACAGCGCATGTTTCTTCGCCTTGACGACCTGGTTAAACGAGGCACTCATGGTGCGAATGGCATTGAGTTTGACTTGCAATGCTTGGTTGGTTGTCTCAGAACACGCTTGAGAACCCCATAAAAACAAAAGACCCCATACCCAATTTTTCATCATCAATCCTCAGGCATTGCAGAAACCAAAACATCACGAAAACCCCCTTCAAGGGGACCCACAAGACCCGTTCGTTCCATTTCTTCTACCAATCGAGCGGCGCGGTTATAGCCTATTTTAAAACGACGCTGGACTGCCGAAATACTGGCCTTACGCGTTTGCACCACAAAATTGACCGCTTGATCATACAGCGCATCCGCTTCTTCTGTAGCACCCCCTTCTTCAGAGCCCCCACCATCCGGACCATCTCCCAACAACTGAGTAATTTCTTCAATGTATTGGGGGGAGCCACGCTGACGCCAATCATCCGCAATGCGATGCACTTCTTGATCATCAACAAAGGCACCATGCACGCGCAATGGAGCGCCTGTTCCGGGTGCTAAAAACAACATATCACCATGGCCTAACAATTGCTCAGCACCTTGCTGGTCAAGAATCGTACGCGAATCAATTTTAGATGAGACTTGAAACGAGATGCGTGTGGGAATATTCGATTTGATAAGCCCCGTTAACACGTCAACGGAGGGGCGCTGCGTGGCTAAAATCAAGTGAATTCCAGCAGCACGGGCTTTTTGTGCGATACGAGCAATCAGTTGCTCAACCTTTTTTCCCACAACCATCATCATGTCTGCCAATTCATCAATCACCACCACAATATAAGGCAATGAAGTGAGTGCGGGCGCTTGCTCATCCATGGAATCAATGGGCTTCCACAAAGGATCAGTCAATAATTCACCATTGGCAGCGGCTTCGGTGACTTTCACGTTAAAGCCCGCCAAATTACGCACGCCCAATGAAGCCATTAAACGATAACGCCGCTCCATCTCCGCCACACACCAACGCAGTGCGCTAGCCGCTTCTTTCATGTCGGTGACCACCGGCGTGAGCAAATGAGGAATGCCATCATACACCGACAATTCCAACATTTTAGGGTCGACCATGATCAGTCGCACTTGATCGGGTCCTGATTTTAATAACAGGCTTAAAATCATCGCATTGATACCCACGGATTTACCTGAACCGGTTGTTCCCGCAACCAATAAATGTGGCATTTTTGCTAAATCGACAACCATGGGGTGTCCTGCAATGTCCACACCCAAGGCAAGCGTTAAGGGAGAATGCGCTTGTTGGTACACATCAGCCGATAACACCTCAGATAAATACACCATAGCACGGTTTGGATTGGGCAACTCAATACCAACAACCGTTTTGCCAGGAATAATTTCAACCACACGAACCGACGTCACGGATAAAGAGCGAGCCAAATCTTTGGCTAGCGCCGTCAGACGACTCACTTTGATGCCTGCGGCCAATTGCAATTCAAACCGGGTAATCACGGGACCGGGATGCACGGCAACCACATCCACCTGAATCCCAAAATCCAGTAAATGTTGTTCAACGTCACGGGACAATCCTTCCAAAATCTGGGGCGTATAGCCACCCATCGGCTTACCTGGCCCTCCTTTTTCCAAAAGATCCAGCGAAGGAAAACATCCCGTCACGTCCGACTTAAACGCCAACACCTCTTTCTCTTTGATGGTTTTCACGGGACGAGCCGTTTCTATGGGCACAAGCGATGGTCCAATCTGAGGTATTGAGACAGGCATTGGTCTGCTCTTTGTTTTTTCTTTTTTCAATTTAACCACAGCATGAGACAAAGACTGAACCGGCCGCGTCTTTTCACGTGCCTTCATTTGACCCATCATCGCTGAAAAGCGTCGACCGCTTTTCAGCATCTCACGTAGAATCAATCGTAAAATGAACCAAGTATAACGACCCGCCCACTCGGACGTTCGCCAAGTGATAGCACCCAGCCATTCCGTCGCCAGCACCCAAGACAAGCCGGTTAACCAGGTCACGCCGACCAACAAGAAAGCAAAAACCAATAAGGTCGCTCCCTGTATATTTAACGAGTGACTCAAGCTTAATGCCACAAAATGGCCCAATATGCCCCCTGGGCGCAACACCTCCGTCAGCGTATCTGGCGACACTTCTAAGGTCAATAAACCACACCCGCCCACAAACAAAAATAAAAGGCCCGCACTACGTAATAACAGCAAGGGTCGATGCACCGCACGTAACGCACGATGATCCATTAAAATAATCCAAGATAAATACGCAAAACTAATCGGCAAAAGATAAGCCAAATAACCAAATAGGGCATAGCACCCATCTGAAATATATGCGCCAACCTGCCCGCCCGCATTCATGGTTGCCACAGATTTTGGACTGGCATGAGACCAACCGGGGTCATTTACACGGTACGTGAGTAGCGATAACAAGACAAACAACGCGGCCGTGAGCACAATAATAAAACTGCCTTCACTCATGCGTTTGATTAAAAAATGTGGCAAGGCTACTTTAGGGGTAGCCGGATTCCCTGCTCGCTGTTTTGCCATGGGGCTTTTTTTTTCCACTTCGTTATCCATTGGGCATTTGGACTGAACACCCAAGGATTGTTTAATCATAATAACCCCATCGTAACACAATTGGAGTTTGGACAAAACGACATGCAAAACACAAAGGCCGATTTGAACAAATAAAAATCGATCGGTTTATTTAATTAAATGTTTGAGCGTGCCCGCCCACCATCGTAACCTCTTCATGAAGGATCGATTTGTTGTTAAAAAATGCCCATGATAACCCTCCAATCCTTGGAATTGAATCCATTCCCTCAACTTCAGGGGAGGCCATCGTACTGATGTCAGGGGATAAAACGGTTTGCAAGTGATTGAATTCGCTCGCTGTCGTTTGTCGATAGGGCATAATATGTTCTCGAAAAAACGCCAATTTATTGTCAGTATCATGGTTTAGCCAACACAATGGTGCTTCTTGTTCACGTAACCCATTGCATTCGCCATTGAAAAAACGAATTTGCTCAATGAGGGCTTGATATTCCACATTTTTCATCATATTTTCAGGGAAAGAACCCGCGAGAATAGTATGCTGGGCCGTGCTAATCCACGCCTTATTTTCACCATAATCGTTTATCCATCCATTTATTTCGACTAGATCCATCATATCAATTAAGCATGCGGTCACTGACTCCCTGTATTTTCTAAACAAGATGGCTTCGACTGGTTTTAAATAGGGGCAAAGCATACGATCTTGTCCTTCATAAACGTGCGCGTAATTATCATCCACCAAGAAATTGTTTGAAAAAATGGGCATGCTTTGTATTGCTGTATTGATAGGATGCATACAATCGGTGATGCCCTCGGTTATAAAAGAAGAGAGCAATCCCCCTTCCTCATGACATTTCCAGGCATGACGCGTTTTCTCCTTCAGTTTAGGATAAAAACACACCGCCTCTTTTATCTTCTCTTTTTGGGCTTCTTTTAGCTTCTCTTTTTCAAGCTCTACCTGAACACCGAGCGCTTGATATTGATTGATGCTCCCCATGAATGTTTCATTGCAAAGGGAAGTATATCGTTTAACGATTGCACGAAGATGTTCATTCATCCTACCTATTTCAGTTAAGATCAGCGTGATGTTGGCCTCGGCTAAGCAACGCTTCCAATCTTGCATTAACCGAATATGGTGTTGTTCCATCCAATCACGGGTGTTTTGCTCAATACAAATGTTGCCGTACTGCTCAAACAGCGTTTGCTTTTTCGTTTCAATAAAATACCGCATGAACACCTGCCCCAATTCATGTTTTTTATTCATATCCTCCTCTGGAACGGCAGCGATTCGTTGCAAAAAATCTTGGCGGATAGCATTATCCATATTTGCAATGCCTGCATAAAAATTATCTTGTTTAAGCTGATCGTGTTCGTTTTTAGCCATTAAAGCAAACAAGTCATCTAATGCATTCGGTGTGTTTTCAGGCACGATAATGCTCACGGTTTGTTGGTATTCTAATCCCCGCATGCGCATGCAGCCTTGCAGAAAACTGTTCAAATGCGTTCTACTGTCAACTAACACAAATGCGTGGGCTGTGGGGGCTTGTTTTAAATCCGTACCAACCGCGTGGCTTTGATCGTAATACGTTAAACG
>JAOAUO010000168.1 GCA_030157565.1 Legionellaceae bacterium
TATATTTGGACGAAATGACATGCGTGTTTTTGCATGTCGTTTTGTCCAAACTCCATTTTCTCAGCGATGCTGCCAATAGTAAAGAGCCGGTTCATCATAACATGGAGTCACCTGGCACTACAATTGGGACTTTCATCCATTCATTTAATTCCCGTACCAAAGCATGAAGCCATTCAAGCCGCCCGCAATCAATCCAGCCGTCGGTATGGTGAGTAGCCAGGATAGAAAAATCACGCGCAACATCGGCCAATTTGTTCCATGGATACCATTGAATAATCCCACGCCCGCAATGGCGCCTGTAACCGTTTGTGTTGTTGAAACGGGGATTCCAAAATCGGTTGCGGCAAAAATAATGGCCGCGGCGCCGGTTTCTGCAGCGCACCCACGAAGCGGGTTCAGTGGTGTGATTTTTGTTCCTACAGTGCGGACAATGCGCCACCCACCAAACAGCGTCCCTAAACTAATGACGGCATGACACGAAATGACCACCCAAAAAGGGATGTAGAAAGGACCGCTGAGCCATGATGAGGAGAATAATAACACGGCGATGATCCCCATGGTTTTTTGTGCGTCATTGCCGCCGTGGGTTAAACTCAATAATGCGGACGAGGTCAATTGCAAGCCTTTAAACCATTGCATTTTCTTATGTTCAGGTGCTTGGTAAAATAATCGGGAAAATAAATGGGTGAGTATGAGGCCTGCGAATATTCCGAGTATAGGAGAGATGCACATCCCAATCGCTACTTTGATAAATCCGGCACTGTTGAGTGTCACAAACCCACCCTTGACCACGGCAGCCCCCGCCAGCCCACCGATCAATGCATGCGATGAACTGGATGGCAATCCAAAAAACCAGGTGATTAAATTCCAAAAAATTGCGCCTAGGAGCGCCGAAAAAATCAAGGTTGCATCGACGATGCGGGGATCTATGAGTCCATTCCCAATGGTTTTTGCCACCATTAAACTGAAAAACATGAACGCAATGAAGTTGAAAAAAGAAGCCCACAATACGGCTTGCCGCGGCGTTAATACGCCGGTGGTCACAATGGTCGCAATGGTATTGGCGGCATCATGAAACCCATTGATAAAATCAAAGGCGTAGGCCAATAAGATGACGAGTCCGATAAACATCATGTGTTGATCCATTGCTGAACGTCCCCCAATCCGTGTGGTCGGTTACCAATAATAACTGCTGCGCGTCAATAGGGTTGAAACGCATTTCATGGCGTTCTGTATCCATGAGGGTAAAACGGCCGCACCTGCTGTTTGTGCGGTCTCTGCATGGCGCGACTCATCTTCCTGCATTTGCGTTAATATGGCGCGTGTTCGTTGGTCTTGAGAAGGCAGGCGGCGTAAATGCCCTTGCAAGTGCGCCGTCACTTGACGTTCCGTTTCTGCAACAAAGCCAAGGCTCCAGCGGTCACCGGCCAAGCCGGCCAGAGCGCCGAGCATAAACGATCCACTGTACCACAGGGCGTTCAAGTGGCTCGGTTGGCTGCCCAATTCACGCAATCGTTGTTCGCACCAGGCCAGATGGTCCACTTCTTCTGCTGCAGCCTCTATCATTTGTGCTTTAACGGCCGTTAGTTTTGCCGTGAGCGCTTGCCCTTGATAAAGAGCCTGGGCACAAACTTCACCGGCGTGATTGACTCGCATGAGTCCTGCTACCTGTTTTTTTTCATCAAGACTCAGGTCGGACTCGGCTTCAGCGACCCCTGGATTCACGCGACCACTGGCACGTTGGCTGGGCGGGAATAGGGTGCGCAAAGCCGTATCCATTTGGTTTATCAGTGGGTCAATGGTGTTGAATGGGTGCATTGCAACTAGAACCTCAAAAAAGGCGGTCATTTAAAAAAAGCGGCGACCGCGGCAGCGTTTGACAAGGTATCATTGTAACCTAACTCGATCAGTTCGGAGGTAAATTCATTTTCAAATAATAAAAAACTCAATAAATCCCCTGAATGGCTTTGAGCGCCCAGTGCATTGAGAAGGAAACGCAATAACGTCGGCATGGCCTGGTATTTTAATTGAGCCATTTTGGCCACGTTTTCGCTGGGACGAAGGTGCATGGTTTCAATGGGACGCCAGGGAGAATGGCGTTTTTTCCATATCGACAATAAACGGGCTATGTCATTCATCCGATTCACGGTTTCGATGTCGCGGTCGAGGTTGTCAAGAAAGAGGCCATTGAGCATATTTCCCAAAACATGCGCAAATCCAATGTCGCGGTTTCGCAGTATCTCAGGCTCTGTAAACGTGGGTAGATGACGGGTGCCTAAAATTAGAATTTTTTCGACATCATGTCGGATAGCGCCCCGAAGCGGTGAAATGAGCCCCATGCTCCCATCCCCATAATGGAGGCCGTCAATGGTGACCGTTGGAAAAAAAAGGGGGAGCGCACTGGATGCAAGAATATGTTCCATGCCGATATTGACGTGCTCACTGATATGCCGAGGATAGCACCAGTCTTCAAAGGTTGGATCATGATGTTGATAAAAAGAAATGGTTTGTTGCGTTTCATAACAATGGCTGATGACCTCCATGCTGTCCAGGAGATGATTGTTGATATGGGTTCTGATTTGTTCAAAATCAATATGGTCGGTAATGAATGAGTGGAGCGGCGTTGAATCCAATAAGTGGCCGGTCTGGCGTTGTTTAATGACGATGTGTCCTAAATTACGAACCACGGACTTGCCTAGCGCGTAATTGCTGTCGTTGAAAATGTGTGAACAGTGTATCTCACGCCATAACGCGTCAAGTTTTTCGACGCCGGTGGCAAAGTCATCTGCGTGTTGTGCGAGAATGGCGGCATTGATGCTGCCGACGCTCACGCCACTCACAATTGAAAAAGGTAGGGTTTTGACTTGTAAAATATGGTGTATCGCTTTCAATACCCCGGCTTGATACGCCCCACGAGCCCCACCGCCGGCTAAATATAAAGCTATTTTTGCCATATTAACGAACTAAAGGTGATGAATGATAATGAAAATATAGTTGACTGAGAGGGGGATGGCAAGCTGTAAATGTGTGTGTTCGCGATAATGTTAAGGTTTGGACAGAAAAGCATGAAAAGGGCCTCATGCTTTTCTGTCCAAACGCCAATCATCAAAGAACCATTAAAAAAATCCCCGGCTACCCCAGTGCGTCTTCACCCGTCTCTCCGGTCCGCACGCGAACCACATGCTCTAATGCATAAACAAAAATTTTACCATCACCGATTTTACCCGTGTATGCCGCCTTGCAGATGGCATCAATGGCGGTTTCCACCATGTTATCTGGCAATGCGAGTTCAATTTTTAGCTTTGGCAAAAAATCAACGACGTATTCTGCCCCACGATATAATTCCGTGTGGCCTTTTTGTCGTCCAAACCCACGTGTTTCAGAAATAGTAATGCCCGGCACGCCGATTTCCAGCAATGCTTCATGCACATCATCCAGTTTAAATGGCTTGATGATGGCGACGATCATTTTCATTCGCTTCCTCCTTAATTTTGATATACTCTACCGTATCATATTGGAGTAAGGAATATTTAAATGTTTCCCCCCAAGCACCTTGAAGATTTAGCTCGGACATTGGTCGCGTCGTTGCCGACCCGTTTTCAAGATTTAGAAAACGAAATGCAACAACAATTTAAAGACATCTTGCAAGCCACGTTCGCGCGCCTTAATTTAGTGACCCGCGAAGAGTTCGATGTGCAAGTCAAAGTGTTGGCACGCACACGCGAAAAAATAGACGCCTTGCAAACGCAAGTAGACGCATTGCTGCAGGAAAAAAACAGCAATCAGTAGGGGTCGTAGTCGACTCATCCAACCTTAAAATAGAGTCCAACCATGAATCTCGCGACGAGTAAAACGCGCAGTGCCATTGGCATCCATGCGCAATCTGTTTCTGTTGAAGTTCATTTGTCCAATGGGCTTCCATCCTTTGCCATTGTCGGCCTGGCTGAAACCGCGGTGAAAGAAAGCAAAGACCGGGTTCGCAGCGCCATTATCAATAGCCAATTTGAGTTTCCATGCCGAAGAATCACGGTCAATTTAGCACCGGCAGACGTCCCAAAAGTCGGCAGCGGGTTTGATTTGCCCATCGCAATTGGTATCTTGGCGGCATCAGGCCAAATTCCTTCGCAAAAACTGTCTACACATGAGTTCATTGGCGAATTAGCATTGAATGGTAATTTACGAGGTGTTTCGGCCATTATTCCCGTGGTGCTGGCCGCCCTGAGAGAAGAGCAGCTGTTAATTATTGCCACGGCCAATGCAGAAGAGGCCTCGATTGCTGGGCACACGGGCATATTCTCTGCGGATAACCTGCGTGAGGTGTGTAGCTATTTATGCCAAGACACGCCGTTGCATACCCTGCCTGAGCGCCCAATCATAGGGCGCACCGATCATGCGCTGGATTGGTCTGACGTGAAAGGCCAGCAGCACGCCAAACATGCGATGCAAATCGCTGCCAGCGGTGGCCATAGTATCTTGCTGAGTGGCCCTCCCGGTAGCGGAAAAACCATGTTAGCCAAACGATTCAGCACGTTATTGCCGGAACTGTCTGAATCGCAAGCGTTAGAATGCGCGGCGATTAACTCACTGCGTGGGCGTGCGCCCAATTTCAGCAATTGGCGTCAACCACCCTTTCGTGCGCCGCACCACACGGCCTCAACGGTCGCATTGGTCGGCGGCGGGAACCCGCCCAAACCGGGAGAGATTTCTCTGGCTCACCAGGGCATTTTATTTTTGGATGAATTGCCTGAGTTTCATCGCTGCGTGCTTGAAACGCTCAGAGAGCCCTTGGAGTCGGGCTTTATTTGTATCTCGCGCGCAGCCATTCAAACCGAATTCCCGGCGCAATTTCAATTGCTAGCGGCTATGAACCCTTGCCCCTGTGGGCAGTGGGGGAATCCTCGTGCCAATTGCTTATGTTCGCCCGATCGAATCAGCCGCTACTTGGCTAAACTATCTGCGCCCCTGTTGGACCGCATTGACATGCAAATTACGGTGATGGCTTTAACCGAAGACGAGCTGGTGAAGCCCAATGAGGCACCCAAAGGCGAAAGCATGCGTATCCGGCAGTGTGTTGAGGAGACTCAACGCGCCCAAATGGACCGTCAAGGGTGCCTGAACGCGCATTTAAGCGCAAAAGATTGTGAAGTGGTTTGTATTTTAGGTCAGCCAGAACAGGATTTTTTAAGTAAAGTCCTGCAAAAATTGAAACTATCGGCTCGTGCTTATCATCGGCTATTGAAAGTGGCCCGAACGATTGCGGACATGCGTCGTGCAGAGGATGTGGTTTTGACTGATTTACAGCAAGCGCTGTCATTCAAACAGACGTTGCAGATGCCAAAGTGAGATCTCCTAACGAATGGGCTGGTTTAATTAAAACTGCGCTCGCAATGACGGGTTTTAATGGTTGACCACAGTTTTAATCGCACCCCGAATTGGAGCTTGGACAACATGACGTGCAAAAATACGCCTGTCATGTTGTCCAAGCTCCAATTAACGAAGAATCAAGTGTTCAATCATCGCCATTCGCATATACACCCCATTTTTTACTTGTTCTAAAATAAAAGACTGAGGCCCATCGGCAACGGCACTATCCAATTCTACCCCTCGATTGATAGGACCTGGGTGCATGATCATCGCGTTTGATTTGGCCCAGGCCAGGCGGGCTTGGGTGAGACCATAGTCTCGGTGATACTCTGTTAAATTCAAGTGTTCATCAGCGTTTAGCCGCTCTTGTTGCACGCGCAAACAAATCACAACGTCGGCGTCTGTCATGCCATCTTGTAGAGACGTTGTTGTGCGTCCAAAATGGACCGATCGGGGTTTCCAAATGGCGGGTGAAACCAAGGTTAGCTCGCCTACATGGAGTGTGGCACAGATTTCTTGTAGGGAATGGGCCACGCGTGAGTGGCGAAGGTTGCCAACGATGGCTATTTTTAACCCGGTTAAATCCGATTTTTGTTCAAAAATCGTCATTAAATCCAACAGCGCTTGGCTCGGATGGGCATGTTGACCATCTCCCGCATTGATCACGTGTATGCCTGGGCCACATTGCGCGGCTATAGCATGGGGTAATCCATCCTCTGGGTGCCGAATGACGAAGAGCTGAATGCCCATGGCCGCGAGATTTTGAACCGTGTCTTGAACGGTTTCTCCTTTCTGCTCAGACGAGCGCGCTAAATCGACGTTGACCACGGGAATCGCCAATCGATTGGCCGCCAATTCAAAACTGATGCGTGTTCGGGTACTGTTTTCATAAAACAGATTGGCCAAAGTATAGTCTGAGTAATGAGGGTATTGGGGGTTGTGTTTAAAATGCAGGGCGCGGTGAATCAGTGCCATGGCATCGTGAGCGGATACAGTATGCAAGTCGAGGAAATGGGTCATGGGGCTCTCTGGGTGGTTCAGGATGTATGGTGTTGAATGCGGTCTTCAGACGGCATTCAACCATTGTTCTAGAATAATACACGCAGCAATGCTGTCTACTTCGGTTTTTTTAATTTTGCGATACCCACCGTCTTCAAACAAATGTGCGCGTGCTTCTCGCGTGGACAATCGCTCATCCACCAGATGCACGGGGCGTGCAAATCGTTTTCGCAATTGTCGCGCAAATCCCCGTGAGGCGGCGGTGGTGTATTGCTCTGTGCCATCGATACACGTGGGCAGCCCCACGACCAGGGCCGTCGGTTGCCACTGGTCAATCAATCGCTGAACCCGCTCCCAATTCGGAACGCCTAGCACCGCATCCAAGGTGGATAAAGGGGATGCGCTACAGGTGAGCGATTGGCCGACGGCGACCCCAATTCGTTTATAGCCAAAATCAAAGCCTAAATAGATCCCTTCAGGCATGTCCGGCACCGAATGTAAATTGATTCATGTTCACTCCAATGCTCATGCCCGCTGCTTCCCAGCGGTCTGCGTAGGGCACATCATATATTAATTCGGCTTTGAATGGGCACACTATCCATGCATCATGCATGATCTCATCCTCTAATTGATGCTCAAGCCAGCCCACGTAGCCCAATACGACCAAGGCATTTTCTGGCCCGCGGTCTTGTGCAATGGCTCGAATAATATCATTTGATGTCGTGATCGTCACGTCGGGCTGCAATGCCAGGCTTGACTGCCACGTGCCGCATGGGCGATGGATGACAAACCCGCGTTCCGGTTGCAGTGGTCCACCCAATAAGAGGGGCGTTTTATTTTTGTCCGAGCGAAGGGGTTGAATTTGCAATTGCTCAAACACTAAATTCAAACCATGTTCCATCGGCCGGTTGATGATCAATCCCACCGTTCCTTCGGTGTGGTGCTCACAAACATAAATGACGGCGTGTTCAAAGTACGGAAGATCTAACGAGGGCGTGGCAATCAGCAAATGGTTTGCCAACGACAGGCGTGAATTGATCATGTTCCTCCCCTTTTTTCTGGCCGTTCGTGCGATGTCATTTGATTATAGACCATTACGGTAGAATTGGAGTTTGGACGAAATGGCATGGATGTTTTTGCATGTTGTTTTATCCAATCTCTAATTATATGATGAAGTATAACTTGGACATTGGACAGAAGAACATGAAAAAAGACTCATGTCCTTTTGTCCATGAGAATGGGTTCATAGGTATAGAGAACGCTTAGCGTATTGAATCGAGGGTTTGCGATAGTGAGTAGACAGACTCAAATCCTCGATTCAATACACGGAACGCTCTAAAGATTGAGGTGCTGATTATATTTGGACGAAATGACATGCGTGTTTTTGCATGTCGTTTTGTCCAAACTCCAATATAACGTTTGCAATGAGGGGGTCGTTGTGGAGCAATTTCTCTTAAGTAGAAGGCTGATTTTAATTCGCTCGATGTTGTTTGACCAAGCCCTGTTCTTGTTATTGGCTTCTCTTTTTGCTGTATTGCTGATAGTGGTGTACCTCTGGGACCGGAACCAAAAGAAACACGCGGTATTGCGAACGTACCCGGTCGTGGGGCATTTTCGTTATCTCGCCGAATACATGGGTGAATTTTTACGCCAGTATTTATTTAGCAATGACCGCGAAGAGTTGCCTTTTAACCGAGCAGAACGCAGCTGGGTGTATCGGGCATCGAAAAACGTAGATACCACCATTGGGTTTGGTTCGACGCGACCGCTGCACACCCCGGGAACGGTCTATTTTGTCAGTGCACCGTTTCCACCGCAGGGCACGGATGAGGCTAAAAGTCAGGATATCACGATTGGCCCGTATTGTGCTGAGCCTTATGTTACCCATCACATCTTCAATATATCGTCCATGAGTTATGGCTCTATTTCAAAGCCCGCCATTTTGGCATTGGGACGCGGTGCTAAAAAAGCCGGGTGTTGGTTAAATACCGGTGAAGGCGGTGTGGCTCCGTATCACTTAGAGTCAGGATGTGACCTTGTGATGCAAATTGGCACGGCAAAATATGGTGTTCGCGATGAAAACGGATTGCTGTCCGATGAACGCTTGCGCGCATTGGCTCAACAGCCATCCATCAAAATGTTTGAAATCAAACTCAGTCAGGGGGCGAAGCCCGGGAAAGGGGGTATTTTGCCCGCGATAAAAGTCACGAAAGAGGTCGCTGCCATTCGTGGAATTCCAGAGCATGTGGATTCAATCAGCCCCAATCGTCATGAAGACATCAGTAATGTTGAAGAGTTGTTGGATGTGACGGAACGTATTCGTCAGGTAACCGGGAAACCGGTGGGGTGCAAATTTGTGTTGGGCAATTACGATTGGTTGCATCAACTGTGCCTGGCCATTCATGCCCGTGGTGTTATTTTTGCGCCCGATTTTATCACGCTCGACAGTTCAGACGGTGGAACAGGGGCCTCCCCACAAGGGTTAATGGATTATATGGGGATCCCCATTTCAGAATCCTTGCCAAAACTGGTGGATATTCTGGTGACGTATAATTTGCGGGATCGCATCAAAGTGATTGCCAGCGGTAAATTAATCACACCTGCAGAAGTCACGTGGGCTCTTTGCGCAGGCGCTGATTTCATCAATTCAGCGCGCGGGTTTATGTTGGCGTTGGGCTGTATTCAATCCATGAAATGCCACAAAAACACTTGTCCTACGGGCGTCACCAGTCATGACCCTCGTTTTCAGCGAGGATTGGTGGTCGAGGACAAAGCGGAGCGTGTTTATCATTATGCCAATAACATGATGCATGAAGTGGGCATTTTAAGCCATTCTTGCGGAGTGGACGATCCGCGTCTGTTGCGGCGTCAGCACGCTCGTGTGGTCACCGCGGATGGCTTTTCTGTTTCGTTGGCGGATATTTTCCCTGATCAAAAACCCTTGCCACCCTACTGACAGGGCAGGTCGTGCTGCGGTATTTGCTCGGCTACTTAAAATGGGCGTTTGAACACGCTACTCTAAAATTGGGATGTATTCCATGTTGTTTTTTGAACCATGAACGGAGGGACAGAATATGACCATTGATGAGCAAATCGCGGCGCTGGATAAACGGCTTGCAAAAGAAAAAATGCAGTTGGTTCGAAAGGGAGCCAAGCAGTTTTCAGCGGAATACACGGCTCTTCTTGCCGAACGAAATGCATTGCTGGAGCATCGAAAAACGAAAGGGGGACATGCTGAAATGACGCTGTCGTTCGGTTTATCCCGGCCTGAATCGAATCCCGAAACCGCCTGTTGGGCAACTTGGGCTAAAAGAAAAGAGAGCACTAAACCGGTTCAAACCTCGTCCACCATCCCTTCTGCTCGAGGAGCCGCCCCGGCACTATCCACGAACGATGCGCCAACAGCGTTACGACCCGGTGGTTATTGAATGAAACCCACGCATACCCTTTTTTTTAGGTCGGTTTGTCCAAAATAAAAACGGCTTGATTGAGAGGGCGCTTTCGCACAATGCTATTGATAATCATTTTCATTTGGTATACAGTACCACTTCTTTGATTTCGCTTCTTATATTTGACCCAAATCATATGCGTTTTGTTGCATGTCGATTGGTCCAATATCCAAAATTTGAGAGCAACCATGAAAAAAATATGGCGTTACATTGCCCCACGTTTTCTTGCGATGGGAGCCAGTTTGACCATCGGCCTGTTAAGTTTTGGTGGCATTTTGGCCTTGATGTCTGGTTTTTCGCTTGCATTGAGTCTTCCGCTTGCTTTGGCTGGTTTTGTTTTATCAACCGCCTATGAGGGCGAAATTTATTTACAGAACATCCAACGTGCGCTGAAAAAATTATTTAAGCGCAACCACCTCGAACGACAAATCGCCAAAGATTACTTGTTAGATCAGATTCAAGCGGGTTTAACGCCGGATGCGCCATATTTTTTCAAAGATTACCAAGCGGCCTTGCAAAGCAAACACCCCAACAAAAAAAAATTAAGCGACATGGAAAAATGGTTCGCGCTGCAATTGTTTTCTGATCAACCGAGTTCAACGGCTTATCAAGCCAACTTGCAAACATGGCTTCAACCGAAAGCCCGCGAATGGCAGGTGAAGCGAGACTGGATGCTATCCAATACTCGATTCGTTCCTTTATTTAGCTTGGTTGCAGGGGTATTCATGGGGCTGGGTACCACGTATCTTTTAATGGATGCGTTCCTCACCATTCCTATGCTGGCAGCCCTGCCTGTGGCCGCTTTGCCGGTTCTCATTGTTCCAATGGCTGTGGTGGCCGGTGCGGCCTATGGATTTTTGATCTATAACGCCACGACCGATATGATTGCTAACCATACCATTCAAAATTGGTTCGATAAAATAAAAGAAGATCTAAGCCAGGGCAAGTATGCGATGGCGGCTGTGTTTGTGTTTATGCTGGTATTGAGTGTGGCCCTCAGCCTTTGCACCGCGGGCACTTGGTGGACCGTTGCGAAAACAACGCCGCCGTTATTCGCTTGGATGGGGCAAATGCCCTCCTGGATCATGTTGCGACTCAACCCATTGCTTTCGAGTGCCTCGACGTTTATTTTTAATGCGCAAAATATCAGTGAAACGTTGACGATGGTCGAAGAGATGAGCGAGGCCGAGCCATCCATTGAGGAACCTGCTGTCCGAGATGAGAATGTTTGGCAACGTTATAATCCGTTCCAATGGTTCATTCGGCTGACGTTTGAGCCGTTGCGATCCTTGTTATTTGTGGGGCATTTAACCAGCGTTTCAGCCGTGGCTGATCGGGTTCCCGGCGTGTCGGCATTGATTTCCGCGGGCTTAGGCTTTGTGAATGAACTGTTTGAAGATGCGCATTATTTTTTCGGTAAGCAACGCCATCAACACAAGACCGACCTGCCTTCACGCATTGAAGAGCGGCGCAATGCCGGTCAGGGCCATGATCATGAAGATGATTTGCCGACCCAAATGCTGCGCATGATATTCCACGTGTTGTATGTTCCCGCCGCGCTCTGGGATTGGGGGTTTAGTGATGCGCGCCAGAATCTTGATTTTTGGGCGGCGCTGAAAAGACAACAAGGCGTAGAGCCTGAGGGAGCGGTTTCTTGTGGTCATGGAGAAACAGATGGGGCACTGGCTGCACCTGCATTTAATATTTTGTCGCGGCCTCCTCGAGCGCGGCCGCTTGCTCCTTCAGCCTGGCCATTTGAGCACGCCGTCTATCGTATTGAACGCCATAAAGAAAAAAACTTAACCGGCTTTTGGGTTGGTTGTGAAGCCGCAGAGCAAGAAATAGCAAGGTTGACCGCTTTGCAATCTGAAATACGTGAGTATCCAAAGTCCAATGATTTTTTGTTAGGTCTGCCCAAACCCATTGAATCATTTACAAAAGAGCATTTGAGCCATCCTGAGAGTCAATCCGTATATCAGTCGCACGGCTTTTTTTCAGCGGATACACCAGCATTCCTGCGGGCACTGCCAGACCGAATTTCTCCAATCATGTGCGGTTGATATTGACTTGGAGTATGGACAAAAAAGCATGCGGTTTTTTTCATGCTTTTTTGTCCATACTCCAATATTTACCCCAATAAGTTTTTCAATCCAGCCAAATGTGATCGTGCCAACGCTTTTGATTTCACTTCATCGCGTTCGCCGCCTTTGCCATACCACTCTAAACTGTCTTGCGGCAATTCCTCTAAAAATCGACTGGGCAAGCAATCTTGCATTTCGCCTGCGCGCCGGCGTTGTCGAGCCAGGGTCATGCACAGCGATTTTTGTGCGCGCGTAATGCCAACGTAGGCTAGTCGGCGTTCTTCTTCAATTTGGTCGTCGTCAATGCTGACTCGGTGAGGCAGGATGTCTTCTTCCATGCCGACGAGATAGACATAGGGGAACTCGAGCCCTTTTGAGGCGTGCAGCGTCATTAATTGCAAGGTGTCGGCATCGTGATCGTCGGTTTGTTCTAGAATATCGATGAGGATTAATTTATTGATGACATCTTCCAGTTGAGTGCCATCGCCTTTGGCTTGCAAGCGGCCCACCCATTCCAACAATTCCCACACATTCTCCATGCGTTTTTCGGCTTTAACCGGCGTGTCGCATTGTTCGTAACTATGGGCCTCATAGCCACTCTGATCGACCATGTCACGCAATACACCCAACACGGGTTCTTGCTCGCATCGTTTTTTAATGGTCAATAGCCACTCTTTAAAGGCCACAAGTGCTGCACGTGGTTTCTCCGCCAGTTTGGTCGAGAGCGCCAAATGATCGCAGCAACTAAAGAGGCTTTGTCCGCGCGTTTTTGCGTGCTCTCCGAGCGCTTCCAGCGTGGTGTCGCCAATGCCGCGCTTCGGGGTGTTAATCACCCTTAAAAAAGCCGCATCATCGGCTTCATTGCAGAGCAACTTCAAATAAGCAAACACGTCTTTGACTTCCGTGCGCGCAAACCAAGATTGGCCTCCACTGATGTGATAAGGAATGCTGTGATGGCGCAATACTTTTTCAAATGCGCGTGATTGGTGATTGCCCCGGTATAAAATGGCATAATCACCATAAGACGTTCGATTGCGCAGTTTGTGGCTGATCAAATCCGAAACCACTTGCTCGGATTCGTCTTGTTCATCGCGGCAACACAGCACACGCAGTAACTCGCCATGCCCCAACTCACTCCATAATTTTTTAGAAAATAAATGCGGATTATTGGCAATCAGTTGATTGGCGGCATTGAGAATGCGGCCTGTGGAGCGATAGTTTTGCTCGAGCTTGATGATTTTTAGTTGAGGAAAATCGATGTTTAATTGCGCTAAATTTTCAGGTCGCGCGCCACGCCACGCATAAATGGATTGGTCATCATCGCCCACCACCGTAAAACTGGCACGCACGCCGACCAATAATTTGACCAAGGCGTATTGGCAGGTGTTGGAGTCTTGGTATTCATCAATGAGTAGATGGCGGATTTTATTTTGCCAGTATGCCAAGCTCTCAGGGTGTTGATTGAACAAGTGCACGGGAAGGCGTATTAAATCATCAAAATCAACCGCGTTATACGCTTGCAAGGAGCGCTGATAATGCGGATAAATGCTAGCCGCTTCGGCCTCACTGGGTGTATTGGGTGTGCGTGCGAGCACATCTTCCGGTGTCAGCATTTCATTTTTCCAGCGAGAGATTTGCTGCTGCAAGTGATATAAATCATCCCGTTCATTGGCACGCGATGCCGGTAAAAACCCACGCAGCATTTGCAAGCAATCTTCACTGTCAAAAATAGAAAACCCACGTTTTAGACCACACAGGACGGCATCGTGTTTGATGATGCTTAAGCCTAAGGTGTGGAAAGTAGCCACTTTTAAACCGCGCCGCGCCGCGGGGGGCAATACGGATGCAATGCGATTGCGCATTTCATTGGCGGCTTTGTTGGTAAAGGTAACGGCTGATATGTGGTGGGCGGCATACCCACATTGATCAATTAAATGGGCAATTTTTTGCGTGATGACACGTGTTTTACCACTGCCAGCCCCGGCCAGAACCAATAGGGGCCCATCAATGTATTTCACTGCGGCCATTTGTTGTGGATTGAGCATGGGCGGCTCCATAAAAAAAAGAGCATTATCGCATGAATTCGTGCGCATTCACCACAATTCGCCCTGCGGGCAAAATGCGGTGATGAAGCCGGCACATTGGGGTACGATTTAAAGTTGAGAATCGCATGACCTAAGGCTCATCCCCACATGCGGCCGCAGGGCGAATGTGGTGAATGGTAACGAATTCAGATAAAATGGCCGTATTATTACGCACGGGCAACGGCATGAGTGAACACACAGATACACTGCAACGGTTTATGTTTGAACAGGCCAGTATTCGGGGTGAGATTGCGCACCTGGATGAGGTGTATCAAACCATCCTGCAACAACGCCCATACCCTCCCATGGTGAAGCGTTTGCTGGGCGAGGCGTTGGTGTCTTGTGTGTTATTGGCCGGTAGCGTTAAATTTGAAGGTGAAATCAGTTTGCAATTTCAAGGGGATAAACGCTTGCCCTTGCTGCTGGTTCAGTGTGACCATCAATTGCAAATCAGAGGGTTTGCTAACTATCAGACCGAGGGCGAGGACATTGATTACAATGCCGCCTTCTTAGACGGAAAAATGGCACTGACCATCAATCAGTACAATCAAACCCAATCCTATCAAAGCATTGTGCCCATTTCGTCCGTGTCGATGGGCGAAAACATGATGCATTATTTCGCCCAATCCGAACAGATAGCAAGCCGTGTCTGGTTGGCCGTGAATGATGACGTCGCGGCCGGGATTTTGTTGCAATTGATGCCCGGCCAAGACACGCAGCAACGCGAAGAATTTTGGTCCTACGCCGTGCATATAGGCGAGACCATTAGCGAGCATGAGCTCTTAACCCTAGACAATCCAACCATTCTGCACCGCTTGTATCATGAGACCGAATTGCGGCTATATCCCGCACGGCGCGTGTCTTTTCATTGCCGGTGCTCAGATGAAAAAATGAAACAAGTCTTGAGGGTTTTAGGAGAAAAAGACGTGCGGCAATTGTTGCAAGAAAAAGAGCACGTGGACGTGGTCTGTGATTTTTGCAGTCGCCGTTATTTATTTGACGCCATTGATGTCACGTTATTGTTTCGGGGTGTTTGAACCCCATTAATATTGACAACATTTTATGCAACTTTCAGACTAAAGGATGACCAGGGCCCGATTTTTTAAGGACGCTGCGGAGAGTTTGTTTTATAAAAACCGCCTATATCCGATGTGCAATATGCGCTATAGGCGGTTTTAAATGTCAAAAGTCCTATTGACGGACGTGTTCTGACTATACCCTCAAATAGAGCGGTATAATGTTCATAAATAGACTTTCAGTCCTCACTTCGGGCAATTAACGCAAGTGCAGTAGCTTGTGCCTTCGGTAGTAGTATAGCAGCTTCCGGACTGACATTTAGCTTTTTGGCAATCCGGGGTGCAATACGAGCAATCTGCAGTGGCTACTGCTGTACAAAAAAGAAGGCATGTAGTCATCAGGCTCATCGCTAGCGACCGTAGCCAGGTAGCTCTTAACGTATAAAGTTTCATTTGAATTCTCCCAGGTCAATGCCATGTGATTCCTCCTCGCCCCCGAGGATTTTTGTTGCTCATCATGACGTTAATATAAGTATGGATACAAGATCTTGATGCGTCAAATTGAATAGGGTTCGTGTATATTGCCCCCCCCCCTTAATGATGGGTATTCTGATGTCGTTCTCCCTGGCCGTCATAAACCGTATGTGCCTTCTATCACCCTTAACCGCATCATCAGCGGCGTCCATGGATCTCCCGCTGGCATTGGATCGCTGGAGCCCGCGGATAAGCTGCGGGACTTAGGGCGGCTGGGTTTACCCCGCGATGCGAACAGAATGCCCAACCCCGCATGCATATTTTGCCTAAAATTTGAATTCGGGGGCATATATATATACCATGATGCCATTGTATTAAAACGAGAAACAAGAATGGCATTTACAACGCAAATGGAAGCCATGTTCCAGTTCATTCAGCTCTATTATCAAGAACAGATGACCGCGGACCATATAGGCGTAAAAATAAATCAACTGACCGTTGAGGATCTTCAATCTCAAGGGCCTTTCAATGAGAATATCATTGCCAAGATGGCGGCTATCTACCGCTTTTATAAAATCGAAAGCAAATATCATTGGGTTACTGAGAAATTACTGTTGCGTTGTCAAGCCTTCAATCATTTAGCACTCATTGAAGAATTGTTTTTCTATCCCAATGAAAATGGAGTACAACTTTTCGAAGACATGCTTGAATGGTCTCAGTCTTGGGATATCAATGTTGTTCTTCCCATCGTACGGAGCTATCTGACGTTTGCCAAAAAATATTTCGACAATCCTCTAATGGCTGGAACTTATTTTAAGGCACTGACTCTGAACAAAAAAACATGCTTAATGATACTATCACACGAATCTGATGAGATGACTCAATTGTATTTAAATCATGTCAATGATGCGCTGGAAATCGGGCTGCGCCATCCAATAACCCACAATCAAGCGTGGCTGCTTTTTTATGAAATGGACCCTTGCCACAAGCGTTTGTATGATAATATTATTCATTTTGGTTCCGCGAAAAGCTTGAGTTATTTTTTTACGTTGTTTCACATTTTTTCCGAGAAAGCACTACTGACAGAAGAGATGCAAATTCAGATATTAACGGAATGTGCGGTGGTCGGTTTTACTCCTTTGCATGAGGCCGTCATGACGAATGATTTCGAGAAAATAAAGCAATGCTGTGCTCAGCTTGAAAAATATGGTCCAGTGGTGATGAGGCATGCTTTATTAAAACCAAATACACGCGGTTTCACTGTGATGCAGCAAGCGATTAATAATGGAAATAATAAATATCAATCTGATCACACGGCATCTCCCGAGATAGCCGAGCACTTTTTAGAACAATTTCTGTGCTCACCTTACTTTACGTTAAACGAGATAGCTTTTCTCTTAACAACATTAAAATGCGATTCATCAAAATCACACGCAAACACCATTAACCGCAAGATTGCGGGCCTTCAGCGAGATATTGTACGCGCATTGCCTCATCAACAAGGAACACCTG
Organism: Legionellaceae bacterium; assembly: GCA_030157565.1. Lineage (GTDB taxonomy): Bacteria > Pseudomonadota > Gammaproteobacteria > Legionellales > Legionellaceae > DDPF01. Next base: position 16,980 of record JAOAUO010000168.1, read on the forward strand.
TATATGAACCGGTCCCAGAACTGTATTCTACGTCCCAAGGCTTTTTGATGCCTCAAGGCGTTTATTCTAGAAATAGAAACACGTATTTTTATGATCCTCATCACCAATCAAAAAGGGTGACGACTACATCTACTACAAGAACGGAGTATTATGAGCAAGCCAATCTTATCTTAGAAACAGGGCAGGAATATCGTTTATTCCCCTAATGTTTTAAGTGATTGAAGTTTGGACCCGTTTATCCGCCATAGCGTAAAACCTCGCCCTTCAGGGCGCGGATGTAAGCTAGCTTAGTTGACCTTAGTGAGGCGTTCGCTGTTGCTCGATGTATTTTCGGATGACAGCAATAGGCGCACCGCCACAACTCGCAGCAAAATAGCTGGGTGACCAAAGTGCGCCGCCCCACAATTTTGCTTTAATGCGGGGATAATTTTTTTTCCGAATCATCAAGCCGGATATTCCTTTCAGGCTGTTCACCCGTTTTGATACCGCCACTTTAGGCGGGTAGTTCACTAATAAATGAACGTGATCGTCCTCACCATCGAATTCTATTCATACCGCTTCAAAGTCTGTGCAGACGCGTGCAAATATCAGGCGCATGTCATCCAGTATCTCTTCTGTAAATACCTCGCGACGGTATTTAGTTACAAAGACCAGATGGACATGCATCATAAAAACACAATGTCTTCCTCGTCTAATATCGTTGTCATCACTCATAGCCCGGCGTATGATATATCCATGAAACGACTTCAATCCTTTAAATTCGAATTGATGCCAAACGGCGAACAGCAACGCGAGATGTGCCGCTTTGCCGGATCGTGTCGATTCGTCTATAACAAGGCGCTGGCGCTTCAAAAAGAAAATTACGACGCGGGGAATACGTTCATTGGCTATGTATCAATGGCCGGCTTGTTACCGATCTGGAAGCGTGAAGCGAGCATGGAGTGGTTAAAAAACGCACCATCCCAGTCATTGCAACATGCGCTAAAAGATTTGGAAAAAGCGTACAAAAATTTCTTTGCCAAACGCACAGAATTTCCACGCTTCAAGCGTAGAGGAAGCGGCGACAGCTTTCGCTACCCCGATCCGAAACAACTGAAGTTTGATCAGGCTAACAATCGAATTTTCTTGCCCAAACTCGGATGGCTGCGTTATCGCAATAGCCGTGATGTACTGGGTGAGTTGCGTAATGCCACAGTGAGTCAATCAGGCGACAAGTGGTTCGTGTCGATTCAGACGCAACGCGACATAGAGGCCCCGGTCGCGGTATCAACCGGTGCTGTTGGTGTCGATGTTGGGATTGCTCGTTTTGCTACAATGAGCGATGAAACGTACGTGGTGCCATTAAATAGTTTCAAAAAACATCAACTGCGTTTGGCTCGTTACCAACGCCGCATGAGTCGTAAGGATAAATTCAGTAATAACTGGAAAAAGGCGAAAGCCAAAGTACAACAGATTCACACCGATATCGCGAATGCCCGAAAAGATTTTCTGCATAAAACCACTCATGCGATCAGCAAAAACCACGCGCTCGTATGCATTGAAGATTTGCAGATCCGGAATATGTCCAAGTCATCTAAGGGCAATCACGAGAAGCACGGCAAGCGGGTGAGGCAAAAGTCGGGGCTTAACCGTGCCATCCTCGATCAGGGGTGGGGCGAATTTAGGCGCCAATTGGAGTATAAGATGGCTTGGAATGGCGGTATTTTACTGGCTGTTCCACCACACAATACCAGCCGAACCTGTCCAAACTGTACTCATGTATCAAAAGACAATCGTCTTACGCAGGCCAAATTTTTGTGTGTCGATTGTGGATATGAAAATAACGCCGATGTAGTTGGCGCTATCAATATCTTAGAGCGGGGATACCGCTTGTTAGCCTGTGGAGAGTGGGCGCAGTCAGGCCTCTCTGTGAAGCAGGAACCCATCGAAGTGACTCAAGCAATTGCTGCTTGAGCACCGTAGGAATCCCCGCTCTTTAGGGCGGGGAGGATGTCAACAACCTGAAATACTGACAATGGAGAAATATAAATGGATAAAATTAAATCAGTTTTTACAGCGACAGCCACTTCAACGGGTGGACGTAACGGGCATAGCGAAGCCAGTGATGGCTCTGTAAACGTTCATTTGTCCTTGCCAAAAGAAATGGGTGGCTTGGGGAAGGAGAATACAACGACACCTGAGCATCTGTTTGCAACAGGCTATGCCGCTTGTTTTGGTGGCGCGCTGGACTTTGTGGCCAAGCAACATAAAAAGGACGCAACACAAGCCCAGGTGACTTGCCGCGTCTCTATCGGTCCGCGTGAAGGGGGTGGTTTTGGGTTGGCGGTCAAATTTAAAATAGAAGACAAGCAGTTGCTACAAGCCGATCTGGCCATGCTGGTTCACGAGGCACATGAAAAAATTTGCCCTTATTCACATGCAACGCGCGGTAACATTGAGATCGATTTTGAAGTCAATGGGGTCCATTAAAGCAAAGGCCGTCATTGGAGCATGGACAGAAAAGCATGAAAAGGGCCTCATGCTTTTCTGTCCAAATTTAATGAGCTTGTCTAGGCTGAAGAAGGCCCGCGTATTGAATGAGGGGTTTGCGATGGTGAGCCGGCACGCTCAAGCGCCAGCAGTAACCTTGAATGTACGGCATATTGCCGTATAATTAGATCGAGAGGATCAACAGAGGTGACGATTATGGGACAACCAGCCATTAAACATAGCCTGGATATAGAGCGTTTTGAAGCACGAATGAGTGCGGATAAAAAGAGTTTACTGAAAAATGCAGCTGAATTATCGGGGCGCACACTGACGGATTTCGTTATTCATTCAGCATGCGAGGCAGCCATTCGTGTCATACAAGAGTATCAGCAACTGCATTTGACAGCGGTTGATCGTGATGTTTTTATTCAAGCGCTGTTAAATCCACCGAAAGCATCAAACAATCTATTGAGGGCGGTCGATCAGTACAAAAGAGACGTTGAATCCAAATGACAGAGATAAACGTACTTTCACCTAAATACCGAATTGAGCAATTGGGTAAGAAACACAATAAAAATTTTTTTTCCTGTGGAACTGCAGCACTGGATCAGTCTCTCAAAATACAAGCCAGTCAAGATATTAAAAAAAATGTTGCCATTACCTACATCTTGACGCGGCAGGAATCCGACTATATTTCAGGATTTTATACGATTTCATCCATTGGAATATTTCCTGGCGAGCTACCCTCTGAGTTAGCCAAAAAATTACCAAGATACCCCGTTTTGCCTGGAATATTGTTGGGGCGATTAGCCGTAGATGAAAAGATGAGAGGTAAAAAAATGGGTGCGTTTCTGTTGGTGGACGCCCTGAAGCGAAGTCTTGCTGTCAGTCATCAAATTGGAATCGTTGCCGTCATTGTTGATGCCAAAGATGAGATTTCTGTGAATTTTTATAAACACTTTGGTTTTATACCGTTCCCGGCAAATGATCATCGTTTGTTTCTGCCTATTGGCACAATAAAAAAATTGGGTTTATAACGTTGGAGTTTGGACAAAACGACATGCAACAACGCGCATCTCATTTTGTCCAAATATAATTAGCCCATCCATTTTTAGAGGGTTCAGTGTATTGACTGAGGGGGGGGCAATTAAGGCGCTCCCCTTGCACTTAAAAGATCCGACAGATCATTGGCATGATCTTCTTCATCTTTTAATATGTCCTCAAGCATCCGTCGAGTCGTGGGATCCTTTGTACCAAACCAATCGATTAATTTTCTATAAACCATGATGGCGATGCGTTCTGCAATTAAATCGTCTTCAATGAGTTTCAATAAATCACGTCCCGTTCCATATTCAGTCGCGGTCCGTTGAGACACGGTGGCAGGATTCAAATCAGGATTGCCGCCTAATTGGTCAATTCGCTCGGCGAGCATCATCATATGCCGCTCTTCATCAACCGCATGCTCTGCAAATTCGGCAGCAACCTGTGGCTTATCGATCCCTTTTGCAATGATTTGATGGTGACGATAGCGAAGCACGCACATGATTTCAGTGGCCAACGCCTCATTCAGCAATTGGCAGGCTTCTTCAATATCGAGCGGATAGTCTTCTGTGACAGAGCCATTGTAAATCGATTGTTTGGCTTGTTTTTTTATGTCATCCAGGTTGTAAACTGGGTTGTTTTGTTTGGAATAGGTCACTTTATGTCTCCCTTTGATTGGGGTGATTACGAGTCAATTGCAAAAAAAATTCCATGGGTACAAATATAACACTAGTATGATTTACTTAGAAAGCAAGTGACTGGAAGATTGAGCCTTCACACTTGCTCACGCATAGATAAACATAGTATAATTATACTATGTTTATCTATGCGTGAGCCTGCTCATGTCTACTGTCATCTTAACCAAGTGGGGCAATTCCATTGGTCTTCGTATCCCTTCAAACATTATTAAGGACGCTCATTTAGCCGCAGGCGAGAAACTGGATATTACCGTGAATAAAAAAGGAGGGATTAGTTTAATGCCGCTTAAACATTCGCAAGCGGGGTGGACCGAGAAATTCAATGCCATTGCAGACGCTCAGCAAGATGAAACACTGATCGATCTGCCGAATGCGTTTGATGAGGATGAGTGGACATGGTAAAACTCAAGCGCTTTGATATTTGTCTAGTGAATCTAGACCCCACGATGGGTTCAGAAATGAAAAAAACGCGACCGGTCTTGATCATCTCGCCGGATTCAATGAATGTCAGTCGGCTAAAAACGATAATTGTAGCCCCCATGACCAGTACCGTGCGAGATGATTTTCCCACTCGCGTAACGCTTCATTTCAATCATAAAAAAGGGCAAATTGCGCTTGATCAAGTACGTTCAATTGATCGTACTCGAATCATCAAGGTCTTGGGCTGTTTGGATGAAGCGGTTGAAAATAATGTATTGAATGTATTAGGTATTATGTTTCAACGTTGAGTTTGGACGAAATGACATGCAAAACACGCATGTCATTTCGTCCAAATATATTTAGATCTTCCATCTTTAGATAGCTTCGTGTTTTTAAATTTGGACAGAGAAGCATGAGGCCCTTTTCATGTTTTTTTGTCCAAACGCCCGTTTTGTAAACGTATTCCATTGGATTCGATATGAATATCGCCCTGTTTATAAAGCTGACCAATCGCGCTTTTAAAACTTTTTTTACTCTCACCGAAGGCACGCTGGATATCCAACGAGGCACTCTTATCATGCAGCGGCAAGAAGCCTTCTGTTTCATGTAACGCCATCAGGATGCGTTTTGCTAAGTCACGGATGCTGTCTTGTCCCGTTTTTCTTAAGACCACATCAATTTTTCCATCTTCTCGTACCGTTTTAATATAACCCGGTATCTTTTTCCCATAGGTCAAGGTCTGAAAGATATCGCCGGAATGAATCAAGCCCCAGTGATTATCATTAATAATGACTTTATTTCCTAGCGCGGTGGCTTCAGCAATCAATAAGCTCACTTCATCTCCTGGCTTAAAATCAGCGGGTGATTTATCCAGGCAATAATCCAGTTTAGAGCTGGCAATAATGCGCCCTTTATTATCTTGCTTCACATAAATGAGGTACGATTTGCCTTTTTCCATCGGTCGATTCTGTTCGGGCTTTGGCACCAACAAGTCTTTATCCAAGCCCCAATCCAGGAATGCACCGACAGGGTTTACATCAATCACTTTCAAAAAGGCACAGCGCCCTAACTGAACGCGGGGACGCAATGTGGTGGCAATGATCTTATCTTTTGAATCAAAATAGATAAACACATTCAATTGGTCATTCAATGCCGTATCTTGCGGTACATATTTTTTAGGCAATAAAATATCCCCCCAATCTTTGCCATCCAAATAAATACCAAACGGCACCTCTTTGATCACCGTTAATTGATTAAACCGACCTACTTCAATCATTTTTTACTCACTTATTTTGTTATCGACTGGACATTGGACAAAAGAACATGAAAAAAGACTCATGTCCTTCTGTCCATGATAATGGGTTCATGGGCATAGTACACGAAGCGTTCTAAAGATTGAGGCGCTGATTATATTTGGACGAAATGACATGCGTGTTTTTGCATGTCGTTTTGTCCAAACTCCAAGTTATCGACGAGCGATTCATTATTTTGGGGCCACTTGAAGTTCCGTCACGTTTTGCAATCCTCTCGGTAATCGATTGCCTCGCAGCGCGCGTGCACCTTGGTAACGCAGCAAATCCGCGGCTTTTAAGGTGAAGTGGCGTTTTCCAGCGTGCACCGTCAATGCATCGTCGGGAGCGACTACCCGCACATCAATCACGAATTCTTCTCGAGAGGCGGCTTTTGCTGTGGGTATATTGATTAATTTATTTCCTTTTCCGCGCGTCAACACGGGTAATTCAAGCGCTGAGAACAGCAATAGGCGACCGGTATTGGTGACGCAAGCAATCTGTTGCGTGTCTTTGGCACTCACGATGCGCGGTGGCAACAAGAGGCTGTTTGTGGGCAATTTAATGCATGCTTTGCCGTTTCGATTTTTAACATACAATTCATTGAATTGTGTTAAAAATCCATAGCCTGCATCATTGGTTAATAGCACCCAATCGTCTGGTTCACCACAAATTAATGTTGCAAACGACATGCCGTCGGCAGGATTGAGTTTTCCGGTCAAGGGTTCTCCCTGGCCTCGCGCGGAGGGCAGCACGTGCCCCGGCAGGTTATAGACTTTACCCTCAGTATCAAAAAAAACCACTTGCTGATTGCTGCGCGCATTGGTTTGTGCTTTGAACGCATCGCTGGTTTTATAGCTGAGCGTTAGCCCATCGACATCAAATCCTTTGGCCGCCCGCACCCAACCTTTTTGTGAGAGCACCACGGTGATGGGTTCGTTCGGCAAGATGTCTTCTTCTTTGAGGGCCGTGGAACTTTCCCGCTCCATGATGGGCGAGCGCCTGGCATCGCCATACGCATCGCGATCGGAGATGATTTCCGATTTGACCAGTGCACGCAAGCGCTTTTCACTGGCGAGTATTTTTTGTAAATAATCGCGTTCGGTATTTAATTCATCGGATTCGGCACGCAGTTTAAACTCTTCTAATTTCGCTAAATGGCGCAATTTCATGTCGAGGATGGCGTCGGCTTGGCGATCGCTCAGTAAAAAACGCGCCATCAATGCTTGCTTTGGGTGGTCTTCCTCTCGAATAATGGCAATCACTTCATCTAAATTTAAATAGGCAATCAATAACCCTTCTAATACATGCAAACGATCCAATACTTTATCCAAGCGGTATTGCAAACGCCGTTTCACGGTGCTTAATCGAAAAACCAGCCATTCTTGCAGAATCACCAATAAGTTTTTGACACGTGGTTTGCCATCCAGGCCTATCATATTGAAATTCACGCGGTAACTGCGTTCGAGCTCCGTGGTGGCAAACAAATGCGACATGAGGCCTTCTACATCCACACGGTTCGAGCGAGGAATGATGACCAGGCGCGTGGGGTGTTCGTGATCGGATTCGTCTCGTAAATCTTCGACCATGGGCAATTTTTTTTGTTGCATTTGCAGCGCTATTTGCTCCACTATCTTCGCGCCAGAGACTTGATAGGGCAGGGCCTCAATGACAATATTGTGTTTTTCTTGGCGGTACACGGCTCGCATTTTAACAGAACCGTTGCCTGTGGCGTACATGGCCTGAATGGCCGCGGGAGGGGTGATGATTTCAGCTTGCGTGGGGAAATCCGGTGCTTTGATGATCTGTGTCATCTCATCTAATGTGGCATGGGGATTGTCGAGCAAATGCACGCAGGCGTTTGCCACTTCAGTTAAATTATGCGGCAAAATGTCGGATGACATGCCGACGGCGATGCCTGTTGCTCCATTCAAGAGGACATTCGGTAATCGAGCGGGCAATAATGACGGCTCTTGGAGGGTTGCGTCAAAATTATCGACCCAGTCCACCGTGCCTTGCTGCAATTCAGACAATAACAGCTCCGCGTAAGGCGATAAGCGCGCCTCGGTATATCGCATGGCGGCAAATGATTTAGGATCATCGGGCGATCCCCAGTTGCCTTGGCCATCTACAAACGGGTATCGGTATGAGAACGGCTGCGCCATCAGCACCATCGCCTCATAACAGGCCGTGTCGCCATGGGGGTGAAATTTACCCAACACATCCCCAACTGTTCGTGCTGACTTCTTGTGTTTGGAGGTGGCCTTCAAACCCAGTTCGGACATGGCATACACAATCCGCCGTTGCACCGGTTTTAATCCATCGGCAATGTTGGGCAAAGCGCGGTCTAAAATGACATACATCGAGTAATCGAGGTATGCTTTTTCAGTAAATTCAGTGAGTGGTTTTCGTTCGGTGGCATCGTTCATATTGAGTCGGTTCATCCCATTTGATTTCTTTGATCATACTCTATTGTCGGAGTTTGGACAAAACCACGTTCAATGATCGAATGACCGAGTCTGGGCCGTATGAACATGAGCCGTTGTTTATGGGCGGTTTGCCTCAATCGAATTCAGAGTTTTTCGAGTCTCATCTAAAATGGATTCGGATTGGTTGTTCAAATCATCGGAAAAAAAGCAGGACCTTTGCCTGTCAACACTATAATTAACCGAATTAATTTGGTAACCATTCACCACAATTCGCCCTGCGGGCAAATGTGGTGATGCAGCTAGCGAATTGAGAATCTTCCGAGCAAATTGGCTTGTTTGTTAATAGGCCAGGTGTGCCTGCATAAGCAACAAATCATATTTATTGCTCATTGTTAATGCAAGGCGTAACGCTCATCACCGCATTTTGCCCGCAGGGCGAATTGTGGTGAATGATTACTTAATTTGTTTTAAACAACCATTTGTTCCTGTGAATAACTTTGTTTGTTTTTTTTGTTTAAAATAAAAATCTAATCCAACTGACTGATTATTAATGACTAATAAACCAATCGCCTGTATTGATTAATCTTCATCCTGTGGATAACTCTGTGGGCCATCGTGTATTGCATGATCCATCCGTGTCCGATCGCCGATTATTGACGAACCAATCGGCGATGCTCTGGAAGGGGGGCTTGAGGGGTTGTTGTACGATAGGGGTTGATGTCTAATCCGCCGCGTCGAGTATAGCGACCATACACGGTGAGCGCTTGTGGTTTGCACCGTTTCATGATGTCCACAAATATTCGCTCGATGCATTGTTCATGAAATTCATTGTGGTTTCTAAAGGATACAATGTATTTCAATAATCCTTCTCGGTCTATTTTAGGACCTGTATATGTGATTTGCACGCTGCCCCAATCGGGTTGGTAGGTCACCAGGCAGTTTGATTTTAATAAGTCGGAATACAATGTTTCCTCAACGAGGGGCTCTGATACGGTCAGAAAGTCAGGTTCAACGGTATAAACGAATCCATCGACATCCAGCGCATCCAAGCTTTCTCCTGAAAAAGAAGCATGCAATATGCTATCTGGAAGACGGTCTAATCCATGAATGGAGACCGAAACCGCGGCTCCCACACAATGTGTGAGGTCGCGTTGTGCCGTAGATTCAACCTCGGCGCTGCATTTAAACGGTGTGTTATTAAACGAATTAAAATAAAGCTTTAATGATTTGGATTCGATAATCATGGGCGATCGGCAGTCGTACTGAATTTCAGCCATGCCGACCATGGGCTTGCCTTTTTCATTCAGCCAAGACACTTCGTAGTGGTTCCAGAGATCCCATCCATAAAAAGGCAAATGGGTCGGCTCGATGCCAATCTCGGTGCGTTTCAAGGCCCTCGGAATAGGGAATAAACGTGCTGGATTATAATGGGCATCATAATCTGATTTGATGCCCAGTTCGGAGTGCGTTTCAGTCAGCGGTTTATTGTTGTAAGGCATGGGGTGCTATCCAATGAAATTTAAAGGCCAAAAACAAAAAAATAAACAAGCCCAATGATAAACCGATACGCCAGGTTAATGATTGGACGCTGCGGTTGGTTTTGCCTTTGTCACGGACCAGGAAAACCAATCCACTGACTAATGAGGCTAAAATAACCAGCATGACAACAACAATGATTGTTTTGGCTAACATGCGTGACTCTCTCTGCAAGACGATGTCAGCCAGTATATACGCCACCGCCAGCGATGGGAATAAAAAACGGGGCGAGATTTACCCCAGTACGGCGGCAATCGCACCTGCAACCGCTTCAATGTTTCGACTATTTAATGCCGCGATGCAGATGCGGCCAGATGGTAAAATATAAATGCCGTGGTGTTCTTTCAGTTGAGTCGCCTGCCCGCTAGACAGACCTGAATATGAAAACATGCCGCGTTGTTGGTTGATAAATGAAACATCCAGCGCCGGGTTGTGCTGGCTTAATTTAGAGACCAGTGCGTGGCGCATGGATTCGATTCGCAGCCGCATGGCATCCAGCTCGCTCACCCATAGTGCACGCAGTTCAGGGCGTGTGAGTAGGGTTGAAACGATGGCGCCGCCGTGCGTGGGTGGATTGGAATAATTTGTTCGTATTACGCGCTTTATTTGAGACAGCACGCAGAGAGATTCGCCTTGATTGCCCGTCACAATGGACAGGGCACCTACGCGTTCGCCATAAAGCGAGCATGATTTTGAAAACGAATTAGACACCAAGAATGAAAGGCCTGAATCCAAGAACAAACGCACCACGCCCGCATCGGCTTCTACGCCGACCGCAAACCCTTGATAGGCCATGTCTAGGAAAGGAATCAATGCGTGGGCTCTGCATGCCTCAATGATTTCCAGCCATTGAGGGGGTGATAAATCGATGCCCGTAGGATTGTGGCAGCACGCATGCAAGATGACAATGGATTGGGCGGGCAGTGCGCGAAGGGAGTGAATCAGGCCTGCGAAATCAACGCCGTGGGTTTCGGGGTCGTAATAGCAGTAGGTTGAGACCGGAAATCCTGCCGATTCAAATAGCGCACGGTGATTTTCCCAGCTGGGGTCGCTAATGGCCACTTGAGCATGCGGAAAAAACCATTTCAAAAAATCAGCGCCGAGTTTGAGCGCGCCTGTGCCGCCTAACGCCTGCACGGTGACGACACGGCCATCCGTCAAAGCGCTCGCCTGGTTTCCGAACACCAAGGTTTGCACGGCTTGGTTATACACCAATGCGCCCTGAATTGGCTGGTAAGCACGCGGCGTGGGGGTTTTCATGATGATTTGTTCCGCGGCTTGTACGGATTTTAGCAATGGAATCTTGCCCTCATCTGTTAAATAGACGCCAACGCTTAGATTGATTTTATCGGGATTGGGGTCGGCATTGAATAGTTCTGTGATGCCGAGAATGGGATCGCGTGGGGCTTCTTGAATGTTTGCAAATAATGACATCGAATCGAACCTGTTTGAAGTTGAGAATAGTGTGAAGCATGACAGTTTATAGCAAGTGAGCGCGTGGATACAATCTTCGCTCAATCACGGGTCGTCCCGGTTCAGTCGTGCCTGGCTAAACCACAAATAAAGGCCCACTCGTGCTCGCTGACCGGCATGACCGACAAGCGATTACCACGGCGCACCAGGGGCATGTTGGTTAATTCGGGATAATGCTTCATCGATTCCAAAGACACCGAGTGTGGAAATTCTTCTTTAAAGCGCACATCCACCATAAACCAACGTGGGTTGTCGGGTGTGCTGTTGGGATCGGGGTGGTCGCTGTTGGGGTCAAACGCCGTGTAATCCGGATAGGGTGCACTAACGACCTCCGCCACGCCGACAATGCCGGGTATTTTGCAATTGGAATGATAAAAGGTAACTGCTCACCCCTATTATCCGCTACGCGGCTAACAGAGGTGAACGACAATG
>JAOAUO010000169.1 GCA_030157565.1 Legionellaceae bacterium
TTATAAAAGTCATCTGGAAATAATGGGCGTAAAGGCCTATCAATCAAACGTGAGGTCAGTGTTTCGTGCTCACTGGGGGCGCCTTCTCGTTTCTTAAAGCCACCCGGAATTTTACCGGCGGCATATGTTTTTTCCTGATAATCAACGGTCAAAGGGAAAAAACTGTTTTTTTCCGCACCGTCTCGTTTACCCACGACCGTCACCAGTACCTGCGTGCCATTCATGCTGGCAAAAATAGCGCCATCTGCTTGTCTAGCGATTTCGCCGGTTTCAAGCACTAATGTTTGTTCGCCTAACTGGATTGTTTTGGTGATTTTAGCCATGAAAATTACCCCATTCATATATTTTAGATACCGTGTTCAGCATCAGGAATGCAACCATTCACCACAATTCGCCCTGCGGGCAAAATGCGGTGATGAGCGTTACGACCTGCGCCAACAATGGGCAACAAGAATGATTTGTTGCTTATGCAGGCCATCCGGCCTATTGATAGACAGGCCAATTTGGTCGGCAGATTATCAATCCGCCAGCTGCATCACCACATTTGCTCGCAGGGCGAATTGTGGTGAATGGTTACTCAGGAATAAAAAAAGGCGCAATACGATTGCGCCCTTTTTTGGATCATGTTTTTATCAAATCAGCGCCATCAAGGATGATTTTGATAATCAATAAGAATCTCTTAAGCCTAGACTTTGAATCAGTGTTGAATAACGCGACTGATCATTTCTTTTTAAATATTTCAACAATTTACGACGTTTATTAACCAATTCTTGTAAACCGCGGCGTGAATGGAAATCTTTTTTGTGTTCTTTAAAATGATCGGTCAGATATTTAATGCGGCCGGTCATTAAAGACACTTGAACTTCAGGGGATCCTGTATCTTGATCGGCCCGTTTAAATTCATTGATAATTTCTGCTTTTTGCACGCTCGTTAGCGACATTGTTTGCTCCTGAAAATAAACAAACCTCAGTTTTAAATGAACCACGAGGTTGATAAATACACTCAAATTAAGGCTAACATTCTACCAACGCATCATGACAGAAGCAAGTCTTTTCGATTGTTTTTTAAACCACACTCATCTCTTGTTCAATGTGCGTGATTTCGTCACTGAGCTGCTGAGCATGTCTCTGCACAACGGACGGATCGCCCCCTTCAACCATGACCCGCAGCAGCGGCTCGGTACCCGAGGGACGAAGCAATACCCGGCCTGTTCCGCTCAATGTGCGGTTCAGGGCATCCACGGCATCGATCACGCGCGGTGAGCTCATCAATAACGCGGCATTATTGGTTTTTAAATTGATCAATGTCTGAGGCAACAGCGTTATCCCCTCACACAGTTCTTCTAGCGTTTTTTCTTGTTTGATCATAATAGCCAAGACTTGTAACGCCGCGACAATCCCATCACCGGTGGTTGTTTTATCCAAACAAACGATGTGACCGGATGCCTCGCCCCCAATTTTCCAATCGTGCGCCTTCAGCGCTTCCAGCACATACCGATCGCCCACTTGAGTGCGCAAGAAGGGAATGCTCATGGCACGAAACGCTTGCTCGAGCCCATAATTGCTCATCAATGTGCCCACCACGCCACCATGCAACAAACCGCGTTGATGTCGGTCTTTCGCAATGATGTAAATCGTTTCATCGCCACTGACTAAACGGCCATTGGCATCGACCAAAATTAAACGATCACCATCCCCATCCAGTGCAATGCCCACATCAGCGCCTGTTTCCAATACTTTCTTCTGTAGCATTTCAGGTGACGTGGAGCCACACTGTTGATTGATATTAAATCCGTCGGGCTTATCCCCTATCGCAATCACTTCAGCACCCAGCTCCATAAATACATTGGGCGCGATGTGGTAGGTGGCGCCGTGGGCGCAGTCAACCACGATCTTCAAGCCGGATAAACGCGTCATGGAGGGAATGGTTGATTTACAAAATTCAATGTAACGACCCGGCGCATCACTGACCCGCGTGGCTTTTCCTAACCGATCGGAAGGGACAATTTCAAAGGGTTTATCCATCGCAGCTTCAATCTCGAGCTCGATGCTATCGGGCAGCTTGCTGCCATCGGCTGAAAAAAACTTAATCCCATTGTCTTGAAATGAATTATGCGAGGCACTGATGACAATGCCCGCTGTTGCGCGTAATGTTTGTGTCAAATAAGCAATGGCTGGCGTTGGCATGGGGCCTAGCAATCGAACATCCACGCCTGCCGCTGACAATCCCGCTTCCAATGCGGATTCGAGCATGTAACCCGAGACACGCGTGTCTTTGCCCACCAAGATTTTTTTGCGCTGACCATTGGCCAATACGCGACCGACCGCCCACCCCAGTTTTAACATAAACTCCGGATGAATATGTGGTGAGCCAACACGCCCACGAATGCCATCTGTACCAAAATATTTACGTTGATTCATTCAGTTGTCCTTTATGCACAAACAATTGCTTCGAGCATTTGCAAGGCTTGGTGGGTTTCACCCACATCGTGGGTTCTTATGATGCGTACGCCTTGAGAAGCGGCAAATACCGCCGATGCAATGCCCGCTGGCATGCGTGCATCCACGGTTTTTTTTGTAATCGCGCCTAACGTACTTTTGCGTGATACCCCTAACAACAAGGGCAATCCATGCTGTTGAAACGCGGCGAGATTTTTCAGCAGTAACAAATTGTGATTCACCGATTTACCAAATCCAAAGCCCGGATCTAATATCAAGCGCTTAGGCGAAATACCCGCGTGAATACAAGCTTGGATGCGTTGCTCAAAAAAACAGTTGATCGCATCAACGATACAGCCGTCGTAATGAGGATTGGCTTGCATCCGATCGGGCAATCCTTGCATGTGCATCAGACACACAGGCACATCCAATGAAGCCACAACGCTGAGCGCATCCGCTCCTTGCAACGCATGAATATCGTTGATCAATGACGCACCCGCGGCCACGGCCTCTTTCATGACAACGGCTTTACGGGTGTCTATTGAGATGCCAATATCACTCCTTGAGCGAATGCATTCGATGATGGGAATCACGCGATCTAATTCTTCTGCGCATGAAATCTCAACCGCACCGGGCCTAGAGGACTCGCCTCCTACATCAATGATGTCAGCACCTTGTTCAATCATGGTCTGGACACGGTGCAAAGCGTCTTGCTGTTTGAAAAAAAAGCCCCCATCAGAGAACGAGTCGGGCGTTACATTCAGTATCCCCATCACCAGCGGTTTTTGTGCAGCCATCGGAATGGGAATGGGCGTGAACCCTGACTGCACGTGATCCTCACACCATGCGATGAATTGTTGACTATTCACTACACCGAATCACCGGAGAGTGGCGGTACATCAACCGGCTTAACGGGGCTATTTCCCTCATGTCCTGAATGGTTGTTATCGGTGAGATTCACCGTATCCCAACCCTCTGGCGGGCTAGGATCCTTTCCTTCCATGATTTCTTTGATTTGAGCCGCATCAATCGTCTCGTATTTAATCAATCCTTCCGCCATGGAATGCAAGGTTTTCAAATGTTCGGTCAAAATGGTGGTTGCGCGCTGAAAATTACGGTCAATGATCACGCGCACTTCTTCATCAATCAGGCGTGCCGTTTCATTGGAAATTTCTTTGTTTTGATTGACCGTTCGGCCTAAAAATACTTCGCCTTCTTCCTGGCCAAATGTCAATGGACCTAGGGCTGACAACCCCCAACTGGTCACCATTTTTCGAGCAATATCAGTGGCGCGCATGATGTCATTGGACGCGCCCGTTGTCACGCTGTCCGCACCAAAGATCAATTCCTCCGCGACACGGCCTCCAAATAAACTGGCCAATTGGCTTTCTAAACGCCGTTTGCTGTGGCTGTAACGATCTTGCTCAGGCAGAAACATGGTCACGCCAAGCGCGCGTCCACGAGGAATAATAGACACTTTATACACCGGGTCGTGCTCTGGAACCAGCAAACCCACAATGGCATGTCCCGCTTCATGATAGGCTGTTAATTTTTTCTCATTGTCATCCATGACCATCGAGCGGCGCTCCGCCCCCATCATGATTTTATCTTTCGCTTTGTCCAACTCAAGCATGCCGACCGTGCGTTTGTTTGCACGTGCCGCAAATAACGCCGCTTCATTGATGAGGTTTGCCAAATCAGCGCCTGAAAAACCCGGCGTTCCACGCGCAATCGGCATGACTTCTACGTGCGGGTCGAGAGGAACTTTGTTCAAGTGCACTTTCAATATTTGCTCGCGCCCACGAATATCGGGAAGCGGCACCACGACTTGGCGATCAAAGCGACCCGGACGAAGCAATGCGGGATCCAATACATCGGGGCGATTTGTAGCCGCAACCACAATGACGCCTTCATTGCCTTCAAACCCATCCATTTCAACCAAAAGCTGATTCAGGGTCTGTTCGCGTTCATCATGCCCGCCGCCTAGGCCGGCCCCTCGATGCCGGCCCACGGCATCAATCTCATCAATAAAAATAATGCATGGCGCTTGTTTTTTGGCTTGCTCAAACATGTCTCGCACCCGTGAGGCACCCACGCCGACAAACATTTCAACAAAATCCGACCCTGAGATCGTAAAGAAAGGCACCTTGGCCTCGCCGGCCACGGCGCGAGCCAGTAACGTTTTACCGGTCCCAGGCGACCCCACCAGCAACACCCCGCGCGGGATACGTCCGCCTAAATTTTGAAATTTGGTTGGGTCACGCAAAAAGTCGACCAATTCTTTCACTTCTTCTTTCGCTTCATCCACACCCGCTACGTCAGCGAACGTCACTTTTACTTGATCTTCACCCAGTAATCGAGCACGCGAACGGCCGAATGACATGGCACCCCGCCCGCCACCGCCTTGCATTTGGCGCATGAAAAAGACCCAAACACCTATCAATAACAACATCGGGAACCAGTTGATAAACAAATGCAATAAGAAGCTTTCTTGTTGTTTTTCTTGGCCCCTCACATCCACGTCGTATTTCAACAGCTCGCCGAGCAATGCATTGTCACGAACGGGCATGTATGTGACAAAAGGACGGTTGTTTTTAGTGAGCCCTTTGATGATTTTGTCATCTTCAATCGTCACTGAATGCACTAGACCTTGATCAATTTCCTTTAAAAATTGACTGTACGATACTTTTTCAGCAGTGGCTTGACGGGGACCAAAGTTACTGAATACAGAAACCAGTACAATGGCGACAATTAACCATAAAAATAAATTTTTTACCATGTCGTTCAAAGCATTAACCTCTAGTTAAGTATGTTACGTATTTTACACCATCATACCGATAAAATGGCTACAAACCATACCCTTTCGCCAATAAATATGTTTCTCGAGACCGGGCGCGAGACGCCTGGGGCTTTCGAATCACGACCCGTTCAAATTGCAAACGTGCCCGCTTGACCATCTCATCAAAGCCCGTGCCATGGAAAATTTTCATTAACATAGTCCCGCCAGGTTTCAGCATTTTTTGACTAAAATCATAGGCCAGCTCGACCAGATACATGG